>CAJUFK010000008.1 GCA_910585535.1 uncultured Angelakisella sp. | reverse complement strand
GCCATACCATCGGGAAAACCGTGGCGGAACGGCTGGGCATTCCCTTCTACGACAAGAAGCTGGTGCAGATCGTGGCGGAGCGCAGCGGGCTGTCCGCGGAAACAGTGCGGCGGGAGGGGGAATACTCCTCCGCCAGCAGCCTGTTCACCAGCGTTTCATCGCGGGGCTACTCGGCCTATAACGCCAATCAGAGGGGGAATATGGCCCTGCCCGATCAGATCAACGCCTATCAGACCGAGCTGATCAAGGAGCTGGCGGAGAAGGAATCCTGCGTCATTGTGGGGCGGTGCGCCGACTACATCCTGCAAGGGCGGGAGGACTGCTTCCACGTTTTTATCACCGGCGCACTGCCTGACCGGGCCAACCGTGTCATCGCAGAGCATGGGGTTGCCGTTGACGCTGCCAGAAGTCATGTGAAGGAGCGGGACAGGAAGCGCTCCAGCTACTACAAGCATATCACCGATCAGGCGTGGGGGATGGCGGCAAATTATGACCTCTGCCTGAACAGCAGCAAGCTGGGGATCGACCGCTGTGTGGAGCTGATCCTTGGGGCGGCTCATATGGGCGGCTGAATTTATCATTTAGAAAGGAGTACATAATGGACCCGATCCATGTACCAGAAGAAAGCATCATTTATCCCCCAAAGAAAAGATCCCACGGGACCCTTTGGACGCTGCTGCTGGCTGCCGTAATTGCCCTGCTCTGCGGCTGCCTGGGCGCCCGCCTTGGCCATTCACAGCCGGAGGAAAAAGTAGTCATTCAAAAGGTCGCCATATCCGGGGAGGAAAGCGGCGGAGCGCCGGCAGTAGAAGTAGCCAAGGCCATCAGCCCCACGGTAGTATCCATTACCACAGAAAAAATGACGGTAAACCACTTTTGGTTTGGTCCGCAGATTTCCGGCGGCGCAGGCAGCGGCGTCATCATCAGCGAGGACGGATATATCCTGACCTGTGCCCATGTGGTCTCCGGGGCCAATTCCATTCAGGTCACCACCTCTGACGGGACAAATTTTCCGGCCTCTGTTGCAGGCAGCTATGAAGACGGGGACATTGCCGTGCTGAAAATTGAGGCTGAGGGGCTTCAGGCGGCAATACCGGGGGACAGCGACAGGATACAGCTTGCTGAAACGGTGTACGCCGTAGGGAACCCCGGCGGGACTCTCAGCGGCAGCATAACAGACGGTATTATCAGCGCCACATCACGGACTATCTCCATTGCCGTTGAAAACGGTGCCAATCCTTATGGCTTCGGTGCCGGCAGCCACACCGTTTCCTTGAATGTCCTCCAAACCAATGCGGCAGTCAGCCCAGGAAACTCTGGCGGCGGGCTGTTCAACGCAAAGGGGGAATTGATCGGCATTGTCAACGCAAAAAGTTCCGGGGAAAACCAAGTGGGCCTGGGTTTTGCCATCCCAATCAATACGGCCCAGGAAATTGCAGTTTCCCTAATCAATGAGGGCAGTTATACCGCTCCCAACTCAGAGAGCAACGGGAACGATGCTGTTCTGGAGATCACCATTGCGGAAGTCGATCCAGTCGCTGCACAGATGAACCGCCGCGAAGCCGGCATATATATTCAGTCTGTCAAGGAAGGGGGAGCTTCCGACGGGAAGCTGGAGGTAAACGATAGGATCATCAGTATGAACGACCGTGTTGTACGGACCTCCAAGGAGTTATCTGCGTTCCTGGCGGAATATAAGCCTGGGGATACCGCTTCTGTTTCTGTGGAACGAGATGGCAAGCTTGTGTCAGTTGATATTGTTTTGGCCCAAAGAAAAGATTCTTAAATACAGGTTCTCAGATGCAGTGCGGGAGGCTCCCTTTTTCCAGGGGCCTCCCGCTGCGTTTTGTGTTTATCCTTTCTGAAATTGCTGTTCCATGCTCTGGAAGATTCCTTTGGTGACGGTGGTTGCGATCAGCTGAAGCAGTTCAGGCTCCTCCTTTCTGGAGCCGTCCTCGTGCCACCAGAGGATGGCGGTGAGGATGTTGGAAGCAATGATTCGGGAAAAATAGGCCGCCATGGTGATGTCCGGCTCCTTCAGGCAGTAATGTCGCTTCAGGACCTCCAGCAGCCGTTGGGCATAAAGGGCCAGCATATCCCCGAAAAGGTCCACCGGCAGCTCCCGTGCCCGCATCACCGACAGCATCTCCCTGTTTTCGCTAAAAAACCGGACCAGGGGACGAAAACAGGACTGCAGTCGTTCCTCGTCCAACTCCTGCTCCACGATGAACTCCGGTCGGAGGACAGCCCTGTACTCGTCCAGTAGCCGCTGGGCTATCTGGGCGATAAGGGCATACTTATCCTCGTAGTTGCGGTAAAAGGTGGAACGGTTTATCCGACAGTCCTCGATCAGCATCCGCACCGTGATCTCTTGGAATGGGTAACACTGCAGTAACCGGATCAGGCTGTCCTCTATGGCGGTCCTTGTCTTTTGGGTACGCAGGTCCTGTGACATGGGACATCCCTCCTACGCAACATTATACCTGCCTTTTGTCGCATAAGCAACTTTTTAGCCATATTTGTTGCTTGCCCCAGCTTCGGTGTTCCGCTATATTAAATGTGAAAAGAATAACGGGGCGTTGGATGCCCCCAAAAAGAAAGGGCGGAGCAGTATGAAGAACCAACATTATCCCAAGCTGTTTGAAAAAGGCCATATTGGCAATGTGACTGTCAAGAATCGGATCGTCCGCAATTCTATGGGAACCTACTTGGGGAATCCCGATGGCACAGTTACCGACCGGCAGATCAAGGCTTATGCCGAGGCCGCAGAGGGCGGCGCCGGGCTGATCTTTATGGATAACGCCACCCCCATCCCCATGACATCCTGCGGCCTGCGGGCGGATAACGACAGCAGCATCGCTGGTTTATCCCTGCTGGCCGAGGCACTTAAAGAACACGGGGCCGTGGCTGGGATGCAGCTGGCACACCCCGGTCGGGACGCCGGCTTTGTGGGCAGCGCAGATGTCTGCGGCGCCTCGGAGATCACCTTCGAGCCCTGGTACGAGATGGGGTTCCCGGTGCCCCGGTCCCTTTCCCTGGCGGAGATCCATGACCTGGTGAGTAAGTTTGGCGACGCCGCCCTGCGGTGCAAAAAGGCCGGCTTCGACATTGTGGAGATCCACGCCGCGGCAGGCTGTATCCCCACCAACTTCCTTTCCCCCCACGACAACCAGCGCAACGATATGTATGGCGGGTCCCTCCACAACCGGATGCGCCTGCTGCTGGAGATCGTTCGGGACATGAAGAAAAAGTGCGGTCCCGGATACCCTATTGGCGTCAAGCTGAGTCTGGAGGATTGGGAGCCGGAGGGCATCCGCATTGACGAGACAATCGAGGTCTGCAAGGCTTTGGAGCGGGAGGGTGTCTCCCATTTGAACATGATGGGCGGGACCCATGCCACCGCCGCCATGGAGTTCCTGATGCCCAACGCCTTTAACGGGGAGATGGCCAAGATGATCAAGGCTGCCGTGAACATTCCCGTGCTGGTGGGCCACAACATTTTTTCTCCCGAGGACGCCGAGCGGCTGCTGGAAGAGGGGGCCGGAGACTTTGTGGCCCTGGGCCGCTCCCAGCTGGCCGATCCTGCCTGGGCCAAAAAAGCCAGAGAAGGCCGCGCCGATGACATCCGTCCCTGCATCAACTGCCTAATCGGCTGTCTGGACAAGGGCTTGCTGGCCCACACTCCTATCCACTGCACTGTGAACCCCTCTCTCTACAAGTTTGAGTGTCCGAAACTGGAGCCGGCGGAGGAAAAGAAGCAGGTGGCCGTTATCGGCGGCGGCCCCGGCGGGTGCGAGGCCGCTATCACCGCTGCTAAGCGGGGCCACTCCGTCACCCTCTACGAAAAACGAGCCATAGGCGGGGCGATGCTTGAGGCTTCCGCCCCGGAACACAAGTCCAATATCCGCCGCCTGATCCACTACCATGAAGTACAGCTGGAAAAGGCGGGGGTCAAAGTTGTCAAGGAGGAGGCCACCCCGGCGGTCATCAAAGCCGGAAACTATGATGCGGTCATCATCGCCGTGGGTGGCAAGACCCGAATCCTGGACATCCCCGGCAAGGACAGCGAGACTATCCTTTACGCCATGGACTATCTGGGCAAACGGGTCAAGGCCCAGGGGGACAAGGCGGTAGTTATCGGCGGCGGCATCACCGGCGCGGAGACCGCCCTGGAGCTTTGCAGTGAGGGAAAAGAGGTCACCATCGTGGAGATGGCGGATCAGTTCCTGGGGACCTTCAGTAGCGCCTGTCAGGCCTACAGCATCGAGATCGCCCAGAAAGGCATCCGGGTCCTTACCGGCAAGCGGCTGGAGGCAGTAAAGGGCCACACTGCTGTCCTGGTGGACCGCTGGGGCAATCACACTGAGCTTCCCGCTGACAGTGTGGTTATTGCAGCTGGCTTTACCGCCCAAAACGACCTAGCCGACGCGCTGGAGCGGGAGACCGAGGCAGAGGTCTACAACATTGGCGACAGCCGCCAGGTCCGGCAGATCTACGACGCCATCCATGAGGGCTTCTTCACCGCAAGAGGGATTTGATTAGGCTCCGTTTGCCCAAAAAGCGCCGCCCCCATAGTGGAGTTCATATCCCCGTAACCTAACAGAATATTTTGTACCGCATGACTAACACTCCAATACCTAACCGGAATACTCCCTGCACTTTCTCCGCAAGCTCGAAAGGATGAGACCCACGGATCGTAGATACAGCACCAGAGACTGCAAGATATAATACAGATGGATACACAGGTGTTTCCCTCGAAAGCCGGAGACTCTCTATGCCGTAGTATCTGTGGTCACTCCCAAAACCAAAAACACCTTGACGGAACCCCCCAGGCCAAGTATAATCGAAGGGAAGGATCAGATGAAAGAATTACAAAAAAGAAAGAAGCGAGCAGCGTGGATCGTATCGACTTGATTAGGCAGATCCTGCGGGAGTGTACCCTGTCGGCGGCAGCAGTGAACAGCTTTTTGGAAATCCCACGAAAATATGCCGCCGACGATAGCCTGTATATGCGGGAGGTCCACTTTGTGGTGGCGGTAGGGCCGGAAGGCAGCCCCACCATAAGCGAAATGGCCTCCCGCCTCAATGTCACCCAGGGAGCGGTGACCCAGATGGTCATCCGGCTAGAGAAAAAGGGCTATGTTCTCCGGGCAAAAAATCCCTACGACCGGCGGCAGACCACAGTGAGCCTTACCGAAAAGGGTAAGACCCTTTGCTCGGACCATATCGCCTTTGACCGAAGCGAACATATACGGGCCAGCAGGACGCTGGCGGATTATTCTGATGCCGAGTTGGAAAAGATCATCCGCTATGAGCAGCTTGTTCGGCAATTGTTCACAAAAACAAAGGATTCTGATTAGTAATAATGGAGAAAATACCGCCCCTGTCTTGACAGGGGCTTTTTTCTGCAATATATTTTAGTTACTAATATAACTGTTAAATTTATTTTAGTAACTAATTGAAAATCATGCTGTCCATCAAAAAGGACGGCTTGTTTCTCACAAAATTACTTTATCATATAAAGCTTATTCCACCCGCCAAGGAACAGAAGGAGGTGAAAAAAGGGGAAGGGTAAGCTTTGAAAATATCGACTACGAGGAGGGATCCCATGAAGCACGATTTTGACCACGCAGTAAAACGCTTCGGCACTTACAGCATGAAGTGGGACGACGATGATTTTTTCCGCATCATCACCCCCAACCTCAGGCTGGACAAGGACACCATCCGCCTGAACCTGGCGGATATGGACTTCCGCTGCGCCCCTGCCATCGCCAGGGCCATGCACCGGGTGGCGGACTTTGAAAACTTCGGCTACACCACCGCCTCCTCCGCACCGGAGTACAAGCCGTCCATCATCGGCTGGTATCACCGCCGCCACGGGGTGGAAATCAAACCAGAGTGGATCGTCCACTCCAATGGGGCCCTGGACGGGGTGCAGCAGACCATCCTTGCTTTTTCCCAGCCCGGGGAAGGGGTCATCCTCTGCCGCCCCATCTACCGCAATTTCACCAGCGTTATCCAGCAGACCGGCCGCCATGTGGCCAACTGCCAGATGCTCTACAAGAACGGCCGGTACGAGATGGACTGGGAGGGCCTGGAGCAGGTCTGCGCCCAGCCCGAAAACAAGGTCTTTGTCCTCTGCTCCCCCCAGAACCCGGTGGGCCGGGTCTGGACCCGGGAGGAACTGGCCCGCATCGCCGAGGTCTGCCGGAAGAACGGCGTGGTGGTGGTCTCGGACGAGATCCACAGCGACATCGTCCGTAAGGGAGTGAAGCACGTTCCCATCATCGACGTGGTGGAGGACCTGAGCAACATCATCATGGTCTCCGGGACCAATAAGACCTTCAACCTGATGGGGCTCCACTGCGCCTACAGCATCATCCCCAACGCCGCCCTGCGGGAGAAGTTCCAGGCGGGCTACGAAAGCGCCATGCCCACCGCCTTCGCTTTGGCGGGGATGATCGCTGCCTACAACGAGAGTGAGGACTGGGTGGACCAGCTCAACGACTACCTGGACGACACCATCGCCGCTGTGGTGGAGGCCATCCGGGAGAAGCTGCCCAAGGTCCGGACCTATATCCCAGAGGGCAGCTATGTTCTCTGGCTGGACTTTTCCGGGTACGGCTACAGCACGGCCCTGCTGATGGAGCTGATTAACCAGCGGGCCAACGTGGCGCTCCAGCGGGGGGCAGCCCACGACCCGGACCAGGGGGGAGGCTTTATGCGGCTCTGCGTCACCGCCCCCAAGGCCACCGTCCTGGAGGCCGTGGACCGGATCGCCAAGGCTTTCCGGGAGTACGAAAAGGAAGAAAAAACCAAATAAAAGAGGTGTGTATCCATGGAGAAAAAGCTGAATCTGTTTGACTTGATTTCTATTGGCGTCGGCTGCATTGTTGGTTCTGGTATCTTTGCCCTGCTGGGAGTAGGGATCGCCTTTACCGGGCGGGGCATCGTGATCGCCCTCTTCCTGGCAATGTTCCTGTGTGTTCTGCAATCCGTTTCCCTGCCCATGCTCACCAACATCTTTGAGCTGGACGGCGGCGACTACGCGATCAACTCCCTGATCGCCCCCAAGCTGATCTCCGGCGCCAATGTGGGGCGTGATGTTCTTTTCAGAGCCGGCTCCCTGGCAGTGGGAACTCTGGCGATCGCCGAATACCTGGCCCTGCTTTTCCCCGTCCTTGCCAACTACAACAAAATCGTAGGTATTGTGATCCTGGGACTTGGCGCGCTGTGTGTTTTTGCCGGTGACAAAACTGCCGCCCAGGTACATAGCCCTGGCTCTGTTTGTTGTCTATGGTTTGCTCCATTACTCTCCCAGCGTGTACGCTGGGGAGCCCATGCTGATCCAGGGCGTTTCCGGTCTTGTAATGGCGATCGCCCTCATGTCCTACACCTGCAACGGCTTCCAGTATGTGGTCAACATGGGCAAGAGCGCCGACAAGCCCACCCGGAACATCCCCCTGGCCTTCTGCCTCTCCGCCCTGGTGGGAGCTGCGATCTACGCCTTTATCGGCTTTGCCGCCACCCACGCCTTTCCCTATGCAGATATTGCCGGAAAGAACCTGGGGAGCATTGCCGAGATGATGATGCCCAACGCCCTTTCCAAGTTCTTTATCATCGGCGGCGCTCTCTTTGCCCTGGGGACCTCCCTGGTGGAGGCCATCGTCTCCGCCTACCGTCCCCTGATGGCCTGCTCCCGGGACGGCTGGCTTCCCTCCGTACTGAACAAGACCAACGCAAAGGGGACACCCACCTATGTTCTGATCCTCCTCTTCCTGCTGGGTGCCGTTCCCATCCTCCTGGGACTGGACCTGGGGGATGTTGCCACCATCTGCCTCTTCCCCGGCGCCATTGTAAAGATCATCGTCAATCTGTACGCCCTGAGCGTCCCGACCCGCTTCAAAAAGGAATGGGACAACCGCACGATGAGGATCTCCGCCGGGCTGTACAAGACCCTCCTCCTTATCTCCTGCTTTGCTTCCCTTGTGCTGGCGGTGTTCTACTTCATTTCCAATGACCTGAAAGCGATCATGCTCGGAGTGGCTGTGGGGGTCTTTGTTTACAGTTTTCTGTGCCTGAAGCTCGGCCATATCGAAGTGGAGGCCAAAAAGGAATACACCGAAAGTTCTGCCAATTAAGGGAGTCATTACAACATGGATATAAATTATTGGGTTGCTGCCCATTTAAGCCCCACCGGCAGAACGGCAAAGATTGCCTGGGCCATCGCTGCCGCCGGTTCGGCGTCGGGAATCTTTTCCAGCATTGGGCTGGCCACCGAGCAAACCGGGCGTTCCGCCTGGGTCGCCTACCTTCTGGCCGCCCTCATCGGCGGCTTTCTCCGGGTCATCCCGCCCCTGATCTTTACCAGTATGTTCCGTTACAAAGGCGGGAACTACGCCATGGCCGCTATGACTCTGGGGCCGCTGGCCGGGGGCATCTATGCCCTGTGGTGGCTCCCCATGTTCCTGAGCCGGGGGACCAGCGCCAGTGCCCTGGGTCAGTACCTACAGTCGGTTTTCCCCGGTCTTTCCCCCCGGTGGACCAGCGTGGCGCTGATAACCATCGTCTTTGTGGTGAACCTCTTCGGCGTCAAAGTCATGGCCAAGGTGCAGCGGCCGCTGATGGCGGTGACGGTGGGGACGCTGCTCCTGTTTACCGCCTTTGGCCTAACCAAACTCCAGCCGGGCTCCTTCGCGGTCACCTCTCCGGAGTATTACACAGGAGGCGGGCTGGGGGTACTGCTGGCGGTTACCCTGGTCATCCAGCCCATGTCGGCCCTGGCCCTCCTCTGCGGGTTCAGCTGGGAGGCCAAGGACTCCAAGCGGAACATCCCCTTTGCCATCCTGGCCGGGAGCTGCCTTGTGACCCTGATCTTTGTGGGGGTCTCCTTTGTGGCGGGCAACACCCTTCCCGTTGGGGAGATGGCGGGGAAGCCCATGACCTACGCCGCCCGACAGATCTTCCCCGGGGCGCTGTTCCCCCTCTTCCTGCTTCTGGGGCCGGTGCTGGCCCTCTGCTCCAACCTCAACGCCAGTATGTCCACCATCTCCGCCCCGGTGCTGGGGGCCATCCGGGACGGCTGGCTGCCCCGGAGCATCGGCAGGAACAACCGCCACGGCAGTCCCTGGATCGTATACACCGCCATGTGGCTGATCTGCGTCATCCCTCTGATCCTGGGGGTCAGCCTGAAAACCTTTGTGGCCTACACAATGATGACCCAGCGAATCAGCGGACTGCTGCTGTTGGTGGTGGCCTTTCACCTTCCCAACCGGTTCCCCCGCCAGTGGGCAAACGCCCTATGGCATCTGCCCAAAGGGGTATACTATCTGCTCCTGACGTTAAGCGGCCTGACCGAGGTGGGTACGCTGATTGCCAGCGCCATCGCCACTTCCCTTTCGGTGTTCCTTGGGAACCTGTGCTTGGTGGCGGCCCTGGCGGCTTACGCACTTTTCCGCTACCGCAGCGGAAAAGCCCATGTTGTCATCCAGGCGGAGGGGTTTGAGGAGTGCCGTGCGGGGTGAAAGGAGCTTTGCTTTTTATAGAAGGGCGGGAGGTGATGAGGCGTTCTCCTCCCGCCCTTTTATGTCTGCTTCCGAACTAAGAAGCTGTATTCATAACCGGGGGATACCAGAGGGGCGAGGGATTTTCCGTCCTGCAAGGCACAAAAACGCAGTCCAGCCTTTATGGCTTACAAGAACCTGTATTCACAACCGCTGCACACCGTCTGGCCGGTCTATTTCCCGCCATACTGCGTCGGTTTCCCTTGCCATACGTCAGTATGGCTGCGGAAAATCTCCTTGTCTGACGGGAAAAAACCTCGTCCATCCGGCATCCTTCGGTTATGAATAGGTTCTTAAAATTCAGAGACACAGATTTCCAGAATGCGCTCCAGATCCTCCACATCCTTTTCCGTCCGGGTGCAGGCTGCCTGAAAAGCGATCTGGGGCTCCAGCATCCGCCGGACGGATGCCGCATATTGGAAATTGCTTTCGTATTCCGCGATCTTCGCCCGCAAGCCATCGTTCAAATAAGGAAAGCTGTCTGAAATGACCACCGAGCCACGCCCCTGCTTGGTCTCGATGATCTTTCGCTGACTGAGGATTTTTAAGGCGCTGCGGACGGGGGTGCGGCTGACGCCGAACTGTTCGCAAAGCTTCGCCTCCGACGGGAGAAACTGCCCCTTTTTGAATGTCCCTTCCAGGATCATCTTACTCAGCTGGGCTACGATGTCTTGACTGAGGGTGCTGTTCATCGCTTTATCAAACAATTTATGCTCCTCTTTTTCCAATGAATCTGCCGCTTGGCGTGGAGGCCTGCAACGGTCCTGACCTTGCCTTTAATCATACTACAAAGAGAGCGGTACTTCAATATGGGAAGCATAAAATCGTAATGCCCGTTCGATAGATCTTCCTGTCAGAATCCCAGCAGGATCCCCACCACCGCCGCGCAGGCGATGTAGGCGATGGGGTGGAGCTTGAACTTCTTGATGGCGGCAAAGACCAGCACGAAGAAGGCCAGCTTCTTCAGGTCGAAAAGGTCCAGGATGGCCCCGGTCTGCTGGTACAGCTCGGTGCGGAACATGGCGACCTGGGCCACGCTGAGACCGGCGGCGGCGATGAGCCCTGTCACCGCAGGCCGCAGGCCGTAAAAGGCGGAGTCCACCAGCTTGTTGCCACGGAACTTGGTCAGGTACATGGACACCACCGAGACGATGACCACCGAGGGAAGCACCTCCCCCAGGGTGGCGATGATCCCCCCGGGGATACCCGCGATGGCGCAGCCCACGTAGGTGGCCATGTTGATGCCAATGGGCCCCGGAGTGGATTCCGAGATGGCCACCATGTCGGTGATAAGGGAGGGCGGAAACCAGCCGGTGGATTCCGACAGGTGCTGAAGGAAGGGGATGGTTGCCATCCCGCCCCCTACGGCGAAGATGCCGATCTGCAGAAACTCCCAGAAAAGCTGGAGGTAGATCATTTTCCGGCCCCTCCTTTCTTGGCGGTGAGGAAGGTCCGGACGCCGATGCCGACAATGGCGCAGAAGATCACCAGGAGGATGGGGGAGAAGCTGGTGAAGGCGCTGACCGCAAAGGCAAACAAACAGATGAGGACGCAGGGGATGTCCTTGACCCCCTTCTTCCACATACTGAGGATGGCGTCCAGGATCAGGGCCACCACGCAGACCGAGATGCCGGCCAGGGCGTGGCGGACGTAGGGATTCTCCTGGAATCCGCTGAGAAGGTAGTAGATGACGGTGATGATGAGGATGCAGGGGGAAACCACCCCCAGGGCGGCGGCCAGAGCCCCGGGGACCTTTTTGCGGTAGTAGCCGATGAAGACGGCCACGTTTACGGCGATGATACCGGGAAGGCCCTGGCTGAGGGCGTAGTAGTCCATGATGGTCTCCTCGTCCATCCACTGGCGGCTTTGGATGATCTCCCGCCGGAGGATGGGCAGCATGGCGTAGCCGCCTCCGAAGGTCACCGCTCCCATCCGGAAGAATAGGAGATACATTTGCAGCAGTTCTGACATAGCGGAGACTCCTTTTCTCTCTTGTTGGCGATAGGACCGCCCTCTCAGCCGCAGCCGAGAGGGCGGTGAGGTTTTTACCGAATGATATTGGAGATTCCCTCCGGGATGACAACAATCCGACCATCGTTCCGGCCCAGGAGCCGGTCCGCCTTGCTCAACGCTTCTTGGATGCTGTGGGCGGGAGTCATGTGGAATGCCTCCACGACCTTGTCCGGTACGTCGCTGATAAAAACGACAGGGTGGTGGGACAGGATGCGGGCGAAGATTTGGGCCTGCCACTGGTCGGGAAGGGTTTCCTCCGGGGGGAGGGCAAGAAAACGCTCCAGCAGCGCCTGGGGGGAGGAAGCCGAACGCATCAGCTGATAGAAGGAATCTCCGCCAATACCATCCTCGCACTGAGCCGCCAGGATGATGACGCCGCCATCCCGGCAGGTGGCCTCAGCGGTGGTCATTCCCTTTACCGCTTGGTAGATGTTCTGGTCCAGGGGATAACCGTTGTTGCTGGTCAGCACGATGTCCGCCGGCTGAGGGGCGCTGCGGCAGATAGCGTCTAAAAACACGGTCCCCTGGCGGTGGGCTGCGTCACAGTCCCCGGCGAAGGCCGCCACCACCTCTTTTCGGGAGTTGATAACCACGTTGACGATATAGGCCAGCCCGGTTCGTTTTGCCGCAAAAAGCATATCCCGGTGGATGGGATTTCCGTCCAGGATCCCACAGCGGGCCTTGGGGTGGGCGATAAAGGCCGAGCAGTGATTGGCGTGAACACTGATCCGGGAGGCAACCCCAGGAAATACACTTTTCCGTCCCCCGGAATAGCCAGCGAAAAAGTGGGGTTCGATAAAGCCTTCCGCAACCAGAAGATCCGCCTGGGCTGCGGTTCGGTTGACAATAAGCCTGCCGCCGCTGGGCAGGGTATCCAGAAAGACCAGGCTGTCCTCGTTGTTGCAGTCGTGGATCTCGATATATTCTTTGGCCAGGATCTCCGGGCCAAATTTTGCTTCCAGCTCCGCCTGGGTTGTTTCCCGGTGACATCCGGTAGCGATGAGGATGGTGATCTCGGCCTGGGGATTCCCCTGGCGGATCTCCTCCAGCATCAGCGGGAGAATGATCCTGCTGGGGACCGGCCGGGTGTGGTCGCTGGCAATGATTGTAATTTTCTGCTTCCCTTGGGCAAGCTGGCGGAGGGTTGGACTGCCAATCGGCGAAGCCATGGCCTGACGGACCAGCTCCGCCTCCCCCAAAGAGGGACAGTATTCGTCCAGCCTGCTGTGAAAGACAGCCTGGAGCCGGGCGTCTGGAATTTCCGTCTCCAGAACCCCGCGGCCGTAGGGCAGTTGTATCTTCATGGGTGCGTATCGTCCTTTCCTGCTGAATTGTGGCTACCAGGCAGCGACAGAGCCATCGGCCCTAGGATCGGTGGCCCCCATAAGGACCCCTTGGTCATTACACCAGATGATCTGCCCTCTGCCAAAGGAAAGGGAATCCGGGGCGACCCTGATGGTGTGGCCTTTCCGTACCAGCTCCTCGGTGATGGCATAGGGAAAGCCACGCTCCACTTCAATATTCATGCCGCCAACCCACTGCCAGCGTGGGGCGTCCAAGGCCTCCTGGGGATTCAAATGAAAATCCACAGTATTCATCACTACCTGGGCCTGGCCCTGGGGCTGCATAAAGGCGCCCATGACGCCGAATGGTCCCACCGCATTCCCGTTTTTGCTCAAGAAGCCGGGAATAATGGTGTGATAGGGCTTTTTTCCGGGGGCCAGGCAGTTGGGGTGGGTTGGAGTAAGGTTAAAGTTAGCTCCCCGGTCATGGAGGGCGATGCCGGTATCGGGGATAACCACGCCGGAACCGAAGCCCTTGTAGTTGCTTTGGATATAGGAGACCATATTGCCGTCGCCGTCGGCGGTGCAGAGATAGATGGTCCCTCCGCTGGAGGGGTCGCCCGCCTGGGGCATAGCGGCGGTATCGGCTATGGTCCGCCGCCGGGCGTCGGCGTAGGAGGGGGCCAGCAGGCTTTCCACCGATTGGCTCATGGAGGCCGGATCGGCGATATACTGCTGTCCGTCGGCAAAGGCTAGCTTCATTGCTTCGATTTGGCGGTGATAGGCCTCCGCGTTATCCCGATAGGCAAAGGTGTCGTTCCGGAGGATATTAAGGGCCATTAGGACCACAAGCCCATGGCCGTTGGGCGGGATCTCCCAGACGTCGTATCCCTTGTAGCGGACAGAGATGGGCTCCACCCACTGGGCGTGATACTCCGCCAGATCCTCCGCCCGAAGCCAACCGCCGGTCTGGCGGGAGAAAGCATCGATCTTTGCGGCCAGAGGGCCACGGTAGAAGGACTCACACTCACTTTGGGCTAGTTCCTCCAACGTCCGCGCCAGGGCCGGGGAGCCCCAGATCTCACCGGCTAGGGGTGCGCGGTCTTTGGGGGCAAAGGTCTCTCCCCAATGGGCGAAGCAGGGATCGGTGAACTTGCTGAACAGCCGGTATTGGTTGCTCCACTGCCAGGAGATGACCGGGGCCACCGGATGGCCCTCCCGGGCGTAGCGGATAGCAGGCCCAAACAGAACGGCAAAGGGCAGCTTGCCAAACCGGCGGGAAAGCTTGATCCAGCCGGAGGGCTGGCCGGGGACCGTCACGGGAGCCCAGCCCCGGAGAGGCACTGTTTCGTTTCCGGCAGCGCGAAGCTCCTCGGCAGAGACGCCCTTGGGGGCTGGGCCGCTGGCATTCAAACCATACAGTTTATTCTTCATCCAGACTAGGGCAAAGGCATCTCCCCCCACCCCGCAGGAGACCGGCTCCATAACTGTCATGGCGATGGCGGTGGCGATGGCAGCATCTACTGCGTTGCCGCCCTGTTTGAGGATCTCCAGCCCAGCCTGGGCGGCCAGGGGCTGGGAGGTGCAGACCATCCCCCTTTGGCCATAAACGACCGAACGGCGGGAGGGATAGCGATAGATCAAAGGGTCCATATTTTTTCCTCCCAACTGATTAAGCTGCGGCCTTTTTGGCCTTGCGAAGCTTTTGGATACAGGGGGCGGCGATGGTTACGATGGTAATAACAACAAAGAGCAGGGCGTAAGGTCTGGTGAGGAAGGGGACAAAGCTTCCGCCGCTGTAGGTCATAGCGGTGCGGAAGTAAACCTCAAAGCTGCGGCCCAGGATCATGGTGATAATCATTGGCGTTTTGGGCATCTGGAGCTTGCCCATTAGGAAACCGATCACACCCATCACAACGGCGATCCAGACCTCGTTTACGCTGAAATTCATATTGTAGGTACCCACCAGGGCCATGATAAGGACTACTGGAAGAAGGATATGCTTTGGGATGCGAAGGGCCAGCGGGAATACCCGAATGCCTACCAGCAGCATAATAGCTCCAACCAGGAGACTGGCCACCAGCACCGAATTGTAGATGGCGTACAGGGTCTCCGGTTGTTCAGTAGCAAAGAGGGGGCCAGGGGTGATGCCTTTAATCATCAGGCCGCCCAAGAGGGCCGCAGTGACCATATCCCCCGGGATCCCCAGGGAGACAAAGGGGATCAGTGCGCCGCCGATGGTGCCCTTGTTCCCGGCCTCGGCCGCGACCACGCCCTGGATGTTGCCCTTGCCAAAGCTGTCCGGATCCTTAGAAGCCTTTTTTGCCTGGTCATAGCAGACGAAGTTGGCAAAGGTTCCGCCGATACCGGGAAGGATACCGATGGCGACACCAATGAGGCTGGAACGGATGAAGTTGGGGAAGGATTCTTTCAGTTCCTTGCGGCTCATAAAGATGTCCTTGATCTCCTGCTTGGGGACAACATAGCGTTCGTGGATGTTTTCGATCTGGGAGAAGATCTCGGACACCACAAAGAGGCCGATGAGCGCGGGCATATAGGCGATGCCCCCCATAAGGAAGGCGGTCCCGTAGGTGGCCCGGCTCATGCCGCCGATGGCGTCATAACCCACCAGGCTTAAAGTCAGCCCCAACAGGGCGCAGATGAGTCCCTTGATGGGGGACTTTCCGCCCAAGGTAATGACCGCCGTAAAGCCGAAGAGAAGAGCGGCACAATACTCAAAAGCGCCAAAGGAGAGGGCGATGTTAGAAAGCACCGGGGCCAGGACGATCAAACAGAGCCAGCCGATAACAGAACCCACCAGGGAGGAGGCGATGCCGACCCCCAGAGCCTTTCCGGCCTTGCCCTGCTGGGCAAGAGGAAAGCCGTCAAAGCAGGTGGCTACCGAAGCCGGCGTGCCGGGCATATTGAGCATGATGGCGGAGACGAAACCGCCGGAGATGCCGCCCACATAGGCGCCAATCAGGGTCGCCATACCGGCGGTGGCGTCCATGGTGTAGGTGATGGGAATGAGCAGGACCACGGCCAGTGTGGCAGTTAGGCCCGGAATGGCCCCGAAGATCAGCCCCAGGACAACGCCAATGAGCATATAGAACAGGGCCGAGGTGGTCAAAATGGCGATTAACGATTGGAGCATGAAAGTTCCCCCCTTAAATCAAAGGTGTGTTTGGCATATAGACGCTCATCACCTGGAACAGGTAGTAAAGCGCGACGTTAAATACAAGGGAAAATGCAGCAAATTTTCCAATATCTTTGGGTTTGCGCTCCTCGGAAAGCATCAGCAGCATAGCCAAGAGGAAGAGGAAGGTGGAAGTAAAATATCCCACCTTTGTGATCCCGAAAGAATATAGCAGGATGGAGGCGGTCATCCCGATGAGCAGCTTGGGATAGCTGATTTTGATAGCCCTGCTCTCCTTTCCGGCGGAGACCTCCCGGATGTTTAGAACGAGTTTCCAGACGCAGGAGAGGGCGAACAGGCCGCTGACCAGCATCCCGTAACTGGCGGCGGTCACAGGCTCCGGCAGGAAGGACTTGACGTTCATGGAACCGGCAAAGACAAGCCCGGCGACAGCTAAAAGGCAAAGCAGAAAGATGTTTTCGTATTTCCTCATAGTTACACTCCGTTTGAGCCCGCCATGAAAGCGGCAGCTCCGTTATGACATGGATGCCGGCCGCCCAGAGAGGCGGAAACCATCCAGGCGGCCGGGTGTGTACATAAATTTTCCGCTTAGGACAGTCCTTTGACAATCTCATTCATGTAGGTCTGGTCGGTATCCAGGAGGGGGACCCAGTCGGCGCCGGAAAGATCGGAGACATTCATTGCGTTTGTGGCGCAAAAGCTGGCGTAGTCCTCTGCGGCGCAGGCCTCCGCAATGGCTTTGTAGAGGATCTCCACCACAGCGTCCGGTGTGCCCTTGGGGGCAAAGAAGCCTTGACGGATAGCAAACTCGGTCTCGTAGCCCAGGCTCGTAAAGGTAGGAACGTCCGGGAAGGTTTCGTTCTCACAGGTGACCACCAGGGCTTTCAGTTCCCCGGACTGAACATAGCGGGCGCAGTCGACAGCGGTGGAACTGCGGACCTCGCAGTTCCCACCCAGCTGGGCGGTGAGGGCGTCGGCGCCGCTGGTGTAGGAGACCATTTTGAAAAGGCCCTTGCTTCCGCTTTTATCCATGAAGATCTCGGCGGCCAGGTGGGTGGTGGAGCCAGAGCCAACAAAGCCAAAATTCAGCTCCCCAGGATGGGCCTTGGCGTACTCCAGAAGATCATCGACGGTGTTAAAGGGGCTGTCGCCGCTGACCAGAATTACGCAGGGCTGGGTGGAGACCTCCGCCACAGGGACCATGTCGGGGTAATTGATGGTGACAGTGCCCATAGCGTTGCCCGCCAGCATATAAGAGGTGTTCTGGCAGATTAGGGTATAGCCGTCGGCATCCGCCGTCCGCAGGGCGTTGAGGCCCTCCATACTGTTAGAACCGGCAATGTTGGTGACCACCATGGGCTGGGGCAGCAGGTTGTTGCGCTGAATAATATCGGCGATGGAACGAGCGTTGAGATCGGTGTTGCCGCCGGCCGCGAAAGGGACAATGACACGGATGGATTTGTTTGGGAAATCGGCGGGCGCGGCAGAAATTCCGGATGTGCTGGCGCCGCTGGAATTATTAGAAGCTGCTGGGGATCCGCCGCAACCGGCTAGAGAAGAGGCCACAACAAGAGCGGCTAAGAACAGGCAGAACAGTTTCTTCATGGAACGAACCCTCTTTCTTTGTATATTTATACTTTTTCAGGGCTGGGTGCCCGAAAAGTCACAAGGAAGGCCATTACCGGGAGGAACCGCCTTTTTGCCTGCCGTCCCACAGTTTTACGAAATCATTTTGACAGACTTCGGGACATTTCCTCCTCAACCCTGACCTGGGTATGGAAAAGATGGACCTGATTGCATTTAATGGCCTTTTGTACTTGACCGGCCAGCAGGTGGTCGATGATCTCCAGATGCTCAAGCTGGCTTTCCTCGGCGCGGTTCCCGCTGCTGAGGCTGATCCGCTGCATGGTTTTGCTGATGAGGCTAATCTTTTGGGCAACCTCCGCCATAAATTCATTGTGGTTAAAGCTAACAATAAGCTGGTGCAGGAGCATATCCAGATCCATATGTTCCTGGAGGGAGGCCCCATGGTCCAAGGCGTCCTGCATCCGCTGCCGCAGGGAGACAAGTTCCTGGCGGGTTTCCTCATCCAGCTTGATGCCGATGAGCTGCTCCATCCCGTGGCTTTCCAGCAGGGAGCGCATCTCCAGCAGATCGTTGATGTACTTGGGGGTAAACACATTGACATAAATACCGCAGTTAGGTTTGATGACCAACAGGCCATCCCCGCACAGGCGGCGCAGAGCCTCACGGATAGGGGAACGGCTGACCTGGAAGCGGTCTACAAGCTCCAGCTCTTTCATCTGCTTTCCAGGTTCCAATTTTCCGTTTACGATGTCCTCTTTAAGGATCTCATAGATTTGTTCTTGAATATTGCTTCTGATTGGATTTGGACCGGGCATGATTCATTTCCTTCCTTTGCATTATATTATATATTGTCGACAATCCTACTGCAATTCGCAAAACAGATAAATATTCAGCTGGATTTATGTGCATACTCGACAATAATCACCTGAAATATGGAGAAAAAATAGAATGGTTTTTGAGGTAGACTGCCGGAGACTGGGGAAATGCCGCTGATTTTGGATGGTCTCATGGTCAATATTATAGCCAAATTGGGGAAAAATGGCAAGGGGAAAGCGGGAAAGGTGAGATTGGAAGTTGGAAAACCTGGCGGAAATATGCGCAGAGAAGCGCTGTGCAAGCGGCGCTTCTCCCGTCTTTAACTGGATGCGCTCGTGGTTGTAGAAATAAATAAATCGTCAATCAGATCTCTAGCCTGCTGAAAAAACTTGATTCTTGGGCGGTAGATACATTCGGTTTTGAGGATAGAGAAGCATTTTTCAGCCATAGTGTTATCCTAGCAGTTTCCCAGTTTTGACATGAACGGTGTAATGCCGTATTCTCTAGTTAGATTGAAATATGCTCAAGAGGTGTACCGGAACCCCTGGTCGCTGTGGAGCTGCAGTCTCCCGGAGACCTTCTTTTTCTCAGCCTTCATAGCAAGGTGAATTGTGTCCAGTACCAAGTTCACTGTTTGCTGGGCGGCTGTCTTGTAGGCTGCGATACTGCTGTTATAGAGATCCTTTTACCCAAGCTCTTCCTCTATTTTCCGCTGACTTTTCCCTTTTCCTCCATTTTCTGGACTTGTGTATATCCTCGTTTCCCCATAACAAAACCCCCTTTGTAGTTAGTATCCTACATCGGGGGCCTTTTGTCTATTGTCCTTTTTTACTGGAGCGGTTCACTGCCCGGCCTTGCTCTCTTGCTCTTTGTTACTTTTCGCCCATGATCTCCTTGAGGGAGGCCGCCAGACCCGCCATTCCCTGGATGCTGCTGGGGACGATAATCTTGGTGGCCTTGCCGTCGGCGGCCTTGATGAAAGCCTCGTAGGCCTTCAGGGTCAGCACCGCCTCGGTGGGAGAGGCCTCGTTAAGGAGCCGCAGAGCATCGGCGGTGGCGCGGTTAATCATCTCGATGGCTTCTGCCTCACCCTGGGCCTCCCGGATCTTCTGCTCCTTTACCGCTTCGGCCCGAAGGATGGCGGCCTGTTTTTCCGCCTCAGCGGTGAGGATCTGGGACTCCTTATTTCCTTCCGCCATCAGGACCTTGCTACGCTTTTCGCCTTCAGCCTTGAGGATAGCTTCCCGGCGTTCCCGTTCCGCCTTCATCTGCTTTTCCATGGCGTCCTGGATCTCCCGGGGCGGAACGATGTTTTTCAGTTCCACCCGATTCACCTTGATGCCCCACTTATCGGTGGCCTGGTCCAGGCTGGCGGTGATCTTGCTGTTGATGATGTCCCGGGAGGTGAGGGTGTGATCCAGCTCCATATCGCCAATGATATTCCGCAGGGTGGTGGCGGTAAGGCTTTCGATGGCCAGGATGGGCCGGTCCACACCGTAGGTATACAGTTTGGCGTCGGTGACCTGGTAGAAAACGATGGTATCGATCTGCATGGTCACGTTATCCTTGGTAATCACCGGCTGGGGGGCAAAGTCCATCACCTGCTCTTTGAGGGAGATCTTCTTTGCGATCTTGTCGATAATAGGAATCTTAAAGTGGATGCCCTTCTCCCAGGTGGCATAGTAGGCGCCCAGCCGCTCCAGGACATAGACCTGGGCCTGGGGAACGATCTTGACGTTGGCCACCAAAATGGCGATGACGATGATTCCAAAAATAATCGCTAGGATAGGTCCCATAACAAATTCCTCCTCTTTCTTGCTGTGATTCAAACTGCGGCGCCCGCTGGCTTCTCCGCTGTTTTTGTTACAGGTCGAACCATCAGTTTGACCCCTTCAATGGCCTCTACGGTAATGATAACGCCGCTGGCAATGGGGGCCCCGTTGGCCGAGCGTGCGGCCCAGTCCAGATTGTTCACCCGCACCCGGCCAGTCTGGGCGGTATTATCGATGGATTCCAGCACGGGGCCGGACATCCCGATAATACTGTCGGCATTGGTGGGCGTCTGCTTGAAATGAAGAATCCTGCCTACCAGGGGCCGGGTGGCCGCCAGCGCCACTGCCGAGACCACAAAGAATACCAGCAGCTGCACCGTTCCCGAAGCGCCCCAAACCGCCGCAATGGTTGCGGCGACCGCCCCCAGGCAAAACCAGACGCTCACCAGCTGGACGGTTGCAACCTCCACAATCAAAAGGCCCAGAACCGCCAAAAACCAGAGCAGAGCCTGCCAATTTTCGGCAAAAAATTCTATCATTCACTTTCCCTCCTTCTATCTTGCCCAAAAGGACAATGTTTTACAAATCCATTATATACCCTCCTGGCGGGAAACGCAACTAAAAACTCCTGCCAGGGGATCTTCCGGTCTCAGGCAGATGAGCCGGGCGGTGCCCTTTCGCCCTCCTTCAGCTTGGATACCGGTCCGCTCCCTCCAAAACATCCACCCGGATGTCCTGGCAGAACAGGTCGATGGCCCCGCTCTCGAAGTCCCGGACGTGGTATCGGGCTTCCTGCTCGTAGCCGTCGGCCCGGGTGTCCAGAATTTGCAGGCCGGAGATGGTCTCCCCCACCGCCAGCCCCCACTCCCCCCGAAGGTCCGTAAGGGTGAGGCGCAGCTGGACCTCCCCAGCTTTGTCGGTGAGGATCAATTCCCCATCGTACCGGGGAAGCCAGGTCTCCAGGTCGGTGACCCGGCGGCATTGGAACAGAAGGACAACGCCGAAGTGATGCCACCAGCCGGGGATCCGGTCCAAAAAGGCGTCGGTCATGGCCGGGCCTCCTCCCCGGGCGTAAACCGCAGAATGGTCCCCTTGGGCAGAGCCTCCCCCCAGGGGATGGAAAAGGCCATAGTGGCGTGGGGGGTGGCCTGGATGGGCTCCCCTTCCCCGTCCCGAAGGTCGGTGACAGGGATCTTTACCGGGGGCTTCCCGGGAAGAAGGGCCTCCAGGGTATCTCCCAAGCGGAATTTGTTCCGCTGGGAGCAGAGGAGCCGCCCGTCCTCCCAGCCCTCCACGATGCCGGCGGCCTCCCAGGTGCGGATGTACCCCCCGGGGATCTTCTGGCCGTCCTCCGGCCTGCCGAACAAAAAGCCGGTGGAGTAGGGCCGGTGGCTCAGCTTGTCCGGCTCCTCCAGCAGCCACTTAGGCGGGTCGTAGACCGGCTCCCGGAGAAGGTCGGCGGCGCAGCGGTAGGCGTTGGAGGCCACCGCAACATAGTAGGCGGATTTTGCCCGGCCCTCGATCTTGAAGCTGTCCACCCCGGCGTCCCGGAGCTTGTCCAGGTGGGGCAGCAGGCAGAGGTCCTTGGCGTTGAGGATGTAGGTGCCGTTCTCCTCCTGGGTGATGGGGAAATACTGGCCGGGGCGGGTCTCCTCCACCAGATGGTACCGCCAGCGGCAGGGCTGGGCGCACTCCCCCCGATTGCCGTCCCGGCCGGTGAAGTAGTTGGACAGCAGGCACCGCCCGGAAAAG
Organism: uncultured Angelakisella sp.; assembly: GCA_910585535.1. Taxonomy (GTDB): domain Bacteria; phylum Bacillota; class Clostridia; order Oscillospirales; family Ruminococcaceae; genus Angelakisella. The sequence goes on along the minus strand of CAJUFK010000008.1, from coordinate 32,029 downwards.
CTGACGCACATGGCCCCGTGGACGAAGACCTCCAGTTCCAGCTCCGGGGGGGTGTTTTTGCGGATGCCGGCGATCTCCGTGAGGGGCAGTTCCCGGGCCAGCACCACCCGCTTGGCCCCCAGGGCGAACAGCTCCCGGGCGGTGAGGTAGTTGGTCACCCCCGCCTGGGTGGAGATGTGAACCTCCACCTGGGGAACCTCCCGGCGGGCCAGCATCAGGGCCCCCATGTCCGCCACGATGAAAGCGTCCACGCCGCAGTCCGCCGCGGTGTGGAGAAAGGCGGGAAGGCCCTCCACCTCCTCGTTCTTGAGGAGGGTGTTTACGGTGCAGTAGACCCGAGCCCCTTGGGCATGGGCCTTTTTACAGGCTGTTTCCAGCTGTTCCGGGGTAAAGTTCTTGGGGGCGGAGCGCATGGTAAAGCGGTCCATCCCCAGGTAGACCGCGTCCGCCCCGTACCGGAGGGCTGCCTCCAGCCGCTCCATATCCCCGGCGGGGGCCAGCACCTCCGGGATCTTTCCTCTGGTCATGGTCTATCCCTCCTCCAAAACCGGCTGTACCGCCTGCCAGACCTTTCCGGCGATCTCCTCCGGAGGGTAGGGCTTCTGGCCGTCGCAGCAGCGGATCACCGTCCAGCCCAGCTTTTCCGCTCCGTACAAAGCAGCCTCCCGGCACTTCACCAGGTAGGCGAAGTCGGCCTCGTGGAGGTCCTTCTTGCTCTCGTCCCCGTGGTAGCGGTGGGTCAGCAGCTTTTTGGAGGTCTCCGGGGCCATATCCAGGTAGACCACCCCATCGGGCCGGGGGATGCCCACCCGCCGGTATTCCGTCTCCTCCAGCCAGCGGAGATAGCCGTTCCACTCCTCCCTTGGCAGCTTGGACATCTGGTGGGCCACATTGGATGTGGCGTACCGGTCGGCCACGATGAGGGTACCTTTCCGGTAGTCCTCCCCCCAATGGCGGAGGAAACTGGCGTATCGGTCCACCGTGTAGAAAAGGGAGGCGCCGTAGGCGTTCACCTCCGAGAGACCGCCCAGTTCCCCGGCCAGGTACAGCTTCACCAGGGCGGAGCTGGGGTCGTCGTAGTCCGGGAAAGAGACCCGGCGGAAGCTGTGCCCCCATTCCTCGGCCAGGTTCCGGCAGAGGAGCCCGGTCTGGGTGGCCTTGCCGCTGCCGTCCAGTCCCTCGATGACGATGAGCTTTCCCTCAGCCATGGCGCTTCTCCCTTAATGCTCGGTATTCCGCCCGAATTTCTGACGCCCTGCCGCAGGACATTCTGCCCTCGGGGCAGGCTCCATCCACACAGGGAGGACCCGCATGGGCGAAGAGGGTGGGGGCCACCTCCAGAACCAGCTCCAGCATCTGCCGGGCGCAGTCCCGGATCTCCCATTGGGCCCGGCTGCAGCACCGGTGGCGGAAGAAGTTGTGGAGAGCCCGGGCGTTCATGGTGACCATCATCTTGGTGTCACAGGCGTTGGGCAGGACGAACCGGGCGTCCTCGATGGCCGTCTTTTCGGCGGCCCGGGCGGCGGCCTTCTCCTCCATCCCCCGGGCCAGGTTCTCGGCCTTGCGCTGTTCGGTGAGGATGGCGGCGATCCTCTCATAGGATGCCTGGGCGTTCTCCATGGCCCGAAGGAACTCCTCTTTGGCCTCTGGGACCGCTTCGATCTGGGGGGGCAGGACGTAGTCAAAGTGGCTCTCCTTCACGTACCGCTGGCTTTGGACGCTGTAGGAAGCGATCCTGTGCCGGGTGATTTGGGCAAGAAAAGCCCGGCTGACCCCCTCCAGGCCGAAGGTGAAGGAGGCGTGTTCCAGGGGGCTTTCGTGGCCCAGCTCCCCCAGCATCCGGAGGAAGGACTCGGTCTTTTCCGGGGTGAGGCCCTCCATCACCGTGTCGATGGCGGCGGGGCTGTAGCAGAGCTTGGCGGCGGCGGCCACCGTCTTTTCCGGGTCGGGGGTGTGGGCGATGAGGGTTACTTTCATGGGTCTTCCTCCTAAAAAATCGTTTCTATCCTGGCATCCTTCCAGGCGGCAAGAAAAGGGCGGCCGGATACCTTGGCCCTTTCCAGCAGTTCCTCCACAGAGCCAAAACTCTGCTCTGTTTTGCTTTCCCAGAGGGATACATACTTCCCTGCCTTGCTTCGAGAGAGGAAATACCCCTTTCCCTCTGCTGAAAACTCCACCTCCCGGCCCCGGTCCACCAGCCAGATGAGGGCGGCCAGGGACCTTGTCTCCTCCAGTTCGGCGACGATGCGGTCGTGCAGCTCCATTATCTATCCTCCCTACAGCTGGCTGAACCAGCCCTTCAGCTCCCCCTTGACCGCCGGGTCCAGTTCCCCCATGGCCACCCCCCGGAGGGCGCTTTCCAGGTGGTAGAGGATGACCACGCAGGTCCCCGGATACCGGGCCTTGAGGCGTAAGACCGCCTCCCGGCTGCCGGTCTCCCGGAGCTGTTCCGCCGTGGCGATGCCCACCGACCGGAGCTTCTTTTCCATCGTCTTGCCAAGGCCCAGGGTCTTCAGGTCAGCCATTACCGCTGCCCCCTCTCCTCCCCAGGGCGCACCCCGCCAGGGAGGCCGCCGCCCCCAGAAGGGTCGGGGTCACCACGGCAAGGTTCATCACATACCAGTTGAGAAGAAACCCCAGGAGAAGGGGCAGCAGACCCATGGCAAGGAACATGACAGGAAACATACGCCCTCCTTACAGGTACAGATTCATCAGGTCGCAGTCCACGTTCACCCCGTTCACCTTCAAAAAGCCGGGGTAACGGCCAATTTTGACAAAGCCGAACTTCTCGTAAAGGCGGATGGCCCGGGTGTTGTCGCTCCGCACCTGCAATTCGATGATCTCCACCCCGTGGTCCCGGGCGTGGGCGACAAGCCGCTCCATAATGGCGGTCCCCACCCCCTGGCCCCAGGCCTTTTTCCGCACCGTAATGCCGATGCCGGCCCGGTGGGACATCCGGCGGGAAAAGGCTTCGATGTGCCCGTCCCCAATAAGCTCCCCGTCCTCCCAGGCCAGGAGCATCACGCTTCGGCTCTGGGCGGCCTGCCCTCGGAGGAAGGCCTCCTCCTCTTCCAGGGTGGCGGGGAGGCCCTCCGCCCCAAAGGTGAGATTGTCGCTCTCCCCGCCAATCTGCCGGAGGTAGTCCAAAAGGGCGGCGGCGTCCTCAGGGCGGGCGGGTCGTATAGTCAAATTCATACTGGCTCCTTTCCGGGATACCGCAGATAAATTTTTGCGGAAAATCCCTTCAAACTCCTCCCGAAGGACCAAAGTCCCCAGGAGACCGGGCGGCAGCCCCAGATGTTTTCTCAGGGCCTTGGGCTCAACCTTGGCGGCCCTGCCGGTGTGATCGGAGATAGCCAGGACCCCTGCAATCTCCCGGCGGTCGGACTCCCCCGGCCCTTCGGACGGTGACGCTCATCGAATGCCCTCCCAGTCGATTTTTCGATCCTTAAAGTAAAATTCCCGGTCCCGGTCCCCCACCTGGCGGAGGATCCGGCAGGGGTTTCCAACCGCCACCACCCCGGCGGGAATGTCCTTGGTCACCACGCTCCCCGCCCCGATGACGGTGTCGTCCCCGATGGCCACTCCGGGCATGATAAGGGCCCCGGCCCCGATCCAGCACCGTTTCCCGATATGGACCGGGGCGTTGTACTGGTAGCCCTTTTCCCGCAGCTCCGGCAGGATGGGGTGCCCCGCCGTGGCCACGGTGACGTTGGGCCCGAACATGGTGTAATCCCCTACATAAATGTGGGTGTCGTCCACGCAGGTGAGGTGGTAGTTGGCGTAAACGCCGTTGCCAAAATGGCAGTGATGGCCGCCCCAGTTGGCGTAGAAGGGGGCCTCGATGTAGACCTGCTCCCCACAGTCGGCCAGCATCCTTTTGAGGAGGGCGGCCCGCTCCTTCTGCTGGGAGGGCTTTGTTTGGTTGTACTCCCACAACAGATCCATGCGGACCAGCTGCTCCTCCAGCACCGAGGGATCCATGGGGAGAAACAGCTCCCCGGTGTGGAGCTTATCCCGTTCGCTCATATCGCTTCTCCTTCTGTCCGCTGGAAGAGGACGGTCTGGCCCTTCATGGAAATTTTCTTTACCTGCCAGCCGAAGGCGGCAAGCTCCTTCTTGTATTGCAGGAAGGAGTGGTCCAGGGGGACCCCGGCCAGCGCCTCGATCTCCTCAAAGGTGAGGGTGAGAGAGGGGCCCTCCCGCTTTCCCAGTTCTTCCCAAAGGGGGTTGTACTTGCTCATTCCCCGCTCCTTTCCAGCTTGGCGAAGGCCGCCATGATTCGCTTGGTGCCCACCTTGTCAAAGGCCACCTCCACCAGGTGGTCCCCCCCCATGGGGGTCACAGAAAGGATGGTCCCCAGGCCGAACACCCGGTGCTTCACCCGCTCCCCAGCCGTCAGGTCAAAGACCGCCGGGGCGGTGTGCTGGGCCAAAGGCCGCTTGGCAGCGGGAGCCTGGGGCTGAGGCCTTGCCCCGGGCCGGAGGGCGGTCTGGGCCGGACAGCGGCGGACCGTCTCGTCCTCCACCTCCAAAAGGTCTTTGGGGATCTCCCCGGCGAAGCGGGAGGGGCGGTTGTAGGCGGTGCGGCCAAAGATCATCCGCTGGGCGGCGGTGGTGAGGTAAAGCCGCTCCTTGGCCCGGGTGATGCCCACGTAGGCCAGCCGCCGTTCCTCTTCCAGCTGGTCGGGCTCCATCACGGCGTTCATCCCGGGGAAGATGCCCTCCTCCACTCCGGCGATAAACACCACCGGGAACTCCAGGCCCTTGGCCGAGTGGAGGGTCATCATCACCACCGCATCATCCTCCTGGGATAGATTGTCCAGGTCGGTATAAAGGGCGATTTCCTCCAAAAAGCCGGAAAGGCTGGGGCTCTCGGTCTCCTGGGTATATTTGATGACGGTGGTCTTCAGCTCCTCCACGTTCTCCAGACGGCCCCGGCTCTCGAAGTCGTTCTTCTCCTCCAGGGCCCGGATGTATCCGCTTTCCTCCAGGAGGACATCCAGGGTATCCTCCAGGGGCTCCTCCCCCACCCGTTCCCGCAGGCCCTCCATCATGGCGGCGAACTTCTCCAGGGCTGCGGCCTTCTTTGCCAGGGGAGCGTACTCCCCGGCGGTGCAAAGGACCTCGTAGAGGGAGATTCCCAGGGTCTCGGCGATCTCCGCGGCGGTGTTGACGGTGGCCTCCCCGATGCCCCGCTTGGGTTCGTTGATGATCCGCCGCAGGCGCAGGGTATCGGCGGGATTTTCCAGGACGCTGAGGTAAGCCAGCACATCCTTGATCTCCTTCCGCTCAAAGAAGCGGACCCCGCCGATGACCTTGTAAGGAATCCCCCAGCGGATGAATGCCTGCTCGATGGAGTTGGACTGGGCGTTCATCCGGTATAGGACGGCGTGGTCCCCGTACCGGCGGCCCTGGTCCTCCACCGCCTTCTGGACGGCCCCGGCAATAAACGCGGCCTCCCGCTGCTCGTCAGCCCCCCGGTAGAGGGTGATCTTCTCCCCCTGGGGGTTCTGGGTCCAAAGGGTTTTGCCCTTGCGCTGGAGGTTGTTGGCGATGACCCCATTGGCCGCGTCCAGGATGCGGGTGGTGCAGCGGTAGTTTTCTTCCAGGCGGATGACCCGGGCGGCAGGGAACTGCTCCTCAAAGGAGAGGATGTTTTCGATGGTGGCTCCCCTGAATTTGTAGATACTCTGGTCGTCGTCCCCCACCACGCAGAGGTTTTCATGCCCCCCGGCCAGGAGACTCACCAGGAGGTACTGGGCGTGGTTGGTGTCCTGGTACTCGTCCACCATGATGTACCGGTACCGTTTGCGGTACTTCTCCAGGACGTCGGGAAACTGCTGGAACAGCTTTACTGTAAGGAGGATGATGTCGTCAAAGTCCACGGCGGAGGCGGCCCGAAGCTTGTTCTGATACTTTTGGTAGACCTTGGCGGCGATTTGGTAAAGGTAGTTGTCTCCCATCTCCCGTTCCAGGTCTTCCGGGGACCAAAGCTTGTCCTTGGCGGAGGAGATGATCCCCAGCATAGCCTTTGGAGCAAAGCTTTTTTCACCCAGGTGCAGCTCGGAAATACACTCCTTGAGGACCCGGACGCTGTCGTCGGTATCGTAGATGGTAAAGCTGCTCTCATAGCCCAGGGCGGTGATCTCGCTGCGGAGGATGCGGGCGCAGGCGGAGTGGAAGGTGGCGGCGGCCACATCCCGTCCCTCCTCCCCCAGGAGGTCCTGGAGCCGCTCCCGAAGCTCCCCTGCGGCCTTGTTGGTAAAGGTGATGGCCAGGACGTTCCAGGGCCGGGGGCGGCGAACCGCCAGGATGTCAGCGGCGGTTTCGGCGCAGGAGCCGTCGGCGGCGCAGCGGCGGAGGACGGCCAGCTCCTCCTCGGAGAGGCCGTCGGGGATAAACTCCCCCTCACAGGCCAGACCGAAGCGAAGCAGGTTTGCGATGCGCTGGATGAGAACAGTGGTTTTCCCGCTCCCTGCCCCGGCCAGGATCAGCACCGGCCCGGTGAGGGTCTGGACAGCCTGGCGCTGCATCCTGTTAAGCTTCCCAAAGCTCCTGTCCAGGATCCGCTTTTTGAGGGACAGGAATTCCTGCCGCTGGTTTTCTGTCATATGATCGGCTCCTATTCTGTGTTTTTTCATACGGCTTCCAGTATAACATAAAACCGGGCGGGATGGAACCCTTGTTTTGCCTGTGGCAGTAGAAATCCCCCCGGCGGGACCGGGGGGATCTTCACCGTAGGGCGGTTATTCCAGCGCGGCGTAAATGTCAAAAAGGAAACGGTAGCATTTCTTCCGCATTTTTGCTATACTAACAAAAACCCCTCTTTTTCCGCTGTGGGAAAAGAGGGCGCAGCCTGTGTAAAGGAGAGGATCGTTTTGGGAAAATGGTTTGAGGAAGCGGTATTTTATCATATGTACCCCATCGGCATGACCGGGGCCCCCAGAAGGAACGAAGGGACGGAGACCGCCCACCGGTTCGGGGAGCTGGAGGGTTGGCTGGCACATATCGCCTCCCTGGGGTGTACGGCGGTCTACATCGGGCCGCTGTTCGAGTCCACCTCCCACGGCTATGACACCAGGGATTACCGGCTGGTGGACCGCCGCCTGGGGGACAACGAGGACTTTGCCCGCTTTGTCCGGACAGCCCATGAAAAGGGGATCCGCGTGGTGGTGGACGGGGTGTTCAACCACACGGGCCGGGAGTTTTTCGCCTTCCGGGACATCCAGCAGAACCGCCAGAACTCCCCCTACCAATCCTGGTACAAGGGCCTTAACTTCGGGTGGAACTCCCCCTACAACGACGGCTTCGGGTACGAGGCCTGGCGGAACTGCTTTGAGCTGGCCAACCTGAACTACTGGGAACGGGGGGTGCGGGACTACATCCTGGAGGTCATCCGGTTCTGGATTGACGCCTTTGACATCGACGGCATCCGCCTGGACTGCGCTGACTGCCTGGACCTTTCCTTCCTTCAGGAGATGCGCCGGTGCGTGGACGAAAAGAAACCGGACTTCTGGCTCATGGGGGAGGTGATCCACGGGGATTACAGCCGGTTCGTAGGCCCGGACAAGCTGGACAGCGTGACCAACTACGAGCTGCACAAGGGCCTGTACTCCGGCCACAATGACCACAACTACTTCGAGATCGCCCACACCATCCGCCGGGAGTTTGACCAGAACGGCGGCATCTACCGGGGAATGCGCCTCTACTCCTTTGTGGATAACCACGACGTGGACCGCATCGCCTCCAAGCTGAAGGTCCCGGGGCACATCTACCCGGTGCATACCCTTTTGTTCACCCTCCCCGGCATCCCCTCCATCTACTACGGGTCGGAATGGGGGATCCAGGGCAGGAAGGAAGGGGGAAACGACGATCCCCTCCGTCCGGCGGTGGATCTTCCCAGGGCGTTGGAAAATCCCAGCGACCCGAGGCTTCTGGACTGGATCCGAACCCTGGGGCGCATCCGCAGGGAACAGCCCGCCCTGGTCCATGGCCGCTACCAGGAACTTCTCCTCACCAACCGCCAGTACGCCTTTGCCCGGCTCCTGGGGGAGGAGGGCGTTGTGGCGGCGGTGAACAACGACGACGCGGAGGCATCCCTTTCCATCCGCCTGCCGGTGGGGGGCGGATTCTGCGCCGACCTGGTGACCGGCGAGGCCGTCCCGATAGAAAACGGCGCGCTGCGTCTCACCCTGGCCCCCAATGAGAGCCGTCTTATCGCGGTGAAATAAGGTTCGGTAAAAATAAACCACCCGTTTCAATTCCTCCCTTGCCGGGAGAAGATTTGGAACGGGTGGTTTTGCTTGTGCCGTTTGTTCAAGAGTAGACCGCATTTTGCCGCCGGTAGGCGTCGTTGTCCTTTTGGGTCAGCTCCGCCTCTACCTGGGCCAGCTTCTGCTCCAGCTTCTGGGCCTTCTGGGGATCGGCGGTCCCCTCCAACTGGCGTTTCAGCTGCTCCCGGCGCTTTTTCAGGTTCTCGATCTCCCGGTCCACCCGGCTGGTGTCGCAGGTGGTAATCTTCCCCTTCTTTTCCTTCTCCGGCTGGGAGGATTCCTCCGGCTTAGGGGTCTCCTTTCCGCCCTCCGGATCGTCGAACCGGACCTTGGGGTTCCCCTCCTCGTCCCGCTCCACCCGGTAGAGGCCGATGGGCTCCTGGGGGTCCTCGGGCTCATAGCGGTCCCCGGCGGGCCGGGGGGACGGGGCGGCCTCCGGGGCCGTTTCTCTGGGTTCCGCCTTGGAGGCGTTCCCCGCTTCGGGGGTCTGGTGTACCATGGGGGCTAGTCTTTCGGTGATGGGTTCCATCTTCTCTGTCTCCTTTCAGTTTTCGGTTTCCAAAACGTTGACGATGACCACCTTGCCGGTGACCCCGCCCAGGGGCTGCTCTCCCGCTTGGACAAACAGCAGGTATTCCCCTGGCGGAGCCGGGGATTGCCAGATCAGAAAACCGCTGTCCACCTGGAGGCCGGGGTCGGACACGGTATAAAAGGTGACCTCCGGGGCGGTCTCTCCCTCTTTGGCGAAGCCCACCGTCAGCCAGTCCCCGGTCTTGGCGGCGACCTGGTAGGAGACCCAATCCCCCTCTTGGAGGGTGAAGTTCCCCAGCCAGGCGTACTCCCCGGGGCCCAGGGTCTCCAGCTCCACCGGGACAACCTGGGTCTGCCAGTCGGCTCCGGGGATCTCCAGGCTGTTGTTTTTCACCTCGGGCTCCTCCTCATCATCGGGGTCGGCCCAGTCCTCCAAAAGCTCCGCCGCCTCGGCTTCGCTCATCTCGGTAACGGTAAGGATGCTGCCGTCCCCCCTCCGGGTGACCTTGATGTCCACCTCCCCCTGGGGGTTCTTCTCCAGGGTGTAGAAGCTGTTATTCCCTTCCAGGTCCAGGAAGATCCGGGCCAACCGGCCATTCCAGCGGTACTCCTTGCCCTCCACGGTGATGTCCCACTTTTTATATTCCTCCAGCCGCTCCCGGGACACCGACTCCTTGTACTTCTCCGCCTTGTCTTCCCCGAAATACTGGTCCAGCTGACCCCTGGGCATTTCGGAGACCTCCCGGATGGTCCCGTCCCGGTTCCGGAGGACCTGGATGTCCACCTCTCCCTGGGGGTTGGTCTCCAGGGTGGTGGTCTGGAACCGGTCGGGCTGCACCTCCACCAGGACCCGGATCAGCTTCCCCTTGTAGGAGTAGTGCCGCCCCTCCTTGGTGATGCCCCAGGCCCGCAGCTCCTCCAGCCGCTCCTGCTCCAGCTGGGCCCGAAGGGCCTCCATCTCCTCCTCCCGGCCCAGGGCTCCCAGGATGGTCATCTGAAAGCTGACGCTGCTGTCCTCCTTGGCCCGTTCCAGCCAGCTTTCCAATGTGTCCTCTCCCATCTGCCAGGTAAGGGCGGCGAAGAAGTTGGTCCGCCCGTCCTGGTAGGACCGCTCCGCAAGCTGTTTCACCAGGGGGCTGTCCTGCTTCAGCTGATTGGCTGCGGCAGAAAAATAGGCCATATTGCGGTCATCATAGCACCGGGCCAAAGCCTTCTCCTTCTCCGTCTCCCCCAGGAGGGGAAAGGCCGCCGCAAAGCCGGGGAGGTCCTCCTCCCGGTAACAACGCTCTGCCTCGTTGGCGGAGGGTTCCTCCCCGGCGGGAGAAGCGGGCTCGGTTTCGTTGACAGGCTTCGGCTGGCTTTCCGGGACAGGCGTGGCCGCCACCGGGTGAGGATCCCCCGGCTCCCCGGACCCGGGCCGGTAGGCCCCGGCGGCACAGGCCCCCAGAACCAGAACGGCGGCCAGACAGGCGGCAGCCGCCGCCATCCCCCGGGTGGTGCCCCGGAAGGAGAGGATAGCCCCCAGCCGTTCCTTGAGCCGCTGGCCGCTTTCGGCCAGGGTCACCGAGGCCAGAGAGCTTTGATAGTTTCCCCCGGTCCCCATGGCCCGGAGAAGGGCGTCGCCGTAGCCCTGGCGCTCCTCCGGCGTCAGGCGCTTCATCACTGCCTCGTCACAGGACAGTTCACAGTCGCGGATGGTTTCCCAAGCCATAAGCCACACCAGGGGGTTGAACCAGTGGACGCAGAGGGCCGCCTGCACCACCCATTTGTAAAGCAGGTCCTTCCGCTTGTAATGAATCAGTTCGTGGGCGGCTGTGTAACGAAGATCCGCCGGGGAAAGATCCGCCGTAGGGAGAACGATGGCAGGATGAAAAAGGCCCAGAAGCAAGGGGGAGGAGATGAGGCTGTGGGTCCAAAGCTCCACCGGGCGGCCCACCCCCAGCTCTTCCCCGGTCTTGGCCAGGAGATCCAGCTGGGCCACATCGGTCACATCCTCCTTTCCTGCCTTGATATACCGGGCAAAATCCTGGTAAACGGTGATCTTCCGAAGAAAGAGGGCCGCTGCGCCACCCAGCCACACCACCCACAGATAGGAGAGAATCTTCTCCCCTTTTATCGCCTGAGCGGAGGGGGATACCGGTTCCGGGAGGGAATCTGTTCTTGGGGGTACAGTCCAATGGTCCTCCTGGGTGGCGGCGGTTTCCGGGATGGGATTTTCCCCACCGCGAAACAGGTTCCCCACCGGGCTTTCCGCCGGACCAAAGGGCAGAAGCAGCCGGGCCACTACCACCAGCCAAAGGTAATACCGCCACCCCTTGCCCAGGCGGGTTTGGATCAAGGGGCCCAGGGCGAGCAGCAGGAGGATCAGGACCGAGCCGGACAGGGAAAGGGACAAAACGGTTTTCAGTAGTTCCCTCATCTTGTTTCCCCTCCCTTTTCCCAGAATCTTCTTAATTCCTCATAGTCCTCTGCCGAGAGAAGATCCCGCTGGATAAGGGTGGAGACCAGTCCTTTGGCGCTGCCCTCGTACAGTTTGTTCAGGAGGTTTTGGGTCTGAGCCGTTTGGTAGTCCTCTTCCGAAACCAGAGCGCTGTATTCGTTGCGCCTGCCGATCTTGCTGGTGCGGAGCATCCCTTTTTCCACCAGCCGGGACAATAGGGTGATGACTGTATTTTTCTGCCAGGTGCGGCCTGTTTGGGACAGTTCCTCCATAATTTGGGCGTACCGGGCTGTTCCCCCCTGGGACCAAACGATCTTCATCAGTTCCAGTTCCGAATCAGACACTTGGGCGTTCATTGGCGGGGCCTCCTTTTATGACGACAACTTGTAGGCTGAATTTATGATAACACACTGTAGGCCATCTGTCAAGGGGGAATAAGGTCTGTTTACTTTTCTGCCTCTGTGGGATATAATGGAGAAAATCTTCGGCTTCGCACTCGGGACCTCTTCCCAGAAGGGAGTATAAGGATGAACGCCTTTGATACCCTGCACTACCAGGAGCAAAGACGGTGCTTTTCCGCTGTCTTTGCCCCCGACTATCTCAGCGACCGCCTGGAACGGACCACCCGGCTGGAGGACGGTCTCACTGTCCAAACACGGTATTACAACGGAATGCCGCCCTCCTGCCGGTATCAGATCCACGCCAGCGAAAACACCCTTTTGGACGGGGACGGGAAGGCCCTTTACCGTTGGCAGAACCTCAACGACAGCGGCGACTTCTGCCGGCTTATCCATCACCGGAACGGAAACCGTTACCTGGTCTTTCGCTGTGACCTGTACGGCTACAGTGTCCTGGAACTGGAAACCGGGCGGGACAGCCACTACCTCCCCCTGGAATCGGAGCCGGAAAAGCAGGCGGACTTCCGGGAGACCTTCCTTTGGACCGGGGCGGAGTACCACCGGGAAAGCGGTCTGCTGGCGGTCCCCGGCTGCTACTGGGCCTGTCCCACCTCCACCATCGTCCTGGACTTCACCCACCCCCTCACCCCCCAGGAGCGGTGGCTGGAGCTCCACGAAATCCTGGACCCTGGCTACGACAAATACGACGACCTGATCTTCGACGGCTGGGACGATGAAAAGGACCTGCTTCTCCGGGGCTTCTCGGTGGAGACGCTGCAGTATGAACCCCTTGCCGTCCCCATCCCCGTCCTGCTGGAAAAGCTGGGGGAGGGGACGGGGCACGGCGTTGCGTGACCCTATCAACAGAAAGGAGTGTCAATAAAATGGGAATGGATCTTTACGCCGGGACACTGACCCGGTACTATGCCCGGAATTGGAAAACCTCGACCCAGCAGTGGGCGGAGGAAAACGGCTACAGCTACAACCGCATCGGCCCCGACGGCCCCATGGAGCAGGAGGAAAAGCCCGACCCGGAGGAGGTCCGGTCCTCTATGGAAGAATGGCGGGATTCCATCTTGGCCGTTCTGAAAAACAGCGGCGTGGAATCCCCCTCCTGGCCGGAGAACAACGAAGCCCCCTACTACACCGACAAGCCGGACTGGGACGCCTGGCTGGCCCTCATCCTCACGGCGGCCTGCGCCATCACCGGGGAAACGGTCCCGCCCACGGTGGAGAAGGGCTGGGGGGATGACCTCTGGGACCTCCCTGTCATCCAGAAAGCCCAGGAGGAGCGAAAGTGGGGGCTCCTTAACGGGGCGGAGCTGTGGCTTCCCTTTCCGGATCGATTCTGCTTCGACTGTCCCAACCCCCTGGGAAACCCGGTGACCATCGGCACTATCGGGGGGATCCTCTACGAACTGGAGGAGCTGAATAGACTCCTTTGGAAGGCGGAGGAGGACGAGATCCTCTCCTGGACCACCACCGAGGGCTATCCCCCGGACGGTGAGATAGGCCCCGACGGCAAGATGCACCAGATCACCGTGCATACCACCTACGACACCCTGTCCCTGGCCAAGTTCGCCTACTCCATCCTCTACCGGGCGGCGCGGTTTTCCCAGGAAAACCAGGTGCCGATCCTTCTGGATTACTAAGGGGGCGGCACGATGGATGTTGTCACGCTGCCCAAGAAGATCCGGGACCTCTGCGCCGTGATACGGGACGGCGGGGAACCCGACCCCAAGGCTCTGGCGGCCTTCCGGGAGAAGTTCCCCCACCAGGCTGCCGCTGTAGAGGCGGAGGTGGCCGCCTTTCGCCAGGACTGGGAGACCGTCCTGGACCGAACCCTCTTTGTTCTCCCCTGGCTTGGGGAGTGGTACTACAGCAATGTTCGCGCGGAGCAGATGACCCTTCTGGCCTTTTCCGCCCGGCAGCTGGGTCGAGAGGAGGAGGCCAGGGCAGCCCTGACCAGGGAACGGGAAAGCCTCCTTCGGGAAAATCCGGAAGCGGACAGCCGCAGCCCCGGGTATACCTATGCCGGGTATATGCTGGAGTATCTGGAAACCGGGATCCTGCCCTATGACAAGGAACTTCATTACGCCGGCCCGGAGTCCCCCAAGTCCCGGGAGGAGCTGGAGGCCTCCATCCCACCCAAAGACCGGGGCACCCTGACGGGCAGGCAGAAGCTGATGAACCTCTGCTGTCTGTACGGGACGGCGGCGGACGCCCTGGACCTTTACGAGGAGCTGAAGGGTGGGCTCCTCACCGAGATGTGGCACCAGCAGGCCATCCAGCGGTACCTCTACCTGGGGGCGGAGGAAGCCGCCATCCAGGCGGCGGAGCGGTGGGCAGCCGGCCGCCTCTGGAACAACGCCGCCCCCACCCAGGTGCGGCCGGTCTGCTTCTTCCAACACCCCATCCTTCACCCCTTCCTTCTGGACCTGGAAAAGATCCGGCGCCTGGAAAGCGCGGGGTTCTGTCTCTCAAAGGAGGTTTGACCAGATGAACGGAAACAAAAACAGCAGCGTCCCCACTCCCCTGGCCCAGGTGATGATGGATTACCTGGACTGCCCCTGCCGCTTTTTCCCCGCCCAAAAGGACCCTTCTGCCGTTCTGGCCGCCTGGGAGGAGGCCAGGGCCCGCGGGGACCGAGAGGGCTTCATTCCTGTTCTGGTAGCGGTGAGCGAAACCCTTTGGGAGGCCCTGCGGATGAACGCCTGTGACGAGGAGGATGAGGACTCTTACCAATTTGACCTGGCCCAGGTGCGGCAGTACCGCCAAAAGGTGTTGGAAACCCCTCTCCCCGATTTCAAGGAGACCTTGGAAAGCTATCTTCCCTTTTGCCCTTCCTATGTCCAAACGTGGAACCAGGACCCGGCTCCGGAGGTCCTTCCGGCGGAGGAGCCCAGCCACTCCTTTTGGGGGTACAAAAACTTCGCCACCGGAATGACCCAGCCCCTTCTCCTGGCAGAGATCCCCACCGCCAAGGCCTGGGAGGTGTTTGCCTGGCTTCCCTTTGGCGGCTGGAACTGCTGTCCGGATACCCCTGCCCTGATGTCCGTTTCCCGTCGCTGGCGGGAGCGGTACGGGGCAGTACCGGCGGTGGTCACCAGCAGCACCCTGGAGTATCGCATCCCCTTCCCCGCCGGTCCAGAGGCCGCCTGGGAACTGGCCAAGGAGCAGAGCGTTTTCTGTCCCGACAGCCTGGATACAGACGCAGACTCCCCTCTGGCCAAGCTGGCCGCCAGTCTGGTGGGGGCCACAGTCTGGTCCTTCTGGTGGGACTGACCGAAAGAAAGGAGAAGCAATGATGCCTGCAAAGGAATGGTTGGAGCAGTACGAAATTTACCGGGAGAAGACCCTTTCCCCGGTGGATCTGAATGAATACTTTGAACAGCCGGTGATCGCCGGAAAGTCCCTGGCGGTAATGGACATCGGGCCCTGTTCCCTCCCCACAGGGCGGGTGCTGGTGCGGGACCCCCTGGTCTACCTGGCCCTCCCCGGGGAGGAGCCCTACCTCCAGACCGCCCCCGCCGGGACCTACCGCACCCAGATCTCGGTGGTGGAGGCCGACGAGGACGGGGACTGCGACCGCTACGCCGCCGTCCGCCTCTGCTTTTCCCAAAACCGGGCGGTGAAGTTCTACGAGGCCCTCACCGGCAAAGAGGTGTTGTCCGACCTGGACGAGGGCGGGGACTACTTTGGTTTCGGTGTAGACGCCGAGCTGGGGTGCATCTGCGACCAGGCGGTCCGGGACGTCTTCCGGGCCTTCCTGGACAGGTGGGAAAAGGAAAACCCGGAGGGTAACTTTTACACCGACTACCTGGCCGCCCTCTTTGCCGAAAACTACCGGGCCCATCCGGAACACCAGCGGGAGACGGGCGACTGGCTCAACTGGGTCATCCCCGGAACCGACTACCACCTGCCCCTTTTCCAGTCCGGCTTTGGGGACGGCATTTACCCCGTCTATTGGGGGTATGACCAAACCGGGGACCTCTGCCAGCTGGTGGTCCATTTCATCGACCTGGAGCTGGCCTACGGGGAGGAGGACTGACCCTATGGGAAAGCCTGTGCCAAGCTGGCGGACCTTCATCAGCTGCACCGGAAGGAGCGTCACCATCCGGCACCAGAAGGAGGGGCTGGCGGAGGACCTGGAAATCCCCTGGCCTAAGCGGCTGGATCTGTTCACCTGCGAAAAGGTCCGCTTCCGGCCCGGGGATCTGGAACCCCTCCTGGCCCATGAAAAGACGCTGCACACGGTGGACCTCCAGGGCTGCCGCTTTGATCCGGGGGCCTTGGACCCCCTGGCGAAGCTGTCCCATCTGCGCTGCCTGAGCCTTCGGGACTGCGCCCTTTCCGATGAGGCTTTGAACTGGTTCCGGGGCGGGGACAGCCTGGAGGTTTTGAACCTGGGGGGAAACCCAGGCTGCACCGGAAGGGTGATCCGGCAGGCGGAGGGCTCCCCCCTGGGGAACCTTTCCCTGGAGGGCACCGGCATCCAAAACGGGGACATGGCAGCTCTGGCGGCCTTTCCCCAGCTGGAGACCCTGTCGGTGAGCGGCACGGCGGTAACCGGGGAGGGCCTGCTGTCCTTGGCGGGGAATTTGGGGCTGACCGTACTCTGCGACCACGACCGGGAGGGCCTGGCCCGATTCCGGACCGCCCAGCGCCAGGGCTGGAAGAAAACGCCGGGCCCAACCGACGACCCCGTCTGCCGGGAGGCTATGGAGCTTGTCCGGGCCTTCTTCGCCGCCAGCCAAGACCCCCGGCGGGAGCGGAGCGGCTTTGTCACCCAGGGGTATCTGGATTACTGCAAGGCCCACGGCTTCAACGGGGTGGACCCGGAGCAGCGGGTGGCCTTCCGGGACTCCCGGGAGCCGCCCTATAAGGACTGCCGGGTGGTGGACGCAGAGCGGCTGACCGGCAAAAAGGTGTTGGTCTACTGGGAGAAGGACGACCGGCAGCTGAGCCAGTACCGCTGTCTGGCGGTGCGGACCCCGGAGGGCTGGCGGCTGGACAAAAACGAATGGCTCTGCTTCGGCAAGTGGCAGTTTTATCCCCTGGAATGATCTTACCCGGAGGGCGGGGCTGACCCCGTTCCTCCGGTTTTTTCTGCCCTCCAAATTTCCCCTTGCATTCCAGATGGAGTTGTGGTAATATTAAGTTACGGTGATAAAAATTATTTTATGTAGTTTTCAAAATCACATCCTTCCTTTTCCTGCTGCGGCCCTTGAAGAAACCCCGCCGTTTGGAGTATAATAACCTTCGTCAGCATCTTTGGAAAACGGGAGGAAAAACCATGAACAGCTTGGAACTGGCAAAAAGGACCCTGGAGGAAGGCGGCTGCACCTGTGTAGTGGCCGGCGGCGGAGAGGTGATCTTCACCTCCCGGGAACGGGGGGTGAAACCCCTGGTGGAGTATTGCCGCCGCTTTGGAAAGGAGCCGCCCCGGGAGGCCGCTCTGGCCGACAAGGTCATCGGGCGGGCCGCAGCCCTTTTGGCCGTCCTGGCGGGGATCACCGAACTGTACGCCAAGGTAATCAGCGTATCCGCCCTGGCGGAACTGGAAAAGGCCGGCATTCCAGCCGGCTGTGAGATCAAGGCGGAGGCGATCCGCAACCGGGCGGGGGACGGCCTCTGCCCCATGGAGCGGCTTTCCCAGGGGGTCACGGACCCGGAGGAGATGCTCCGGCGGGCGGAGGAGTTCCTGGCAGAAATGGCCAGGAAGGCCCCCTGATCCCGGCTCCCCCGGACCGCCCCCGCCCTGGGATAAGGAGGCAGAACCATGGAAAATATCATGGCACGTTCCGGGGGTTTCCCCAAACGGTACACCATCGGAGAAGAGGTGATGAACGCCGTCACCCACGGATTGGGCGCCCTTTTCGCGGTGGCCGGGGGGACCCTTTTGGTGGCCTCCTCCGCCCTTCAGGGGGATGCCTATAAGCTGGGCAGCTCCATTGTCTACGGGGTATCTCTTACAATCCTGTACCTGATGTCCACCGTCTACCACAGCATTGCCAGCCCCAGGGCCAAAGAGGTGCTGCGGATCTTCGACCATTGCAGCATCTTTCTTCTCATCGCCGGGACCTACACCCCCTTCGCCCTGGTGACCCTTCGGGAGCATGGGGGCTGGCTCCTCTTCGGGGGCATCTGGGCGGCGGCCATTGCCGGCATCACCCTGAACGCCATCAGCCTCAAACGGTTTGAAAAGCTTTCCCTGGCCTGTTACGTGGTCATGGGCTGGGCGGTGGTGTTCCAGGCGGGGACCCTGGCGGCGGCCCTCTCCCCGGCAGGGCTGATCCTCCTGGTGGCCGGGGGCCTCTGCTACACCGGGGGCATCGCCTTCTACGTTCTCAAAAAGCCCTATATGCACGGCATCTGGCACCTTTTCGTTCTAGGGGGAAGCGTCTGCCACTTCCTCTGCATCCTCTTTAACGTCATCGGATAACCAGGCCCTCTCCCGGGAAAGATAACAAAGCCGGGGGAGGGTCTTTTCTCTTCCCCGGACAGAAAGGGAGTGAGGAAGATGGCGGAGTTGACGGCCAAGGAACTGGATTCCCTCACCGATCAGCTTTCCCACGAGCAGACCCTGGTGAAAAAGTACAAGATGTACGCGGCCCAATGCGGGGATCCCCAGCTGCAGGTAAAGTGCCAGCAGGTGGCGGCCCGGCATCAAAACCACTATAACACCCTGCTGAACCAGCTGAGGGGATAAGGAGGCGAAAAAATGGCAGACCTGAACCCCTCCTTTGGGGACCGGGAGATCCTGGAGGACCTTCTGTCCTCTCAAAAGCAGATTACGGCGGAGTACAACGCCGCCGCCAACGAATGCGCCTCCAGCGCTCTCCAGGGGGAATTTATGACCCTGCTGGGGGAGGAACATCAAATCCAGATGGAACTCTTCCAGGAGATGCAGAAGCGGGGCTGGTACCCCGTCCAAAAGGCCCCCCAGCAGAAGATCGCGGAGGCCAAAGAGCAGTTCACCGGCACCAACAGCTGAACAAGCAAAAGCCCGGCGGGAAAACCCTGCCGGACTTTTTGTTTTGGGGAGAGGTCCTTAGAACTCCAGCCCCAGGTCGTTTTTAAGGTACCACTCGAATCCTGCCGCCCCGGTGAAGTGCCAGGCGTGGATCCCCACCTTTTGGGCGCCCTCCACATTGATGGAGGTATCGTCGGTGAACACGGTGTCCTTTGCCTCCAGCTGGTACCGGTTCAAAAGGGTTTGGTAAATATCCGGGTTGGGTTTTACCTGATGGACGTCATAGGAGACCACGCCGCCGTCCATAAGGCCGAAGGCGGGCACCGTCTCCAGCAGCTTCCGGAAGGTCCTCTCCGGGAAATTGGAGAGGTAGTAGATCCGGTGGCCGCCTTTTTTCAGCCGGCGGATCAGGTCCTCGGTATCCGCTTTGGGCTGGAGGATGGTGTGCCAGATGCGGTCCAGTTCCTCCAGTTCCTTCCGAAGGTGAGGATTTGCCTCGGCCTGGTGGCGAAACAGTTCATCCTCTGTCACAAAGCCCCAGTCCACATTCTGAAACCAGTAATCGCTTCCCATGGCCGCGGCAAGAACCTGGGCTCCCAGCTCCTTGCCGTAGTGCCCGGCGAACCAGTTTACCGGATCCCATTCCACCAGTACCCCGGCGGCGTCAAATACGATGTTCTTTCCCATAGTTGTCACTCTTTCTTTTTTGATATATCCCAGGGCAGTCCCCTGGGGAGGTTCTTATTTCAGCTCAGGCATCGGCTAAGGCCCATGGTGGACAGGCCCTTTACACCCGGACCGACCGCCGGCAAACCTCCCTTGGGGTCTCCCTTTGGATCTGGGCGGAGATCCGGCCTGCCCGGCGGCACAAAAAGACAAAGCTTTTGGCCCGGCAGGAGGCGTACCAGGGCAGGACCCAAAGGGCCGGGAGAATCAGCAGGCAGGCAGCAAACCAGGGGAGGAAGGAGAGTTCCAGCCCCACCAGCCGCCAGCGGTAGCCCCGGGTGTACGCCACCGAAAGGTCGATGGCCTTGGCGGCGGAATAGCCGTAGTCCGGTCCCAAAAGGAAGCGGGCCATGGCGAATCGCTGGGCGTAGGCCCGGGAGACCAGCAGCCACAGGAGGGCCGCCGCCCCCGCTCCTGCCAGGGCCAGCTCCCGGTCCCTGGGGGGAAGGGCCGCCAGCCGCTCCCGGAGGAGCCAGAGGGAGAAGCCCTCCCCGGCCAGGGGGATCAGGGTCACCGCCCCGGTGAGAAAGCCCGTGGTAAGGCGCACCCCCAGGGACCGGAGCCACACCCGGTTCCCGTAAGCCCAAAAGATGGTGGTCACAGGGCGGGTCCATCCCCCGGCCAGAGCGGCAAACCAGGCCGAAGCCCCCGCCCCCAGGGGGGCCAGAAGGACCTCCCGGAGGGCCAGGGTGATGGCGGTCACGGCGGCAGCCTCCCAGCTGGGGGAACCTCCGGGGGGAAACCCGGCCAGGCGGTAGGCCCCCCGGTCGGCCAGGGAGACCAGCCCCCACATCATCCCCCAAAGGAGGAGGAGGGCGGCGGCCTCCCTCCGGTGTCCTGCCAGGGCCCGTTTCCCCTGGCGTCTGGCGGCGCGGATAAACTTCATCTTGTTCCCCTCCCGTGTTGTTTACCGGGAGTATGGGCGGGGAACCGGCTGGTTATTCCTCCCGGTCCAGGGAGGCGGTAAGGCGCTCCATGGCGGCGGCAAAGGCCGGATCCAGCTTTGCGGCCTCGGCAGCGCCATGGGGCATGATCCCTGCCACCTCAATGATGTGGTCCCGCATCCATAGCTGGGGGGTGGCAAAGCAGGTGTAGCCCCTTCCGTTGCCCACCAGCAGCTGCCCGGGGGCCAGACGGGGCAGCGCCATCGAGGCCAAAATGGCCCGGATAACCCCGCCGTGTGTCACGATGGCGGTGTCCTGGATGTCGTTCTGCATCACCCAGGCCAGGACAGAGGAAAGCCCCACCGCCACCCGATGGCTGAACTCCTCAATGGATTCCCCGCCGGGGGGCGCCTCCTTGGAGGAGTTCGCGATCCACTGCCGGAAGTCCTCCCGGTCCTGGAGTTCCCCGATGGTCCGCCCGTCGAAGTCGCCAAAGTCGATCTCCGCCAGGGAGGGGACCACCTGAAGCTCCGCCTGGGGGTAAAGGACCCCCGCCGTCTGGATGCAGCGGGTCATAGGGCTGCAAAAGACTGCCGCCACCGGGGGGTATTCGTATTCCTCTTTAAGGGCGATAAGTTCCTGGATGCCCTTGGGAGAAAGCTCCACATCGGTGCGCCTTCCGGCATAAGCGCCCCGGCTGTTGGCGTCGGTCATGCCGTGGCGGATAAGATGCAGCCGGTAATTTTTCATAGGGATCCCCTTCCTTTCGGTGCTACTGTGCGTTTCCCATTATATCCCATAGAAGCCAAAAAGTAAACCGCCTGGAAAAGGGCCGGCGCGAAACATAAGTTCTCAATCCATGTGCATATTTTGGCAAAAAGTCTGTAGACTTTGACAGAAATCTTGTTCTCACAAATTTTTCCGACTTTTTTTGTGGACAAACCGGCAAGTATATAATATAATATTTTGTACCTAACGTAATCGTCTGGGTTTTTGGTGTGTTTTCCCGGCTTTTACGGAATTTTGAGCTAAGAGGGTGCGGCATGGTAAACTCCGAATTTTCCAGAATATTAACGCTTCTCCGCAAGGAGAAGGGGGTGAGCCAAAAGGCCGCCGCCATGAGCCTGGGGGTGTCCCAGGCCCTGCTTTCCCATTACGAAAAGGGAATCCGGGAGTGCGGGTTGAGTTTTTTGGTCCGGGCGGCCGATTACTACGGGGTCTCCTGCGACTATATGCTGGGGCGGACCCCGGACCGCACCGGCACCACCCTGTCCATCGACCAGATTCCGGAGGCCGACGCCGCCGGAAAGGAAAACATCTTCCAGGGCGGCATCCTGACCGTCCTCAACAAGAAGCTCATCGCCAATTCCCTGAATATCCTCTTTGATAAGCTGGGGAAGGCGGGAAGCCAGGACCTCATCGGGGAGGTCTCCAGCTACCTGATGATCTCGGTCTACCAGATGTTCCGTCTGGTTTACGGGGCCAATCAGAAAAACCAGGCGGCTATCTTCAAGCTGCCGGAGACGGTGGCCCATCCCTACGCCTCCGCCGCCATGGAGCTGCACTGGGCCAACGCCTCGGCCATCGCCCAGGACAAGCCCACGGCGGGGATGGACCGTATTAAGGACACCCAGGCCCTGGAGATGTCCACCGAATCCATCACCAACGAATACCCCCTCTTTGGCACCAGCTTGCTGAACCTGGTGAACACAGCGGAAAAAGCCATCCCCTTCCCGGGATCGGGAAAGGAAAAGTGACCTTCTCCCCTCCCCCGGCGGGAGGGGAGTTTCTGTTTGCAAAAAGTTTCCGGGGTTTTCATTGACAGGCTCCGGGATTTGGCTTAAAATAATACTGGTTTGGTATCTTTACCCTGGGGGTGGATGGATGGACTGTGAAAAACTAAGGTCCTTCTGGCTGGAGGAGGAGCGCCTGGCCCATATCCACGGCTGGGACTTTTCCCATCTCCAGGGGCGGTATGAGGAGGAGGGGGACCTCCCCTGGGATTACCGTGTCCTGGTCCGGCGGCACCTCCGGGAGGATGCCATGATCCTGGACTTTGATACCGGGGGCGGGGAGTTTCTCCTCTCCCTGGGGCATCCTGCTGACAGGACCGCGGCCACCGAGAGGTATCCCCCCAATGTGCAGCTCTGCCGGGAGACCCTTCTCCCTTTAGGGATCGACTTTCGGGAGTGCGGCGACCCCTCCGCCATCCCCTGGCCGGATGGCGTCTTCGACCTGATCCTCAACCGCCACGGAAGCTTTGACGCCGGGGAGCTGTACCGGCTCTTGAAGCCCGGCGGCCGGTTCCTCACCCAGCAGGTGGGCGGGGACAACGACCGAGACCTGGTGGAGCGGGTCCTGCCCGGCACCCCAAAGCCCTACCCCCATCTTTACCTGGCAAAGCAGAGCCGGGTATTCCGGGAGGCCGGGTTCCGGATCCTCCAGGAGGAAGAGGCCTACCGGCCTATCCGCTTCTTCGACGTGGGGGCCTTTGTCTGGTTCGCCAGGGTCCTCCCCTGGGAGTTCCCCGGTTTTTCGGTGGAGCGGTGCTTTTCCCGGCTCTGTGCCATGGAAGAGGAGATCCGGGAGAAGGGCTTTGTCCAGGGGACGGTCCACCGCTACCTGATTGCGGCGGAAAAATAACGAAAAAAGGAGGTCGCGCCTATGAAACTGTTTAACAAGGGGCTGGCTGCCGGGTTCTGCCTGCTGGCGGTTTCCCTGGCCGGGTGCGCCTCCCCTCTGGCCGCCGATGTGGAGGGGCTTCTGGACGCCCCCCGGCTCTCGGACCGCCAGTATGAGATCCACCAGGCCCTCCGGGAACAGATGGGCCAGGAGGTCAAGCTGAAATACCCCCAAAGCGGCAGCTACCGCTCCGCCTTTACCTTTCACGACATCGACGGGGACAGCGAAGAGGAGGCGGTGGTCCTCCACACCTACCAAAGCGGCGGAAACGCCCAAATCACCATTATGGACCTCACCTCGGATGGCCAGTGGCAGGTCCAGCGCACCTACCCGGGCCTCAGCCCCGACATCGACTTTATCCGGTTTGAAACGCTGATGGACGGCGGCGGGGAGGACATCGTTATTGGCTGGAACCCCGATGGCGGCCAGAAGATCGTGGCCGCCTACCGGTACGAGGACCGGGATTTCACCATGCTGGGCAGTGAGGATTACACCCAGCTGGCCATTGGGGACTACAACCAAGACGGCAAAAGTGAGCTTCTTCTAGTCACCGCCGAAAACGGTTCCCAGGCCTCCCTCCTTTATCTGGGGGAGCAGGACGGCCTCCTGGACACCCTGGACACCGTTTCCCTGGAGCGGGAGGTGGCCTCCTTCCAGACCCCAGTCTCCGGTTTTATCGCCCCGGGGATCTACGGGGTGGCCCTGGACGGGGTGACCAACCGGGGCAGCCTCTGCACCATTCTGGCCTACGTAGAGGAAGAGCGGCTGGTCCTGCCCCTGAACACCGGAGACGAAGCCCTCTTCACCGGCACCCTGCGCCACGGAGGGGAGGCTGCCGTCTACTGCCAGGACGTCACCGGGGATGGGATCATCGACATTCCCACCCAATGGACTCCCCCGGGATACGACCGTCTGGACGAGGACAGCCGCCTTACCTTTACCAGTTACGTCAATCTGGGGCCCAACGGTTTTACCACCGTTCTGCGGGCCTTTGTAGATCCCGCCGCAGGCTTCCGCCTGATCCTGCCGGACCAGTGGCTGGCCGGGGGGGAGCAGATCACCGCCGCCAGACAGGCGGGGAGCGGGGAGATCACCTTCTTCCTGTACACCAACGGGGATGTTGGGGACCGTAGCCGGGAACTGCTGCGGCTCCAGGTGGTGGACCCCCAGTCTCCGCCCCGGCAGTTTGACCCCAACCGGTATTTCATGGTTGCCCGCCGGGGCAGCTTCGAGTACCACGCCAGACTTCCCGACAGCCGGGGGGAGGAGGGCTACGCCCTCACCCAGGAGGAGGTCGCCGGGCTGTTTCAGCTTTTATCATAAGGAGGGTCTGATATGACAAAGAATACCATCCTGGTCTGCGAAGATGAGGATGCCATCCGGGAGTTTGTGGTCATCAACCTGCGGCGGGCGGGCTACGAAGTGGTGGACGTTCCCAACGGGGAGGAGGCCCTTCGGGTCTACGAGGAGCGCCGGGAGGAGATCGGCCTGGCCCTTTTGGATATTATGATGCCGGGAATCGACGGCTTCGAGGTCTGCAAACAGCTTCGGGCCCGGGACAAATCGGTGGGCATCATCATGCTTTCGGCTAAAAGCCAGGAGATGGACAAGGTAAACGGCCTGATGCTGGGGGCGGACGACTACGTTACCAAGCCCTTCTCCCCCATGGAGCTGGTGGCCCGGGTGGACGCGGTGTTCCGCCGGGTCACCATGTCGGCCACCGCCCCGGAACCGGAAAACGAGCTTCGTTCCGGCCCCTTCCTTCTCAACGTCCGCAGCCGCAGCCTCACCAAGGACGGGCGGAAGATCAGCCTGACCCAGGTGGAATTTCAGCTGATGGAGCATTTTCTCCGCAACCCCAACGTGGCCCTGGACCGCTCCGCCCTGCTGGCCACCGTTTGGGGGGACGGGTACTTTGGCGACGACAAGATTGTGGATGTCAATATGCGCCGTCTGCGGATGAAGATCGAGGAGGACCCCAGCCATCCCCAGTTTCTGACCACTGTTTGGGGCTTTGGGTACAAGTGGGTCTGCCCCGACCGTCCCGCGCTGGCGGAGGGTTAAAATGAACCTTCAAATCTACGAAATAATAAACAATCTTGCAAGAAGGTACTCCAAGGAGTTAAAAAAGCGAATTATCGACCGAGTAGAGGAAATGCGCTATGACGACCATTCTCACTTTCTGCTCTATCGTGTTCTTGGTATTTCCGATGAGGAAGGCAGTCTCATTGATTTGTATCAGAACAAAGGCCGTTTTTTGTATAAGTACGCTGGTGCCTTTTTAGAAGATGCAGCAATCACTTGTATGCGGCATCGCTATCCCAACGCTACAAAAGCCAAAATACCAAACACCTTGGGAACACGACCAAAGACCTTTGAAATTGACTGTCTGGTTAATGATCTTGCACATGAAATTAAATGGCGGGATGCAACAACAGATGGCGATCATATTACAAAAGAGCATACTCGTGTTAAGGTGATCCAGGCCAGTGGATTTGTACCGATTAGGCTAATGTTTTATTATCCCCAGCGAGAGCAGGCAAAGCGGATACAGGAGACCTTGAAAACGCTTTATCAGGGTGCGGGCGGAAGATATTACTGTGGAGATTCTGCGTGGGATTACATCAAAGAGTTTACCGAGATCGATTTGATGGAGATTCTCCTTAAAATTGCAGATATGGGAGGAACCTAGGGCCATGCTATATAATGATGACTGCCTTACGGTCTTAAAAACACTTCCAAATGATACAATTGATATGATTTATCTGGATCCCCCTTTTTTTACTCAAAAAACACAAGCCCTTCAAGATGCTACTGGAAACCGCTATACCTTTTCTGATATTTGGTCTTCCCGGACCCAATACTTGGATTATATGAAAACCCGTTTAGAGGAAATGAAAAGAGTTTTGAAAAAAACCGGCAGTATTTTTTTTCATTGTGATTCCACATCGTCTCACTACCTACGAGTTCTTCTTGATCAGGTTTTTGGTGAAAAAAACTTTAGGAGCGAGATCATTTGGGTATACAAGCGATGGTCTAACTCACGGAATGGTTTACTTCCAAACCATCAAACAATTTTCTTTTACAGCAAATCCAACAGCTATAAATTTCACAAACAGTATGGAGACTACTCTTTCACCACTAATATTGACCAGTTGCAGCAAGAACGGATACGGGATAAAGCAGGAAAATCTGTTTACAAGAGAACCCTGGAAGGAACTGTTGCTGTCTCAAAAGAAAAAAAGGGGGTTCCGTTGTCAGATGTATGGGAGATTCCCTTTTTGAACCCTAGAGCGAAGGAACGAACCGGTTATCCAACGCAAAAGCCTATTGAACTGCTTGATAGGATTCTTACCATTAGCACAGATGAAGGGGACTGTGTTCTTGATCCCTTTTGCGGCAGTGGGACAACCTTAGTTAGTGCAAGGCTTCTTAAGCGAGAATATATTGGCATTGATATAAATCCGGATGCAATCCGTCTCTGCTACCAAAGACTTGCCGTCCCCTATAAAACTTCTTCAGCTTTACTAAAAAAAGGAATTGCTGCATATCAAACAAAAAGCGAAGAAATATTGTCTATCCTAAAACAATTTGATTGCGATGTTGTTCAACGTAATCAAGGAATTGATGCCCTTACAAGAAAACACTATTGTGGCAGTCCCATTGCTATTAAAATTCAAAAGTCGGATGAGTCTTTTGGGGAAGCTATCCAATTGCTGTATCGTTCTGTACAGCGGAAAAAATTTACATTTGCACTTCTTCTTACGCATGAGACTAACTGGCAGGATAGCTATATCATCCCACAGAATATAATTGTACTTCCACGATATGAAGCACAGCTTCAATCTATATTGGAAAAGATCCTAGGACCCCAGGCCCTATCTGGGTAACTCCAGCATTATTTTTGCCGAAAGGAGGCCGTGCCATGCCCGAAAAAAAGCGGATGAAAACCATCACCAAGCGGTGGCTGTTTAACAGCTTCGGCGTGGTGCTGGTCATCGTCATCGTAATGGTCATTGCCATCTCCTTTTCGGTACGCAGCTACTACTACAACGGGGCGCGGCAATTCCTCCTTTCCCGGTCCGACGCTGTGGCCACCCTGCTGGAAAGCTACTCCAAGGACAGCTCGGCGGACTTTTCCATCCAGCTGCGGCGGCTGGTGGAGGACTACGAATACAAGGACCGCTCCGAACTGATGGCCATTGACGGGGAGAAACGGGTCATCATCACCTCCAGCGGCTTTGAGCCGGAGAAAGACCAGGAGATGCCAGACTACGACCGGGCCTATTCCTCCCAGACCGGAGTCGGGGAGTTCATCGGCTATGTCGGCAGCGAAAAGGTGATGGCTGTTACCGTCATGTCCCGGATCATCAGCGATGATCTGTCGGCCATGCGGTATGTGGTCTCCCTGACCCGTATCGACCAGCAGATCCGGACTCTGATCCTCTTTGCCTGTCTGCTGGGACTGGCCATTATCCTCTTTGTCCTCTACTCCAGCCTCTACTTCATCAACTCCATCATCATCCCTATTGGGGAGGTGGGGCAGACGGCCAAGCAAATCGCCCAAGGGGACTTTGATGTCCGCCTCACTCCGGAAAAGGATGACGAGATTGGGGAACTGTGCGCCTCTATCAACAATATGGCGGAGGAACTGAGCAACGCGGAACAGGTGAAGAACGACTTTATCTCCTCGGTCTCCCACGAATTGCGAACCCCCCTTACCGCCATCCGGGGATGGGGGGAGACCCTGATGGGGATGGGCTCCGCCCCCGATCCGGAAACCTTCCAAAAGGGGATGTACGTCATCATGGACGAAACGGAGCGGCTCTCCTCCATGGTGGAGGAGCTGCTGGACTTCTCCCGGATGCAGAGCGGCCGTTTGGTCATGGCCCAGGAACGGCTGGACGCGGTGGCGGAGCTTTCCGACGCGGTTCTCCTCTTTACCGAGCGGGCCCGCCAGGAGCAGAAGACCCTGATCTACGAGGAGCCGGAGTTCTTCGCCCCGGTACTGGGGGACCACAACCGCCTCCGCCAGGTCTTTGTCAACGTCCTGGATAACGCCTTAAAATACTCCGACGCCGGGGATTCGGTCACCGTCACCCCGGAACTGGCGGCAGGCTTCCGGGTCACGGTGGCGGACACCGGCTGCGGCATCTCCCGAGAGGACCTGCCTATGGTCAAGACCCGCTTTTATAAGGGACACACCACCCGCCGGGGCAGCGGCATCGGCCTTGCCGTGGCGGACGAGATCATCCGAATGCACGGCGGCACCCTGGAGCTGGATTCGGAAAAGGACAAGGGCACCGCAGTGACCATCACCCTGCCCCTGGCCGGAAAGGAAGGAACAAATTGAGCGAAAAGAAAACATCCATCGGGGGCCAGGCCCTCATTGAAGGGATTATGATGCGTGGGCCGGAGGTCTCCGCCATGGCGGTGCGCCTCCCCGACGGCACCATCGAAACCGAGACCTGGCCCACCGAAAAAGGCGGCATGAAGCCCTGGTACAAAAAGGCCCCCTTTATCCGGGGGATCTTCAACATGGTGGACACCATGAAGGTGGGCTTTTCCTGCCTGATGAAGTCCGCCGAAAAGGCCGGCATGGAGGAGGAACAGCCTACCAAGCTGGAGATCTGGCTGGCCGACCGCCTGGGGGCCAGCGCCACCAAGGTGATGAACGCCGTGGCAGTGGTCCTGGGGGTGGGCCTGGCCCTGCTCCTCTTTATTGTCATCCCCACAGGAGTTACCTCCCTGCTGAGGCCGGTGGTCCCTGGGGGTCAGCTGCTGGCCCTTATTGAGGGGCTGGTCAAAACCGCCATCTTTGTCTGCTACCTCTCCCTGGCCTCTCGGCTGGAGGAAATGAGGCGTCTTTTCTCCTACCACGGCGGCGAGCATAAGACCATCGCCTGCTACGAGGCGGGGGAGGAGCTTACGGTGGAAAACATCCGCAGATACTCCCGGTTCCACCCCCGGTGCGGCACCAGTTTTCTGGTGCTGGTCCTCCTTATCTCCATCCTCACCGCCTCCTTTATCAGCTGGGACAACCCCCTTCAGCGGATGCTTCTGAAGCTTCTCACCCTGCCGGTGGTCATCGGCGTTGCCTACGAGCTTATCAAGCTGGCGGGACGGCACAGCAACCCGGTGACCAGGCTCATCTCCGCACCGGGACTGTGGCTCCAACGGATCACCACCAACGAGCCGGACGATTCCATGATCCAGGTGGCCATCGCCGCCATGGAGCCGGTGATTCCCACCGACCCCACCGCTGATGAGTGGTGACCGCCTGACCCTCCAGGGCCTTTACCTTTTGGGAAAGAAGCGGCTCTCCGCTCTCCCCGGCGGAGCGGACAATTCCCCCATGGAGGCCCAGTTCCTTTGGGAGAAAGCCACAGGCCTCAGTTGGCGGGAGCGGCTTCTCCGGGGAGAAGACCCTGTGCCGGAGGAGGGAGCCGCCGCCTTTTTTTCCCTGGTGGAGCGGCGCCTGGCCGGGGAGCCCCTTCAGTACCTTTTGGAGGAGTGGGAGTTCTACGGCCTCCCCTTCCTGGTGGGACCGGGTGTGCTGATCCCCAGGCCGGAAACCGAACTGCTGGTGGATCGGGCCCTAGAAGCGGTTGAGGGCTGTCCCTCCCCTGCCCTGCTGGACCTTTGTTCCGGCAGCGGCTGTGTTCCCATCGCCCTGGGGAACAAGCTGCCGGAGGCCCGGCTCTGGGGGGTGGAGCTTTCCCCGGACGCCCTGGGGTACTTCCGGCAGAACATCCACAGCAATGGCGCGGATAACGTCACTGCTGTGGCCGGGGATGTCTTTTCCCTGCCGGAGGAGGTCACCAAACGGCGGTACCGGGTCATCACTGCTAACCCCCCCTACATCCCCCGGGATGAGCTGGACTCCCTCCAGGCGGAGGTGCGCTGGGAGCCCACGCTGGCCCTGGACGGCGGAACGGACGGTCTGGATTTCTACCGCCGTCTTCCCGGCATCTGCCTGCCCCTTCTGGAGCCCGGCGGCTGGCTGATCCTGGAGATCGGCGAAGGCCAGGGGGCGGCGGTGGCGGAACTGGCTCGGGAAGCGGGCTTTGGGGCGGTGCAGATCCAGCGGGATCTCTCCGGCTTGGAGCGCCAGGTAAGCGCCCGAAGGCCCTAGGACGGCCCTTCTTTTTTATGAGCGGCTGCAATTAACGATCACCTAAACAGACGCCTTCCGGGAAGATCCGGAGGGCGTTTTTTCTTGCCATTTTGCTGGAAAAGTATTGGCTTTTCCCGTCGAATATGCTAAAATTAGAATGAAAAACGGTTTGATTTTGGAAAGCCGGACATGGGAAAGGTCAGCCAAGGAGGGAAAGAGATTGCAAAGGATCTTGGTAGTGGATGATGCGGAGATCAACCGGGAACTTCTTCGAGATGTCCTTAATGAGGACTACGTGGTGGAGACAGCGGCAGACGGGGCGGAAGCTCTCCTTCTGCTGGAAGGAACCTTCGATACCATGTCGGCCCTCCTTCTGGATCTGAATATGCCAAAGATGAACGGCTTCGCCGTCCTGGACGAGATGGAAAAGCGCCATTGGATGGGAAAGCTGCCGGTTCTGGTCATCAGCGGAGAATGCTCCCCCGAAATCGAGAGTATGTGTCTCAACCTGGGGGTCTCCGATTTCATCCATAAGCCCTTTGAGCGCACTGTGGTGCGGAATCGGGTCCGCAACGCCATCGACCTGTTCACCTACAAAAACCGCCTGGAGCAGCAGGTGGAAGAGCAGGCGGCCGCCCTTAAGAAGCAGGACCAGATCATCCAGGTTCAGGCTCGGAAACTGAAAGCTGCCGAGCCCTTCAACCGTCTGATGATGGAGTACAGTGCCGCCATTATGGAGGTGGAGACCCGTCTAAAGATCCTTAACACCGAGTTTTCCCTCACCTACAAGCGGAATCCTTTTGAAGCCATTAAAAGCCGCCTCAAGACGCCCTCCAGCATCTACGAAAAGCTGGCCCGGCGGGGCTTTCCCATTACGGTGGAGAGTATACGGGAAAATCTCACCGATGTGGCGGGGGTGCGGGTCATCTGCTCCTTCCCTGACGACATCTATCGTCTGGCTCTGCTGGTGACCATGCAGGACGGCATCGCCCTGATACAGGAAAAGGACTACATCAAAAATCCCAAGCCCAACGGCTACCGGAGCCTTCACCTTATCCTCGGGGTGCCCATCTTCCTTTCCCACGAGAAGAAGCAGGTTATGGTGGAGATGCAGTTCCGAACCATCGCCATGGACTTCTGGGCCAGCCTGGAACACAAGCTGAAATACAAGCGGGATGTGGAGGATCCGGACGAAATCGCCCGGCAGCTAAAGGAATGCTCCGATTCCATCGAGACCCTGGACCACCAGATGCAGAGAATCCGGGATCAAATCGACCAGGCACAGGACAAGTGAACGGCCCAGGATCCAAGGGGCGGCGGATCCGCGCTTTGCCGGACCGGCATTTTCTCTCTTCCCCTTGATTCTTCCTTCGTTTTCCGTTAAACTTGGAGGGAGACTTTTTGACTGTAAGGAGATCACGCCCCATGCTGAAAAAATACTGGTACCTTTTCGCCATCTCTATGCTCCCCATTGTAGAACTGCGGGGAGGGGTCCCCATTGGGGTGGGGATGGGCTTCCCTTTCTGGCAGGTCTATCTGGTCTGTGTACTAGGAAACCTCCTTCCCGTTCCCTTTCTCCTCCTCTTCGGCCGCCGCCTCCTGGTTTGGTTGGCTCGCTGGCCCTACGTAGGGCCCTTCTTCCAGCGGATTATCAACAAGGCGGACAAGGCCGCCCAGGGCTTTGGCAGGTATGAGTTCTTCGGCCTTTGGGCCTTTGTTGCCATCCCCTTCCCCGGCACCGGCGCTTGGACCGGCTCGGTGGCGGCCACCTTCCTGCGGATGCCCCTCCCCCGGGCCATCGCTGCCATCTCCCTGGGGGTTCTTACCAGCGGTCTCATTATGGGCATTGCCAGCTATGGCATCCTGGAAGCGGTGGGGATTTTTCTTTGATCTTTCGTGGGCCGGACTTTGTGTCCGGTCCTTTTCTTTTTGTCTGGGGGTTGGGGGTTAGGGCCGCCTGACGGCGGCCTTTAGAGGGTCGGCGGGCTCCCTTTGGGGAC
>CAJUFK010000007.1 GCA_910585535.1 uncultured Angelakisella sp. | reverse complement strand
TGCTGGGGCTGGATCCCTGCTGGCTGCCGGGGCGTATCGCCTCCCGGCGGGAGGGGATCCCGGGCCTTGCCCTGCCCCCAACCCCGGAGGATGTGGAAGCGGCCATCGACGCCCACCCCGACGCCGGGTCGGTGTACATCACCAGCCCGGATTACTTTGGGCAGCTGGCCAACATCGCCGACATCGCGGAGGTCTGCCACCGCAGGAAAAAGGTCCTCCTGGTGGACAATGCCCATGGGGCGCACCTCCGGTGTTTCCGGGCGGCGCTGCACCCCATGAGCCTGGGGGCGGACTTCTGCTGCGACAGTCTCCACAAAAACCTTCCCGCCCTCACCGGGGCGGCGGTGTTGCACCTGGCGGATCCGGACGATTACCCCGAGGCCAAGTACGCCATGTCCCTCTTTGGCAGCACCAGCCCCAGCTACCTTATCATGCTTTCGGCGGAAAACGCCCTTCGCTCCATCACCGAGGGGGCCAAGGACTATTGGGAGCTTTCCGGCACAGTGGAAGAGCTTCGCCGGGAGGCGGGGGAATTCGGGTACGACGTGGTAAAAGGCTTCGTCCGGGATCCCATCCGCCTGGCGGTGGGCTTTGAGAGCCTGGGCCACACGCCGGAAAGCTTTGGCCGGTTCCTGCGCTCCCGGGGGGTGGAACCGGAGTACCTGGACCGGACGGTGGTGGTCTTTATGCTCTCCCCCCTAAACACCGAGGCGGAGATCGACCGGCTGCGCTCCGCGCTGGCGGGGGCGGCCAAGGGGCGGACGCTGATGCCGGAGCCCCGGTATCCCTCCACCATACGGCTGCCCCGGCAGATCCTGTCGGTGGGGGAGGCCATGGCCCGGAGGGAGATCGAGCTTCCTGCCAGCGCCTGCCCGGGGCGGGTATCCTCCCGGGTGGTGAGCAGCTGTCCGCCGGGGATCCCCATGCTGACGCCGGGGGAGGAGATCACCGCCCAGACGGTGCGGTTTTTGCAGAGCAGCGGGGTGGAGACGATTTGGGTGGTTCGGTAGCGGCTGTCCGCCGCTTTGCGGCCGGGCTCTCAGGCGGCGAATGGGAAACCTCCGGAAAAAAACCTGGCCTTTTTCCGGCAGGTGTGCTATAATAAAGTGAAATGTCCGCCGGGATTTCCCGGCAAAGGGAGTGACTTTACCATGAAAATGATCCTGGCCATCGTATCCAATGACGACAGCGCCAATGTATCCCGGCAGCTGACCCGGGAGCAGTATTCGGTGACCCGTCTGGCCACCACCGGCGGTTTCCTCATGTCGGGGAACACCACCCTCCTCATCGGCGTGGAGGATGGGAAGGTGGACAACGTGATCGAAATCATCTCCGCCAATTCCCGCAAGCGCACCAAGATGGTCCCCTCCACCGCCTCCTTCAGCGCAGGGATGTACGCCGGAATGCCGGTGCAGGTCACCGTAGGGGGCGCCACCATCTTTGTTATGAACGTGGAGCGGTTCGAGAAGGTCTGATGGAAAAGGGCAAAAAGCTTCCGCCGCTGCCCTCCCCTCTTTGGGAGATGACCCGGGAACACCGCCTGCCCCAAAGCCTCTGCCTGGAGGGAGAGCCGGGGAGCGGACGCACCGCTCTGGCCCTCGCCCTGGCAGGCTCCGTCCTTTGCCAGCGTCAGGAGGGGGAGATGTGCGGGGAATGCCTTCCCTGCAAAAAAGTGTTGTCGGGGGTCCACAGAGACGTTACCCTGGTGGAAGACATCCCCACCAAGGAACAGGTGGACTTTATCCGGGAACTGAGAGCCAGCGCCTATGTAGGCCCCCACGAGGGCAGGGCCAAGGTCATCATCCTGACCAATTCGGGACGGCTTTCCTGGGACTCCCAGAATATCCTGCTTAAGGTTATTGAGGAGCCGCCGGAGGACACCTGTTTCATCTTTACCTGTGACAACAAGTTCCGTCTGCTGCCCACCATCCTGTCCCGGGTGACCACCGTGGCCCTGCGCCCCCTGACCGTATCAGACTGCGCCAAGGCCCTTGGGGAGCGCTTCCCCAAGAGGACAGAGGAGGAATGCCGGGAAGCGGCCCTCCTGGCCGCCGGCTCCTTGGGAGAGGGGGAGAGGATACTCACCCACCCCCAAACGGCGAAGCGGGCCCAAGACGCAAAAGCCCTGCTCCAAGCCCTGTTCCTGGATGATACCTGGGGCGCTATGGCGGCAGGGGTCCCACATGAAAAGGACAGGCAGGAGTACACCCTCTTTTTGGAGGCGGCCCTGCGCCTTTCCATGCTTCCAGAGCTGCTGGAGGAACTGGGAGCCGCTCCCGCAGCCGGCGCAGCCCTGCGCCGCCGCCTGCAAAGGGCGGAGGAGCGAAACCGGCAGAACGGATACCTTCCGCTTCTGACGGCGCTGCTGATGAAGAAAAATTAGCCAGTACCCCCAGGCGGAGCAAAGGCTTGGACAGCCCGGCCAAGGGGCTGCCGCCGGGCCTGGGCCCGGAAGAATCAATCAAAAACGGAGGTTCCCATGGCGGAAATTGTCGGTGTAAGATTTAAGGAAGTCGGAAAGATTTACTATTTTGACCCCTGTGACAAGAAATTTGCACGGAACGACCAGGTGATCGTAGAGACCGCCCGAGGGGTGGAGTTTGGCATTGTAGCCATCCCCAACCGGGAAGTGGAGGACGACAGCATTGTAAAGCCCCTTCGGAAGGTGGTTCGATTTGCTGGAAAGGACGATCTGCGGCGCGTCGAGGAGAACCACCAAAAGGAGAAGCGGGCCTACCGCATCTGTCAGGAGAAAATCGCCGCTAACCGGCTGGAAATGAAGCTGGTGGGGGTGGAATACGCCTTTGACAACTCCAAGATCCTCTTTTACTTTACCGCCGACGGCCGGGTGGACTTCCGGGAGCTGGTAAAGGATCTTGCTTCGGTGTTCCGTACCCGCATCGAACTGCGGCAGATCGGGGTCCGGGACGAGGCCAAGATGCTGGGGGGCCTTGGCATCTGTGGGCGGCCCTTCTGCTGCTCCTCCTTTTTGGGGGAGTTCCAGCCGGTGTCCATTAAAATGGCCAAGGAACAGGGGCTTTCCCTCAACCCCACCAAGATTTCCGGCACCTGCGGGCGGCTGATGTGCTGCCTGAAATACGAACAGCCCGCCTATGAGGAGCTGCTGCGTACCACCCCCCGGGTAGGGGCCACGGTGAATACCCCCGACGGGCGAGGCGTG
Organism: uncultured Angelakisella sp.; assembly: GCA_910585535.1. Classification (GTDB taxonomy): domain Bacteria; phylum Bacillota; class Clostridia; order Oscillospirales; family Ruminococcaceae; genus Angelakisella. The sequence continues at coordinate 52,906 of CAJUFK010000007.1, read as the reverse complement.
GTCAAGGAAGTAAGCCTCCTTACCGGCCAGCTGAAGGTGGACCTCCAGTCCAGCGGGGAGGGGGTCCTGACCGCCTATAACAAAGCCGACGTCCGGGTCATCCGGGACGGGGGCAAGGGAGGAAGCCGCAAGGAGAGCCAAACAGAAGAAAAATCCTGAGGAGACAAAAAAACCAGTTGCATTTTTTCAGGTTTATGCTACAATAAGAGGCACAGAACCTGTGCCCCCGGCTGGGGTGCGGGCTCAGACATTCAGGGAGGTGTATCTGAAATGGCATATGTAATCAGCGACGAATGCATCAGCTGCGGCAGCTGCGAGGGCGAGTGCCCTGTAAGCGCAATCTCTCAGGGCGACGCCCACTACGAGATTAACGCTGACACCTGCATCGACTGCGGGACCTGCGCCGGAATCTGCCCCACTAGCGCCATCCACGAAGGCTGAGAAAACGGTAAAGCCTGCTGAAAGCGTCATCCTTTTGCTGGATGGCGCTTTTTCTGTGGCAGGAATTACACGGTTTGCCTTGACAATCGCCTCTTGGGAAATTATACTTAAAGGGTATAAGGAAGAACCGGCCCTGTTCCAGGCTGTACAGAGGGACGGGTCCGCAGAAAGGAGTTTGCACCATGGCTATGTTTAAGAAAAACCGAAATCTGGGCGGCATCATCCAGGTAGGGGATACCGACGAGGATATTATGGAGACCGGCGGTTCTCAGGATGAGATGGCAGCCCCGGAGGCCGTTCCCGTCAAGGAGGATGTTTGGGATACCGACGACGATAAGGCCGCAAAACGTGAGGTTCAGGAGCAGTCCACCGTAATCGGCAAGGCTGCCGCCTTTACCGGAGACCTTACCGCCAAGGGCCCCATTACCATAGCCGGCACGGTTCAGGGGAACATCGAATGCGAAAGCAAGGTCTGTATCCAGGGCGAGGTCATCGGAAATATCACCGGGAAAGGCGTTCTCGTCACCGGCGGCGGCAAGGTTCGGGGAAATATCGTTTCCTCCACCGACCTGGTACTCCAGGTGGGCTCCGCTGTAGAAGGGGATATGCAGGCTGCGGAGATGACCCTGGAGGGCAGCATCACCGGTAACCTCAACTGCGCCGGAAACCTCAACCTGGGGGCCAAAAGCGTGGTGGCCGGCGACATCTCCACCAAGGACATCACCACCACCCTGGGCGCTCACATCAATGGCCGCGTGGAAATGAAATAAAGCCGCCTGAAATTGGAAGCGGCAAAGGCCGGAACTGGGATGGCTTTCCCGGAGACCGGGTGGCAAAAGGAAAACTTAGGAAAGCGGCAGGATCGCCTTCGCTGGCGCCTGCCGCTTTTTTTGGGGAGGAAAAACATGGATCTAATCAAACGCCTTGCCCAGGAGCTTTCTCTGGGCGAACAGCAGGTAAAGGCGGCGGTGGACCTGATTGACGAGGGGAATACCATCCCCTTTATCGCCAGGTACCGCAAGGAGGCCACCGGCAGCATGGAGGATACGGCTCTGCGGGAGCTGGACGACCGCCTGGGGTATCTGCGGAATTTGGAGAAACGCAAGGGGGAAGTGCTTTCTTCGATTGGGGAACAGGGGAAGCTCACCCCGGAACTGGAGGAGTCCATCGCCGCCGCCCAGACCCTGGCAGTGGTGGAGGACCTTTACCGCCCCTATAAGCAGAAGCGCCGCACCCGGGCCAGCGTCGCCCGGGAAAGGGGGCTGGAACCCTTGTCCGCCGCCATCCGGGCCCAGAACAGCTTGGCGGATCCCCTGGTGATGTCCAGGGAGTATGTCAGCGAAGAGAAGGGGGTGGAGACCCCGGAGGCTGCCCTCCAGGGGGCGCTGGACATTATCGCCGAGGAGCTTTCCGACGATGCAGACATCCGCGGGGAGCTGCGGCGGCTTATTCAGCAGGACGGGCTCATCGTTTCCACTGCGGCGGCTCCGGAGGGGGAGACCGGGACCTACGCCATGTACGCCGAATTCTCCGAAGCGGTGGGCCGCATCGCCCCCCACCGGGTGTTGGCCATCAACCGGGGGGTGAAGGAGGGGGCCCTGAAAGCCGGCCTGGAGTTGGAGGAGGAGAAGGCGGTAAGGGTCATCTGCCGCCGGGCAGTCATCGCAAAGAACGCCTGCGCCCGAGCGGTGGAGTCCGCCGCCCGGGACAGCTGGAAGCGTTTGATTGCCCCCTCCATGGAGAACGAGACCTTCTCCAACCTCTTTGAGGCCGCCAGTGAACAGGCCATCAAGGTTTTTGGGGAGAACCTCCATCACCTGCTGATGCAGCCCCCGGTAAAAGACCGGGTGGTGCTTGGGCTGGACCCCGGATACCGAAACGGATGTAAGATCGCAGTGGTGGATGGCAACGGCAAGGTGCTGGATACCACAGTGGTCTATCCCACCCAGCCCTACAATAAGGTGGCGGAGGCAAAAAAGAAGCTGACCGCCCTTATCAAGAAACACCAGGTGACGGTGATCTCCATTGGCAACGGCACTGCCAGCCGGGAATCGGAGCAGCTGGTGGCGGAACTCATCCGGGAGCTGGGGCCGGATTATCAGCCTGCCGTCTCCTACCTGGTGGTAAGTGAGGCAGGGGCTTCGGTCTATTCCGCCAGCAAGCTGGCCAGTGAGGAGTTTCCCCAGTTCGACGTCAACCTGAGAAGCGCTGTCTCCATCGCCCGGCGGCTCCAGGACCCCCTGGCGGAACTGGTGAAGATCGACCCCAAGGCTATCGGCATCGGCCAGTACCAGCATGATATGCCCCCAGCCCGGCTGGAGAGCGCCTTGGGCGGCGTGGTGGAGAACTGCGTCAACTGGGTGGGGGTGGACCTGAACACCGCCAGCGGAAGCCTCCTGGGCCACGTGGCAGGGATCAACGGGACCATCGCCAAGAACATTGTAGCCTACCGGGAGGAAAACGGAAGCTTCACTGCCCGAAGCCAGCTGCTGAAGGTGCCCAAGCTGGGGAAAAAGACCTATGAACAGTGTGCAGGCTTTCTGCGTATCCCGGGGGCGAAGAACCCGTTGGACGCCACTGCTGTCCATCCGGAAAGCTACGCTGCCGCGAAGGCTCTTCTGGAGGAATGCGGCTGGTCCTTGGCTGATGTAGGGACTGCTGCGCTCCGAGAGCTTCCGGCTCAGGCGGAGGGAAAGGGGCTGGCGGAGCTGTCGGCCCGCCTGGGGGTGGGGGTGCCCACCATCCGGGACATTATTGAGGAGCTTTTGAAGCCTGGACGGGATCCCCGGGAGGATCTGACGCCGCCGCTGCTGCGTACAGATGTGATGGAACTAAAGGATCTAAAGCCGGAGATGGTTTTGACAGGTACAGTCCGGAACGTTTTGGACTTTGGGGCATTTGTAGACATTGGGGTACACGAGGACGGGCTGGTTCATGTGAGTCAGTTGGCGGACAAATTTGTGAAACATCCCAGCCAGGTGGTAAAGGTAGGGGATATAGTAAAGGTCAAGGTATTGGAGGTAGACACCCGTCGAAAGCGCATTTCCCTAACCATGAAAGGCATATCCTCCCCGCCGCTCCACGGCTAAGGGATATGCCGGGACCTAAGTTGTGCCTGGAGTCAGGAGCAGCAGAAGGCAGCAACGTTTCTTGCCAGGCTGCGGGAGGCGGTTTTGCACTTCGGATAAAACGCCGCTAGGGCTCCAGGCACAACCTACGAAAATGACTGCATAACAAAGGGCGTAAAGTTTTGGGCCGGCCTACTGCTTGTCCTCCTGGCAAAAATAGGCCCCCGAAAAGTTTTTTCGGCCCCGTGAGAAAATTCTATCCTGCCCCTCTTGTCCCGCCAACGCTGGTTCTATCAGCCGATAAACCTTAAAATGTGATAATAAAGTGATGGTAATTTGTTCAAAAAAGGTATTAGTAAAAATATTCGCCTAAAAATCGTCATTTCTCCTCTTGCTTTTTTTCTCGAGATGTTGTACTATATACCCAGCAAAAACGACGGGTCGACAACTAGATGTTGTGTTTTACCCTCATCCTGCGAGGAGGCTTTTTTTATGTCCAAGGAAACCCCAAAGCCGGCAAAGGCCGCCGCGGCTCAGAAGGCGCCGCCCAAGTCTGTTAAAAAGCGCAACGGGGAGACAGTCCCCTTTGACTCGGCAAAGATCAAGGAGGCCATCCGCAAGGCCTGTGTCGCCGTGCCGGAGGAAAAGATCTCCGCCAAGAAGCTGGAGGCGCTGACCGCCGCTGTGGTGGACGCCATCCCGGGCCGGCGGATCCCTACGGTGGAGCAGATCCAGGACCTGGTAGAGGAGGCTCTTATCCGGGAGGGCTTCGCCAGGACCGCCAAGGCATACATCCTTTACCGGGCGGAACACGCCAAGATCCGGCAGTCGGAAGGCGACCTGATGGAGATCTACAAGGAGCTGACCTTCGCCTACGCCAAGGATGCCGACATCAAGCGGGAAAACGCCAATATCGACGCCGACACCGCCATGGGCACCATGCTGAAGTACGGCTCCGAGGGCTCCAAATATTTCATCGACAACTACATCCTCCCCAAGGATGCCGCCGCTGCCCACATCAACGGGGACATCCACATCCACGATAAGGATTTCTATATGCTCACCGAGACCTGCTGCCAAATCGACCTGCTGAAGCTGTTTCATGGCGGCTTCTCCACCGGTCACGGCTATCTGCGGGAGCCCAACAGCATCCAAAGCTACTCCGCCCTGGGCTGCATCGCTATCCAGGCCAACCAAAACGAGATGCACGGCGGCCAGTCGGTGCCAAACTTCGACTACTCCATGGCCCCCGGGGTCCGAAAGACCTTCCGGAAGGAGTATTTCAAGGCGCTGGCCCATTACTTCGCCTTCCGCTTTGGAATGACCCAGGCGGACAGCAAGGCCCTGACAGAGGCCATCAAGGACCATCTGGGAACCGAGGACCTGACCATGGGGGAGGAACGGGAGTACGGAATGCGCCTCTGCCGGTGGCTGCCCCAGCACCAGCGGGAGGGGGGGTACCAGTCCATTACCGACGCCCAGTGCCTGGATGCCCACCACGCCGCCATGGAGGTGGCCCTCACCGAGACGGACAAAGCCACCTATCAGGCCATGGAGGCCCTGGTCCATAACCTGAACACCATGAACTCCCGGGCAGGGGCCCAGGTGCCCTTTAGCTCCATCAACTACGGCACCGACACCTCCCCCGAGGGACGAATGGTGATCCGTAACCTCCTCATGGCCACCGACGCCGGCTTGGGCAACGGGGAGACCCCCATCTTCCCGGTACAGATCTTCAAGGTGAAGGAAGGGGTCAGCTACAACCCGGAGGATCCCAACTATGACCTGTTCCAGCTGGCCATCCGCACCTCCGCCAAGCGGCTTTTCCCCAACTTCAGCTTTTTGGACGCCCCCTTTAACCTCCAGTATTACCGCCCCGGGGACTACAATACAGAGGTCTCCTATATGGGCTGCCGGACCCGGGTCATGGGCAACCACTACGACCCCAGCCGGGAGGTGACCTGCGGCCGGGGAAACCTTAGCTTTACCTCCATCAACCTTCCCCGCATCGGCATCCAGGCCAAGGGGGACATCGGCGAATTCTACCGCATTTTGGACCAGCGGGTGGCCCTGGTGGTGCGCCAGCTGCTCCACCGGTTCAAGATCCAGGCGGCCAAAAAGTGCCGCAACTATCCCTTCCTTATGGGCCAGGGGGTTTGGATCGATTCCGATAAGCTGGAGATCGATGACACCATCGAGGAGGTCATCAAGCACGGCACCCTCAGCGTAGGCTTTATCGGCCTGGCCGAGACCCTGGTGGCCCTTACCGGAAAGCATCACGGGGAGAGCGAGGAGAGCCAGAAGCTGGGCCTTGAGATCATTGGCCACATGAGAAAGCTGATGGACGACGAGTCGGAAAAGACCGGCCTTAACTTCACCTTGCTGGCCACCCCTGCCGAGGGGCTTTCCGGGCGGTTCGTCCGCATCGACCGGAAGGTGTTCGGCATTATCCCCGGCGTCACCGACCGGGAATACTACACCAACTCCTTCCACGTGCCGGTGTACTACCCCATCAAAGCGTTCCGGAAGATCCAGCTGGAGGGCCCTTACCATGCCCTTACAAATGCAGGACATATCAGCTACGTGGAGCTGGACGGGGACGCCTGTAAAAACCCGGAGGCCTTTGAGGCGGTGATCCGCTGCATGAAGGAGAACGGCGTGGGTTACGGCTCGGTGAACCATCCGGTGGATCGGGACCCCATTTGCGGGTACACTGGCGTTATCGATGATGTCTGCCCCCGGTGCGGCCGCCGGGAAGGGGAGGGAGTCCCCCTGGAAAAGCTTCGGGAGCTGCGGAAAAAGTTCCCCAATATGCCTCACTTTATCGGGCTGGAATAATATCTTCAAGATAAATACCCAGGAAAAAATCATCACAAAGGAGAAAAGAACCATGACGATCAAGACTGTTGTTTCCGCCGGAAGAATCGGAGAGGGTGTTAAATTTGAGCGTATCCGCCGCATTACCGGGTACCTGGTGGGCACCACCGACCGCTTTAACAACGCAAAACGGGAAGAGGAGAAGGACCGTGTGAAGCATGGCGTCTGATTCCTTACAGATCAGCGGGATTGAACCGGAGTCCATCGTCGATGGGCCCGGTTTCCGCTATGTTATCTTTACCCAGGGCTGTCCTCATCACTGCCCTGGCTGCCACAACCCTCAAACCCATCCCTTCCAGGGGGGGCGGGTGGCGGAGGTCTCCGGTCTCCTCCGGGAGATCGGGGAGGACCCCCTCCTCCAGGGGGTGACATTCTCCGGCGGGGAGCCCTTCTGCCAGCCGGAGCCCCTCTGCGCCGTCGCCCGGGGGGCGAAGGCCATGGGCAAGGATGTGGTCTGCTACTCCGGCTACACCCTGGAGCAGCTGGTGGAACTGGGCAGGGACCGCCCCGCCATCCTGGAGCTTCTGGACCTCTGCGACCTTTTGATCGACGGCCCCTACCGGGAGGAGGAGCGGGACCTGACCCTCCAGTACCGGGGGAGCGCCAACCAGCGGCTCATCGAGCATCCGGGAAAACTGATCTGAAACGAGGACACAAAAATGGGATTTTTGGACAACCTTTTGGGCAAAAAGAAGAAGGACCCGGTCCCGGCGGGGAACAAGACCGCCAAGGCCGGGGAGTCCGGCGGCAGCGAAGAGAAGAAGGACCGCACTGGCGGCTTTATCGGTTTTGTGCTGCTGAAGGAGGCCAAGTGGGAGAAACAGGCCGTCCTCCGGACCCTCCGGGAGGAGTGGGGCATCACCCCCGACGACACAGGGGAGGACCCGTCGAAGGACGAGGACAAGAACATGGCGGTGTTCTGGGTGAACGGTACCATGTGCGCCTATTCCCTCATGGAGGCCCCGGTCCCCGGAGGAGAGGCGGAGCGTTTCGCCGCCGCCAACTACTTCTGGAAGGAGGCGGTGGAGGTCACGGGGACCCACACCGCCCATCTGCTCATCTCGGTGATGGGGAACGAAAAGGACCCGGTGGGGGCGGCCAAACTGTTCACTGCCCTGGCGGCCAGCGTCTTGCCGCAGCCGGAGGTATTGGGTATCTACACCAGCGGCACGGTGTTCCAGCCGGAATTCTACCTTAAAGTGGCCCAGGACCTGAAGGCTGGGGACCTGCCGGTGATGGACTGGGTCTACGTCGGCCTGTACAGGGGAAAGAAAGGGGCCTGCGGCTACACCTACGGCCTTTCCTCCTTCGGCCGGGAGGAAATGGAGATCATCGACAGCGCCAAGGAACCCGGGGAGGTCATGGAATTCCTTTACGATCTGTGCATCTACCTGCTGAAGTCGGATGCCTACATCCGGGACGGGGAGACGGTGGGACATTCGGCGGAGGAAAAGCTGTCTGTCACCCGATCCAAGGGAGTGGCCCTGGACGGCATGACCCTGAAGATCGCGTTTTGACAACAAGCATTAAAAACCCGAGAAACCAAGTGGTTTTCCCGGGTTTTTGCAAAAGAAGGAGGACATTTGTATGGGCATCTTGAGCGGCATTTTCGGCAAAAAGAAGGAGGAGGCGGAATCCGCCCCGCCCGTGGAGGAGACCAGGGTGGAGCCCCAGCAGGAGCAGGAGACCTTTCAGCAGGACAGGGAAGAGGAGGCCCCGGATTTCCACAAGCTCATCTGGCTCCAGCTGCTGTTCCGGGAAAAGCCGGAGCGTCCCGAGCCGGAGCTGTTCGCCCAAAAGCTGGGGGAGAAACTGGGGTGTGACATCGACACCGTGACCCAGCAGTCGGACGGGCTGTACTCCTTTGCGGCCAAGGGGCTGCTGGTGGAGTACAAGGACAACGCCAAGGTGCCCGCCCAGGTCCTCACCGCCCCGCCTTCCCCCTTTGATCCCGGGTCTGTGGATGATTTTCTCCGGGGCCAGCTGTGGGACGTCCAGGATGGGGCGGAACTGCTGGACAGCTGCAAGTATATGGTGATGTGCAGCGACTTTATGGCCTCGGGCCTGACCTATCTGGAGCGGGCCCGACTCCTCACCGCCTGGCTGGAGACCGCCCTGGAGCTGTACCCCACCTGCGACGCAGTGTGGACCCCCTCGGCGGGGAAGCTTCTCACCCGGAAGCAGGCCCTGGAAAACCCGCTGGAAGGGGACAGCCGTTTCCTGTGGTACGGTGTGAATGTACGGTTCTTCAACATCAGCGACGGTCAGGAAGGGGAAAAGGTGATGGACACCCTGGGGCTGTACGCCCTGGGCCTGCCGGACGTCCAGATCCACTTCCTGGAACTGGATCCCAACCCCATGGCCAACTATCTGTACAACGTAGGCCAATACCTGTATGATAACGATGTGCCGATTAAGCCGGGGGAGACGGTAGACGGGGTGAACGCCCAGGGACAGATCGACCGGGGAATCCAGTGGGAGTGCTGGTATGAGAAAGCGCTGATCCAGCCGGAACGGCCGGTAATGGACATCTGCCCGGGGCGGTTTGCAGCGGGCCGCCGGGAAAGACGGGACGGTAGCGGCAAGGGTAAAAACAAGAAATAAGAGAGGAAAACAGGGCCGCCCTTTGAAAAGGACGGCCCTGTTTGATTTTGTCAGTCTTGGAAGGTCACCAGCTCCGGCAGCTCCTCTCCCATGAGAGGGCGCAGCCACTGGAGATAGGCTTCTGTGACCCCGTTCCCCGCTTCGTTGATATACTCCTCGGGCATGGTCCGCTCGGTGAGCATCACCTCCCGGATGGGGGCCAGGAAGGTTTCGCTTTGGTAGGGCTGGTCGCTGATCCGCCGGAAGGCGGGCATCACACCGGTCTGACCATTGAGAACCGCCTGGACCGCAGCCCGCCCGGCCTCTTCGGCTTCCCGGCAGTCGATGGGGGAGCGCCAGTGGATGCTGCACCGTCCCGCCAGTCCTGGTTTTTCGCTCCGGGCCTTGACGCCAAGCTCCTTGACCACCAGCTGGGCCAGATGGGCAGAGACGTCCCCGAAGTAGGTGGACCGCCCCGTCTGGAAGATGGGGGGCACCAGGGGCTTGCCGCCAGGGCCGTGGATCCCTTCGCTGACAACAACGACAACCCCTCTTCCCCGGGCCCAAAGGCGCTCCACATCTTGGAGAAAGGCAGCCTCGTCAAAGTCCCGTTCCGGCAGGTAGATGAGGTCGGGGCCGATCTCCCCGGCCTGGCTGGCCAGGGCTGCCGCGGCAGTGACCCAGCCGGCGTTGCGCCCCATGGCCTCTACCACACAGACGTGGAGGGGCAGGGAACGGACGTCGGCACAGATTTCCCGCACCGTTCCGGCGATAAACCGGGCGGCGCTGGGAAAGCCGGGGGAGTGGTCGGTGACGGCGATGTCGTTGTCCATGGTCTTGGGGATGCCCGCAACCAGGACCTGGGTTCCCGCCGCCTGGCAGGCTTCGTATACCTTGCCGCAGGTATCCATGGTGCCGTTGCCCCCATTGCAGAGGAGAAAGTTAAAGCCGTTCTTTCGGATGACCTCCGCCGCCCTGGCGTACTCCGGAGCCTCCATGGCGTCCCGGGAGGTGCCGATGGCCGAGCCTGGGGTGGTGCGAAGCAGCTCCCGGCGGGAGGATGGAAGGGTATCCAGGCGGACGAACCGCTCCGCCAGCAGGCCGCCCATCCCCCCCAGGGCCCCGTAGACCTCATCGATTTTTCCGCTGGCTATGGCCTCCTCCGCCGCGCCGTAAAGGGAGCAGTTGAGGACCGCCGTAGGGCCGCCGCCGTGGACGAGAAGAAGCTTCCCGGCCATCTCAGACCCCCTCCTTGTACCGCCGGATCATCGTCTCCAGGGTGTCCATCCGGACCAGGGGATACCGGCCCACCGAGCCGAACTCCACAATCAGGGTGCCTACTGCCTCCTTGACGCCCCTTTCGATGGCGCCTGTGATCCGGGCCAGGGCCTCCCCTTCGCCGGTGCCGTACATCACGGTATCCATGATAGGGGGCAGGAAGGCCCGGGGGTCAAAGGCGGCCCGCTTTTCGTCCAGGAGGGTCCAGATGGGCCCGACAACAGGGTCGGCCTTCAGCTCCGGGCAGTCCCGGAACAGTTCCCGGAGGTTTCTGGTCACTGCCAGACGGATGTCGGTATCCACGTTGATCTTCCGGATGCCGCAGGGGATGGCGGCCTTCAGCTCCTCCTTGGAGATGCCGTAGGCATTTTGGATCTCCCCGCCCAGGGCGTTGATCTCCTGGACGATGTACTGGGGAACGGTGGAGGAGCCGTGGGAGACCAGGAAGGCCCGGATCCCCTCGTGGCTCATGCACTCCCGGATGGCAATGGGGATCTCCCGGCGCAGCTTTACATCCTTGCCCTTGCTGGCCCCGTGCATGGTGCCGTAGCTGATAGCCAGGGCGTCCACCCCGGTCTTTTTCAAAAAGTCCACAGCGGTCAAGGGATTGGTATAGGTGGAATTTTGGGCGAATACATGGTCCTCTACCCCGGCCAGGACCCCCAGCTCCCCCTCCACGCTGACGCCACGGGGATGGGCGTACTTGACGACTTCCCGGGTCAGCTCAACATTCTCCTCGTAGGGGAGGGAGGAGCCGTCGATCATCACCGAGGTGTAGCCCCCCTCGATGGCGGCCACGCAGGAGTCGAAATCCCGGCCATGGTCCAGGTGGAGGACCACAGGAATGGGGCTTTGTTCCCCGTACTTGCGAACGGCGTCGGCGATGTTTTTTGCGCCCTTCTTCTTATCCTCCAGGGTGCCGTTCTGGAAATCGGTGCGGCCCCCCATAAAGGCATTTGCCAGGTCCGCCCCCTGGAGGATAGCGGGGGAGCGGAGCATTTCGTGTACTTCAATGACGGCTTTTGCCTGGCAAACGGCGTTGACGTTAAAGGCTCCCTGTGCGTATCCGTGGGTCTCAGCGGCCTCCAAAACGGGACGAAGCGGGATCAGCGGCATAGTAAAAACTCCTTTCTGTTACGGCTTGCCCAAAAGGGCGAACATCTGGTGCTTGTAGGCCTCCACCCCGGGCTGGTCAAAGGGGTTTACCCCCAGCAGCTCACAGGAGAGGTAGCAGGAGAAGATGAAGTAGTAATACAGCTGCCCCAGGGTGTGGGCGTCGATGGCGGGGATGGAGAAACAAAGACAGGGGATACCCCGGTGGCTGTGGGCGGAAAAGGTGCCCTTTCGGGCTGCCTCATTGATGTCCCAAAAATCCTTGCCGGTGAGGTAGTCGAAATAGTCCTTTTTGGTTTCCGGGGGGAGGATCACCGAGGCGTCCCGGGCCCGGATCTCCAGGAAGGTCTCAAAGAGGATGGGCCGCCCCTGCTGGACGTACTGCCCCACGGCGTGGAGGTCCTCCGAGTTGCTGGAAACGATGGGGTAGAGGGCGGTGTCCTCCTTGCCCTCGCTTTCGGCGAAGGTCTGGACCCACCACTTGGCGAAGTAATCCAGCCTCGGCTCGAAGAAGGAGAGCATTTCCAGGGCGTAGCCCTTTTCCAGAAACAGCTTCCGAAGAACAGCATACCGAAGGGCGATGTTTTCCTCCGCCTTTTCGGCAAAGATCCGGTCCCGCATCTGGCGCATCCCGGCGGTGACAGCGGCGATGTCCACCCCGGCCACCGCCATGGGGAACAGCCCCACGTCGGAGAGGACCGAGAACCGCCCCCCTACCCGCTCCGGGAAGGTGAGGAAGGTGTAGCCATGATCCTTGCAAAGCTGGTGCAGGGTGCTGCCCGGGGTGCCGGTGGCGAAGATCCGCTTGGCGGCCTCCGCTTCGCCGTACCGCTTTTCCAGGTACTGGCGCAGCACCCGAAAGGCGATGCCCGGCTCCAGGGTCTCAAAGTTTTTGGCGATGCAGTCGATGTAAACCGATTTGTATTCGTCCAGCTCTTCCAAGGTCCGGGCCATTTCGCAGGCGGAAATGGTGTTCCCGGCCCAGAGGATGGCGGGGCCGTCCTTTGGCCGCAGGGCCTTGATGGCGGCCCGGGAGGACTGGTTGGAGCCCCCGATGCCGATAACCACAAAGGCGTCGGCGTCCTTCCGGACCCGGTCCGCTTCCTTCTGGAGGAAGGCCACCCGGTCCGGTCCGGCGTGTTCGTCCACGGTGCGCCAGCCGGTAAAATCCCGGTACTGGGGGTCCCCCTCCACCGCCCGCCGGAGGACAGGCTCCGCCTGGCGGCACCGCTCCTCCAGCTCTCCGGGGTTCAGGACCCCGCCCTTGTCCACAAAGGAAAGGGTGATGGTCTGGTCCATGTCGTATTCCTCCTTATCGTCTGTAGACCTCCCGGCCCCCGGCGAAGGTGGCAAGGACGGTGAGGGAGCTGTCCGCCAGCAGCAAGTCGGCGTCCATCCCTGGAGCCAAAGAGCCCTTCTTGCTCCAGCCCATAAGCCGGGCGGGATTGAGGCTCATCAGCTCCGCCGCTTTCTCCGGCTCGGATCCGGTCCATTGCACCAGGTTCCGAAGCGCCTGGATGAGGGTTAGGGTGGAGCCGGCCCGAACGCCGTTGGGGAGTTTGGCGTCCCCATCCTCTACGATGACGTCGTTGACCCCCAGCTTGTAATTTCCGTCGGGGAGGCCGGCGGCCATGATGGAGTCGGTGACCGCCGCCACCTTGTCCCAGCCCTTGGCCTTGAGGTAAAGGCGCACCGTTCCCGGATGGAGATGCCGCCCGTCACAGATGGCCTCTACCCAGCAGTCGCTTTCCAGGGCTACCCCCCAGATGGCGGGGTCGTGCTGATGGAAGAGCCGTTCGGCGTTGCCCAGGTGGGTGGCGGCGGTAACCCCTGCCCGAACCGCCGCCCAGGAAACGTCATATCCGGCGGCGCTGTGGCCCATGGCCACCGTGATCCCCAGTTCCCGAAGGGCAGGAACGATTTCCACCGCCCCGGGGATCTCCGGGGAGAGGGTGAGGTAGGTGATGTGTCCCCCGGCAGCCTCCTGGTACTCCCGAAAGAGGCCGATGTCCGCTTCCTTCATCAGGAGATGCTCCGGCATCGCCCCTTTGTAGTCCACCGAAAGGCAGGGCCCCTCCAGGTGGATGCCCAGCAGGGCTGCCCCGCCGCTGCCTGCTTCTATGACCTCCCGGGCGGCGGCGATGGCCTTCAGGGTCTGCTCCCTGGTGTCGGTGAGGATAGAGCATTGCCAGCCGGTGACCCCCTGGGTGGCAAAGAAGCGGCTGATCTTCCGCAGGCCCTCCGGGTCGGCGGCATTGACGTCCACCCCGGCGGCCCCGTGGGTGTGCAGGTCCAGAAAGCCGGGGAGGGCCAGGGCCCCGTTCCCGTCCCGGACCGGGAGTTCCTTCCGGTTTTCGGCTCCTACGGCGGTGATAATCCCGTCCTCCACCGTCAGGGAGGAGGGCTCCCCATGGAGCCGGATGTTGGTGAGATAAAAACTATTCATGGATCGCTCCTCCCTTTACCGGGGTTTCTGGGCGGCCACCCCGTTGACGATAAGCAGAACGTCAGGGTGTTTCTGGGCCAGGGTCACCGGGAAAGCGCTGGTAACTTCCCCGTAGGCGGCCCGGCGGCAGACGGCCCGGTGCCAGTCCCGGAATACCGCAAGACGCAGCTTTTTGGCACCCAAGATCTGCTTCATGCCAATGGTGACGCACTTCTTCGGCATATCCTCCAAGGCGCCTCCCAGGTCCCCCACGCAGTTGGTGGCCCGGGTCTCCGGGGCGATGTCCAGGACCCGGGTGGGAAGCTCTGCAAACTGGGCCGGGGTCAATTCCGGCTGGGGCTCGTTAAAGGCCAGGTGCCCGGTGATGCCGATGCCCCCAAAGCAGGCGTCGGCTCCCCCCAGCTCCTCCAGGAGGCGGTCCCCCTTCCCGGGGGCGGCGGGATCGGGGAAGATCCTCTGGTTTTCCGGCATGACAAGCTCCGGCTTGATCTGGGAGTATACCACCCGGTCCATAAAGCCCCGGAAGGAAAGGGGGTCCTCCTTGGGGATCCAGTTCCCGGCGTCGTCCAGGTACTCATCCATGTTGAAGAACCAGCAGTTTTTAAGGCTCAGGCCCTCCTCGTTGACCAGGCGGACAAAGATGGGGTACTGTCCCACCGGCCCCACGGGGACGATGAACACCGTCCGTTCCCCCCGGCTGTTGTGGTCCCGGATGATGGCGGTCATCTCCAGGGCCAGCTGGTAAAAGGTCTCTCCCGAATCCCCGGTTTTCAGAATGGGCAGTTTGGCATCCCGGCCCAGGTCCTGGGGGGACAAGTCGTAATAAGCGTGCATAACGATACCTCCTGTTATTGGAAAAGATGCTCCAGACCCATTTGGCGAAGCATGGCGACGATCTCCCTGGTGCGGGTACAGCCGAACTTGCCCAAAAGGCCCTTAATTTGGGTTTTGACGGTGACCACCTCCACACACCGTTCCTTGGCGATCTCCTGAACTTTCAGTCCCTTAAGGAGCAGCCGCACCAGTTCCCGTTCGGCGGGGGTGAGGCGGGCCACGTTGCTGATAAAGAAGATGAGGGACCGCTCGCTTTGGCGCAGGCGGCTGTACTCCCGCATTACCACCTGCTGGATGTGCTGGTCCAGGGCGGTCTCCCCCCGGTAGGCTTTGCGGATGTGGTCTAAAAGGACCTCGTCCTCACAGCCCTTGACGATGTAGTCCACCGCCCCGCTGGCCATGGCGCTGATGATGATTTCTTCCGTCTCGTGGGCGGTGAGAAAAAGGATCTTGATTTCCGGCTTTTTCTGGTGGATAGCCTCGGCGGCGGTGATGCCTGCGTTCATCGTCTCCATCTCGATGTCCATAAGGATGACATCGCAGTCGCGGCCCAGGGCCAGCCGGGTGATCTCCTGGCCGGTAAGGGCGCTTCCTGCCACCTCCATGTCCCCGGAGCGGCTTACAATGTCGCAGAAATCTTCCCGGAGCAAGGGGATGTCCTCGGCGATCATCACCTGTATCTTCTCTGACATTTTTTCATCCCCCCCGTCGTCCGGCGTCGTAAAGGGGCAGCATGATAAGAAAGCTGGCGCCTTCCCCCGGCCGGCTCTCCAGACGGAGGCGGCCGAAATGGCTCTTTACAATGCGGCGGACATAGTAAAGGCCCATGCCCCAGTTGTAGTTGGTGTTCTTGCTGGTGAAAAAAGGATCGTAGATCTTCCCCTGGACCTCCGCCGGGATGCCGCCGCCGTTGTCCCGGATCTCCAGGACAGTCCACAGACGCTCCTCCCGGACCAGAAGCTCCACCCGGGGCTCCCGGCCCACCTGGAGAGCGGCCTCACAGCCGTTGGTGAGAAGGTTGTATACCGCTTCGCTAAGGGGGCCCGAGTCGGCCAGAAGGAGGCGGTCGGAACCCAGCTCCTGGAGGACAGGAACCTCCGGGTACTTGCCGTGGAAGCGCTCCACCGCCCCGGCGGCCACCTCCGAAAGACGGACCGGGGCCAGAGAAAGGGCGCTGTTCTTCACCGTCCGGTACAGTTCGTCCATCCGGGAGAGCATCCCCTCGTTCAGGTCCCGGAGGGCCTGGGCGCAGGCCCGGAGCTGCTGGAGGTCCGGTTCCTCCGCTTCCAGGACCCGGGACAGCTTTTTATGCAGCACCCGGCTGGAGAGAAGTTGGTTTTTGATGCCGTGGACAAAGACCGAGACCCCTGTTCCGGCGGCATCAAACTTCCGCTGAAGGGAGACCTCCTCCCGGTCCTCGGCGTAGTCCATCTGGGCGTAACGAACCATGCCATAGCTGCCAAGGCCCACAAACAGAAGGGTGCAAGCCCCTAGGATGAGCCATCCCACCGCCGTCATGGAGGGGCTGATGTAGCTGGCAAAACCCAGGCGGATATACTCCCCCATGAACATATTGTAGATCTGGGCCGGATCCTTGGCGGCGTAGAGGAGATACAAGGCGGTGATGCCGGCAGCCGAAAGAAGGATGCAGCCGTTGACCTGCTTAAAGAATGGCATGGTGGTGGCGTGGTATTCCTGGAGCATGAGCAGAAGTCCCACCGCCAGATAGGCCAGGATCCAGGCCATGGAGAGGGGAAGCATGGTGGTGAGGAGCCAGAACCGCCCCCGGACCAGGGCATAAAAGACTGTAGGGAAGTAGTAGACCAAAAAGAGGGCGGGAGTGATGGCGGAGAGCCGCCGGATGGTTTTGAGCCGCCGGCGCACCCAGGGGATCATACTGGTCTCCAGCCCCACCTGGAGCAAAAACCAGGGAAAGAGGGTGCGTCCCACCGCCACCAGGTAGCCCAGCTGGGACATGGAGATGGGGCGGAACTGAAGCCACCGCTGGATCTGGGGCAGAAGAAAAAGGAAGGTCTGCTCGGTGGCGGCCATCCCCCCCATCTGGGCGATGTAGACGATAACCCCGAAGAGCATCACCGTGGTGGAAACGCCGGTGCCGAAAAGGAACACCGAAAGGGTGTCCCGCCGCCGCAAAGCCACAAAGGCCGAGGTGGCGGCGCAGAGGAACAGCACAAGGAGGAGCATCGGGTCTCACCGCCCTTTTCCGGAAATCCAACAAAAGCGCCCGAAAGTCACAGGTCTGACTTCCGGGCGCCTGCGCTCGTCAGAGTATTTGAACTGGGGAAGATTTACTTGGCGCTGGAGTAAGCGTCATAGGCGTCCTTCATCACGTCGAAGAGAACATAGTTCTCAACAGGGACGGCCTCGGGGATCCGGCCGTTGTTGATGAAGATTTTCTGCTGGGTCTCATAGACAGTCTTGATGGCGTCCATGTTGCCGCAGTCCTTGGTGATGGTCTCCCAATCGGCCTCG
This sequence comes from uncultured Angelakisella sp., assembly GCA_910585535.1. GTDB lineage: Bacteria > Bacillota > Clostridia > Oscillospirales > Ruminococcaceae > Angelakisella. The sequence continues at coordinate 35,773 of CAJUFK010000007.1, read as the reverse complement.
CCCAGGGCGCGGATCATGGTGTCCTCGGGAGCGTCCAGTTCCTTGGACAGGAGCTTCGCCATGTACTCCTGGTTTGCCAGGCGGTAGTCATGGGCCTTGTTCAGGGCCTGGGCGAAGCGGACCAGAACATCGCGGTTCTTCTCGGCGTACTCCTTGCTGGTGATATAGCTGGAGGGGAAGATGGCGCTGTCCAGGAAGTCGGCGTTGCCGCCCAGGTTGACGTAGTTGTCGCCCAGGGCATCCTGGAGGGTGATGGTGTTGGGGGACCAAGCAGCGGCGGCGTCCACCTGACCGGTAATCATGGCGGTGGTCATGCCGTCTACGGTCATCTCAACGGTCTTGATGTCGTCCACCGTCAGACCGGCCTTAGCCAGAGCCTGCTGGAGGATGATCTCAGAGGAGGTACCGGCCTGGACGGCGACGGTCTTGCCCTTGAGGTCGGCGGCGGTGTTGATGCCGTGGGACTTGTTGCCGACAACCACGTCAGAGAGGGAGGTGGTGTGGTCCATCTGGAAGATGACCGCCTGGCCCTCGATGCAGAGGGCGTGGGCGCCGTGGCCGATCTGGGAGATGTCGATGTCCCCGGAAGCCTGGGCCGCAATCTCGGCAGGGCCGCCCTGGAACTGGTAGACCTCGACGGTCAGGCCCAATTCCTCAAAGTACCCCTGGTCGATGCCTACAAAAAGGGAACCGGCGGAACCCAGGTTGGGCATATAGGCGACCCGGACAGTGGCGGGCTCATAGGTGGGAGCGGAGGGCTCGGCGGGAGCGGGCTCCGAAGGGGAGGAGGGCTCGGTGGGAGCTGGGGAAGCGGGTTCCGAAGGGGAAGCGGGGGGATTGTTGTTCCCGCCGCAGGCGGCCAGGGCCAGAACCATAACGGCGGCCATGAGCAGGGCGAAGAGTCTGGACTTGTTCATTGTCTGGAATCCTCCTTACAAGACACTTTTTTATTTTGATACCGGGCAGAGCCGGGGTATCACTTACGGACGGAAAGATACTCCTGGTACACCTGGTTCCAGATGTAGTTTTTCAGTTCCAGGAAGCGGGGAGTCATCTTGGTTTCCTGGTTGCGGGGGTAGGGGATGTCAATATCTACAATGTCCTTTACCCGGCCAGGGCGGGCGCACATGATAACCACCCGCTGGGCCAGAATGATGGCCTCCTCCACGTCGTGGGTGATAAAGAAGCAGGTCTTTTGCTCCTTCTCCCAGGTTTCCAGCAGCTCCTGCTGGAGCTGGGTGCGGGTCTGGGCGTCCAGGGCGCCAAAGGGCTCATCCATCAGCAGCACCTTGGGGTTGACGGCGTAGGCCCGGGCAATGGCCACCCGCTGCTTCATGCCGCCGGAAAGCTCCTTGGGGTAGCTTTTGGCGAACTGCTCCAGCTCCACCATTTTGATGTACTTTTGGGCGATTTCCTGGCACTCCTCGGGGCTCTTGCCCTGGAGCTTGAGACCGAACTGGACGTTCTTTTCCACCGTCAGCCAGGGGAAGAGGGCGTACTGCTGGAAGACGATGCCCCGGTCGGGACCGGGCCCGTCCACCTCCTTGCCGTCCACCAGGACCTTGCCCTCGGTGGGGGTGTCCAGGCCGCCGATGATATTCAGCAGGGTGGACTTTCCGCAGCCGGAGGGGCCTACCACGCAGATGAACTCGTTCTCGTGAATATCCATGTCCACGCCGTTGAGGGCGACCATTTCGCCGCCCCGGCCATTGAACTTCTTCACCACATGGTCGATATGAACCTTTACTGCTGTATCGTTTCCTGCCATCCGGTGAACCTCCTCTCCATATACTTGACGATTTTCTCAAAGCAGATGCCGATGATCCCCAAAAGGAGGATGCCCATAAGCATCACGTCCATCTGGTAGTAGCCGTTGGCCTGCTGGATCATCATGCCGATGCCCTTGTCGCCGCCCACAATCTCCGAGGCCATCAGGGTGGTCATGGAGGTGGAGAGGCCCAGCCGGGCGGCCACCAGGATGAAGGGGGTGGTGGCGGGGATGGTCACCTTGAAGAAGATGTCCATCTGGTTGGCGCCCAGCACCCGGGCGGCCTTGATGAGGGTGACGTCCACACCCTTGACCCCCTGGTAGATGGTGACCACCATCACCAGGAAAGCGGCGATGAAGATAACGGTGACCTTACTGGTCTGGCCGATGCCCAGGGCGGCGATGATGAGAAAGACGTAGGCCAGGGGCGGGATGTTCCGGATGAACTGAATCCAGGGCTCCACCACGTGGCGGAAGGGCTCGTACCAGGCCATGAGGAAGGCCACGGGGATGGCCACCACAAAGGCGATGGCGAAGCCGGTGAGCACCCGGGAGAGGCTGGCCGCCGCGTGGCCCCACAGGGTGCCGTTGGCGGCTTTGCTGAGGAACGCCGCCCAGACCTTGGCCGGGGTGGCGAAGACGGAAGGCCAGGCGTTGGCGGCACACAACCACAGCGCAACGGCCACGGCCAGGGAGATGAGCAGCCATACCCCGTTGGGTATTCTGCTCCATACGGTCGATTTCTTTTGCTTCATACTCCGCCCTCCTTAAAAAATAGCAGGCTGAAAGATAGGGACGCGCCGGTATTTCTGGTATCATTATAGACAAACTGCGGGCGGAAAAAAAGTATGAAGTTTTATCATACTTCGCCGGGAAAAACAGGAAAAACCCGCCTCGGTTTTCAGAGGCGGAAAAAGCCGGGCAAAGCCGCTTTCCAAAGCGGAAAGGCGGACCCCCGATACAGGAGCGGAGCCGTTCGCTTTTCCGGGCAGGCAGCTCGCTGCCGGTTCTCCTGCGGCGCCCCCTTGCATAGGCCGGTCCAAAGGTCAATCAAGCCCCACTTCAAAGATAAGGGGCTCCCCGCCGCAGCGGACCAGGCAGTCCTCCACCTGCACCGTGCCGCCAAGGAGGTTTTCATATTCCCCGTCCCGGATGTACACCGGCACACAAACCGGTTCCCCCCGGAGGGAGAATACTCCCAGAAGCTGGCGGTTCTTCCCCCGGCAGGCGGCACAGAGAACCTCCCCCGGCAGGGCCTTGACCCGGTAACTGCCCTCCGCCAGGAGGGGGTGCTTTTTCAGGGCACAGAGCCTCCGGAACAGGGGAGAGAGATCCGGACCGGACCAGTCTACAGGGTCCCGGTCAAAAAGGCTGGGCAGATGGGTACAGCCCGCCTCCTGCCCGGCGTAAAGGAGGGTGGTCCCCTTCTGAAAGAAGAGGAAGGCAGTCCAGTTCCGCAGAGCGGCCCCATTGGGAAGGAGAAAAGCCGCCCGGGGTTTGTCGTGGTTTTCCAGGAAGCGCAGCTTGACGTAGTTTTGGGGGTAGAGGACCTCCTGCTGATCCAGGGCCTCGGCATATCGGGCCAGGGGGATCTTCCCGGCCAGGTAGTCCCGGAAGAGGGGGTAGACGTCGTACTCGTAGGAGAGGTCGAAGGCCTCAAAGACCTGGCAGTCGGAGAGACAGCCGAACCCTGCTTCCCGGATGCTTCGGATAAAACCGGGGTCCACCGTTTCGGCCAGCCACAGGCAGCCGGGGCGGATCTTTTCCACCCGGGCCCGGGCCTCCCGCCAGAACTCCAGGGGGACCAGGGGGGCCACATCGCACCGGAAGCCGTCTACCATCCCGGCCCAGTAACAAAGGGTCTCGATTTGGTATTCCCACAACGCCCGGTCCCGGTAGTCCAGGTCGATGATGTCCGACCAGTCCCCCACCTTGTTGCCGAAGGAGCCGTCCTCCCGGCGGTAGAACCAATGGGGATGCTCCCGGGCCAGAAGAGAATCGGGGGAGGTGTGGTGGTACACCACGTCGATGATGCACTTCATCCCCAGGGCGTGGATCTCCTCCACCAGGCGGCGGAAGTCCTCCAAAGTCCCGTATTCCGGGTTGACGGCCCGGTAGTCGGAGATGGCGTAGGGGCTCCCCAGGGTTCCCTTTCGGGCAGTTTCCCCAATGGGGTGGATGGGCAGCAGCCAAATGATGTCCGCCCCCAGGGCCTGGATCCGGGGCAGATCCCGGCGGACCCCCTCAAAGGTGCCCTCCGGGGTGTGATTGCGAACGAAAACAGAATAGATCACCTGGTTGCGATAAGCGGCGGCGGTGTCCTTTGCCATAACTTTGTTTCCTCCCAAAGCAAGGTTTTTCAGTTTTCTTTATTGTAACTTTTTGGGCGGGGCGGTGTCAACCTTCGGCTGCGGAAAAAAGGGCAGGCGGACAGCGGGATTCACCGCCCCCTGGGCGCGATTAGAACAGAGATCATCGAGACCGCGTTTTTCTCTACTCCGTTTAGGATAAATCCTGCCAGGTCACAGGCGTAGACGCTCCCTGCCGTTTCCAGTCCCTCCCGCTGAACGTGCTGGCTTAAAACAGCGTACCCCTGGGAAATATCCCAGCGGCCCCGGCAGCAGAGACAGAGGTAGTTTCCGGCGGGCTTTTCCAGGCAGTAAGGACAGCCGGCCGGCTCCTGGATCCGGGTGTAAAGATGGGAGATGGTCCCCGGTCCGGCGGTCTCCTCCGGCCTGTGGATAGCTCCCAGCTGGTGGCTGGTCTCCAGGCCATACTGGCTGCACAGGGCCCGGTACCGCTCCAAAACAGCAATGAGCATCTCCTCTTCACCGGCCCCCGGGGGCATTGCGGCCTCCAGGTCTTCCACCGGTATGGCCAGAAGATACTCCTTGGGAAACCAGGCGATCCTGGGAGTCAGGTCAGGAGCCGTTCCCAGTTCCAGGCTGCGGATGGCGCCGGAGAGGACAAATTCCATCTGGGCCAGCTTTTTACGTTCCGCCTCCAGCCGCTCCCGCTGCTCCCGAAGGAGGGCCAGGGTTCCGGCGGGATCCTGCCCTTCCAGGCAGCGGCGGATCTCCTCCAGGGACGTTCCGGTTTGGCGAAAGATGGTGACAGCGTAAAAATCGTAGAACTGCCCGGCATCGTAGTAAAAATACCCGTTTTCCCCCTGGTGGGCAGGGCGAAGCAGCCCTACGTTTTTGTAGTGGCGCAGCGTCTCCTTGGTGGTGCCGCAAAGCCGGGCAAAGGCCCCGGAGGTCAGCCATCCCTTCCGCCGTTCCATAAAATTCCTCCTTTTTTGAAAAAACAGTTGACTGTGTGGTCACAACATAGTTTATCATACTCCTTGCCAGGAATGAAAGCAAGGGAAACCGGCAATCTAACAGTAAAACCGAAAAACCGTAGGAGGATACAAAAATGAAATTCGGATGCAGCAGCTTTACCTGGACGACAAAGGACGGAAACCGCCTTTTGGGGCGGACCTACGACCAGTTCGGAGACCTGGCAGCCAACCGGGTTATCAGCGTACCGGAGGGGAGCCCCTGCGCCCCGGGACTCCACCCTGGGGAGGCTGATCCCCCGGGGAGATGGGGCTACACCGGCATGGCGGTGCTGGGCTTCGGCGAGCCTATCCTGGTGGATGGGGTAAACAGCGGCGGCCTGATGGGGGCCCTGCTCCATTACCCGGGGTTTGCCGCCTATCCCGAAACTGCTGCGGCAGGGACCACCCCGGTCCACCCGGGCCGGCTGCTGGCCTGGCTTCTCAGCCGGTGCCGGGACGTAGAGGAAGCGTTGGAAGCCCTCTCCCAAATCACCCTGGTGGACGAGGAGATCCAGGGCAAGCCCCTGCCGGCCCACTACATCCTCAGCGACCGGGGCGGTGAGACGGTGATCCTGGAGCCGGAGGAGGACGGCATGAAGATCTACCGGGACACCATCGGCGTGCTGACCAACAGCCCCGGCTACCTGTGGCACCGCACCAACCTGCGCCGGTACGTAGGGGTCACCAATCTTCCCAAGGCCCCCCAGGTTATTGCCGGCCATGAGATCCGGGAATTCGGGGAGGGGCTGGGGGGCGGCTTCGGCCTGCCGGGGGATTATTCCTCCCCTTCGCGGTTTGTACGTCTGGCTTTCCTCAAGGAGTTCTCTGTCCGGGGGGAGAACGAGGTGGACGGCGTGTCCCGGATGTTCCGGGCCTTTGCCCCGGTGGACATTCCAGAGGGGCTGGCCAAGGCGGACCCCGGACATGAGGTGTATGAACAGACCCTCTGCACCAGTGTCATGTGCGCCCAAAGCGGGATCTATTACTTCGCCCCCGCCTGGAACCGCCGTATTTCGGCGGTGCGCCTTCCCTCCGGGGAAGGGGAGCCCCGGCAGTTTTCCCTGGGGGACCGCCAGGACATCGACTACCGGAACTAGGAGGAAGTATGGAAAACAAACAGAACTCTTACCATCTGCCGGTCACCGGCAGGAACATCCTGCAATTTGCCTTGCCCACCATCGTTATGACAGTGTTCAACACCTTCTACACCATGGTGGACGGGCTGTTCGTCTCAAACCTCATCGGCACAGACGCCCTTTCCGCCATCAATCTCACAGCTCCGGCCATTGGACTCATAACGGCGGTCTCCGGGATGCTGGCCACTGGGGGCAGTGCCGTGGTGATGCGGAAAATGGGGGAGGGGAAAGGGGAGGAGGCCTGTCAGGACTTCACCCTTCTCATTCTGACAAACGTCCTGGTGGGGGCGGTGATGATGCTTCTGGGCTACACCCAGATGGACCGCCTCTTGGGGACCATGGGGCTTTCCCCCCAGGTGTTTGGGTTTTGCCGGGATTACCTGGGAAATTATCTGATCTTCACCATTCCCATCCTGCTGATGTACAACTTTTCCCTCTACCTCATCGCCGCCGACCGCCCCAAGCTCTCCCTGATCTGTACCGTAGCCGGGGGCGTGACCAACATCCTGCTGGATTATTTCCTGATCGCCGTTCTTGATCTCGGAATCCGGGGGGCGGCCATCGCCACCGGCTTGGGCTATTCTATCACCGCCGTAGCGGGTTTTCTGGTGTTTTGCCAGGGGAAGAACCTTCTGCATTTTCAAAGACCGGTATTCCGCTTCGGGGTGTTGTTCCACGCCTCCGCCAACGGGCTCTCGGAACTTGCCACCGCCCTGGTCTCCGGCATCACCACCCTGCTCTTCAACCTGGCCATGCTGCGCTTTGTAGGGGAGGACGGCGTGGCCGCCATCACCATTATCATGTACGTACTGATGTTTGTCAGCGCCCTTTTTATCGGTTATTCCTATGGCGTGGCCCCCATGGTCAGCTACTGCCATGGGGAGGGGAACCGGGAGAAGCTGAAAAAACTTATCGCTTTCAGCATCCGCTTTATTTTGGGAGCTTCCCTTGCCTGTGCAGCTGTTTCCATCCTGTTCACCGAGGCGCTGGTAAGTATTTTTACCAGCCCGGACAGTCCGGTATACGGCCTTGCGGTGACCGGGAACCGCCTTTGCTCCCTGGCGCTGATTTTTGTTGGACTCAACGTCTTTGCCAGCGGGATGTTCACCGCCCTCTCCAACGGCATCGTCTCCGCTGTTCTGGCCTTTTCACGCTCCTTTGTCTTTACAGTGGCCTGTATCCAGCTGCTTCCCCTTCTTTTGGGAGGGGTGACAGGGGTATGGCTGGCCACCCCTGCGGCGGAACTGTTGGGAGCCGTTATGGCAGGAGGGTTTTTGGTGCGGTATCGGAAAAGGTACGGCTATTGATCTACATAAAAGGGGAACCGCCAGGAAGGAGGGATTCCCCCAAAGGGTTTCAAAACAATACGTTAGCACTTCATCTGGTGTCATAAAATAAGAAGCTGTATTCACAACCATATGACGCTGTCTGGCCGGGTCTTTTTCCGCTCTGCTGGCATCTTCCGGTTATGAATACAGCTTCTAAGCTTCTTTCTGTTCCTTTTGATACAATACAACATTTTCCTGTCTATTGCAGGGATGGGAAATGGAAGGAGCCGCTTCCGGCTCCTTTCATAAAGCGTTTTAGTGAAATTGACAAAGTTATTTCACGGCCAAGGGCTTTTGTTGACAAAGCAATTTGGAAATACTAAAATAGAAGGGCGTTTAGGCGCAGAAAAAGGAACCTGGCAGGGATCCGGGGACCTCCCTTGTGCGCCGTCAAACCCAGGGTTTTCCGGGCGGGAGAACGGCGTGGGACCGGAAATCGCCGCGCCCAGCAGCCCTGCCGGTCCGAGAGCCCTCCGCGGCTCTCTTTTTCTTTTAGAAGGGAACAGAATGAACCGAAGATCGCACGCCAGCCGGCGTCCTGCGGATGTACCTTTCCCACTCCTCCGCCGGACCGGATCCGGCGCCGCGGCCCTTTTGGAGGGCTTGGGGAGGTGACACTGTGAAATTGGACCGTTTTCGCCAGGTAGACGGAAAGCTCCTCCGACTGGGATATACCACCGGAAGCTGCGCCGCCGCTGCCGCCCGGGCTGCGGCCAGACTCCTGCTCACCGGGGAGGAGCCCGCCCTGGTCCGTCTGGAAACCCCTTCCGGTGTCACCCTGGAGCTTCCCGTGGAGGACCTCTCCCTGGGGGAGGATTGGGCCTCCTGCGGGGTCCGCAAGGATGCCGGGGACGACCCCGACGTGACGGACGGCCTTCTCATCCGGGCAGAGGTCCGGAAAGAACCGGGGGAGGGCCCCCTGGCCGCCGCCCTGGCCGCCGGGGAGGGGATCGGCGTTGTCACCCTTCCCGGTTTGGACCAGCCGGTGGGGGCCCCCGCCATCAACCGGGTCCCCCGGGAGATGATCCTCTCCGGCCTCCGGGAGGAGGGGAAGCGGGCCGGCTTTACCGGCAGGCTCACCGCCATCATCTCGGCCCCTGGCGGGGAGGAAATCGCCAAGAGGACCTTCAATCCCCGCCTGGGCATTCTTGGGGGAATCTCCATTCTGGGGACCTCCGGCCTGGTGGAGCCTATGAGTGAGGCCGCCCTGACGGCCAGCATCCGGGCCGAGCTTTCGGTGTTGGCGGCATCAGGAGAGGGTCGGGTCCTTCTCACCCCCGGCAACTACGGCAAGGAGTTCTTCGGGCGGATGATCCTCCCCCGCCTGACGGTGAAATGCAGCAACTTTCTGGGGGAGGCCCTGGACGCCGCCGTTTCCCTGGGCTTTGGGGAAATCCTTCTGGCGGGACACCTGGGCAAGCTGGTGAAGCTGGCCGGGGGACTTTGGAACACCCATTCCCGGTACGGGGACTGCCGGATGGAGCTGCTGACGGCCCACGCCGCCCTGGCAGGAGGGGACCGAAAGACCGCCGCCGCTTTGATGGCCGCCCCTACCACGGTTCAGGCCGGGGAGATCCTGGCGGAAGCCGGCATCCTGGCCCCGGTGATGGATTCGCTGGGGGAAAGGATCGCCGGGGTCCTTCGCCGCCGGGCAGGGGAAGGGGTGACAGTGGGAGCTGCTGCCTATCTGCCGGACCGGGGGATCGTCCTGATGACCGAAAATGCCGGGGCGCTTTTACAGGCTCTGGAAAGGAGAGGAGATACGGAATGAAAGGGACTCTTTACGGTGTCAGCGTCGGCCCGGGGGATCCGGGGCTTGTGACCCTTCGGGCGGTGGAGGTCCTCCGGGCCTGTCCGGTTATCGCCGTCCCTATTTCCGGGGCGGAGACCCCGGTGGCCCTGGAAATTGCCCGTCAGGCGGTGCCGGAGGTGGACGGAAAGGAACTGCTCCGCCTGAAGTTCCCGATGATCCACGATAAAGCCGCCCTGGGACAAAGCCATGACAGGGCCGCCGCCCAGGTGACGGAGGTCCTGGACCAGGGCCGGGACGTGGCTATGATAAATCTGGGGGATGCCTCCATCTACGCCACCTACAGCAGCATACAAAGCCGGGTCCTGGCAGCGGGGGAGTACCAGGTGATTACGATTCCCGGGGTACCCAGCTTCTGCGCCGTGGCCGCCCGGCTGAATCTGGGGCTTACAAAGCCGCATCTGCCCCTTCACATCATCCCTGGGGGCTATCCCGGCGTGGAGGAGGCCCTAAACCTCCCCGGGACCAAGATCCTGATGAAAGCAGGGAAGGAGGCGGGTCGTCTCCGGGCCTGTCTGGAGGGCCGTCCGGGGGTCTCCGCCAGCCTGGTGAAGGACTGCGGCCTGCCCGGCGAAACGGTCTGCCGGAACTTGGAGGAACTGCCGGAGAACAGCGGCTACTTCTCCACCGTCATCATCCGGGAGGAGGACTGAAATGGTACATTTTGTGGGAGCAGGCCCCGGGGCCCCGGATCTCATCACCCTTCGGGGGGCGAAACTCCTGGGGGAGGCGGGACAGGTTATCTACGCCGGGAGTCTGGTAAATCCGGAACTCCTGACCTACGCCCGCCCCGGCGTCCCCTGCCATGACAGCGCCTCCCTTACCCTGGAGGAGGTGCTGGCCCTGATGGAAAAGGGGGAGGAAAAGGGGTGGGATACGGTGCGTCTTCACACCGGGGACCCCTCCCTTTACGGGGCCGTCCGGGAGCAGATGGACGCGCTCCGGGAGCGGCACATCCCCTTTGACGTCACCCCGGGGGTATCCAGCTTTTCCGGGGCGGCGGCGGCCATTCCGGCGGAGTACACCCTCCCCGGGGTGAGCCAGACGGTAATCCTCACCCGGATGCCGGGGCGTACCCCGGTCCCGGAGGGGGAGGACCTTTCCGCCCTGGCCGCCCATGGAGCCTCTATGGCCCTCTTTCTTTCCACCGGGATGGCTGGGGAGGCGGCCCGCCATCTTCTGGCGGGAGGGGCCTACCGCCCGGACACCCCCGCCGCCATTGTTTACAAGGCCACCTGGCCGGAGGAGAAGGTGTACCCCTGCACCCTGGCAACCCTGGGGGAGACCGCAGAGAAAGAGCAGATCACCCGCACCGCCCTGATCCTGGTGGGGGATTTCCTGGGGGAGGAGTACCGGCGGAGCGACCTTTACAACCCCGCTTTTTCCCACGGATACCGGAGGGGAAAGGAGGACCCCCGATGATCCTCCACATCCTGGCCTTTACCCCCCGGGGAACCCTTTTGGCCCGGGAGCTGGCCGACGGCCTCACCCAAAAGGGCCACAGCTGCAAGGCCGCTTCCTTCCGGCCCTTTGCCGACGAGAAGGGCCGGCCCGTCCTCCCCGCCATGGAGCGGGAGACTCTTTCCGGGTGGACCCAGGCAGCCTTTCGGGAGGCCGGCGGCATCATCTTTATCTCGGCCTGCGCCATCGCTGTCCGGGCCGTGGCCCCCTTTCTCCAAAGCAAGCACACCGACCCCGCCGTGGTGGCTGTGGACGAGGCCGGGGCCTTCGCCGTCTCCCTTCTCTCCGGCCACACCGGCGGGGCCAACCGCCTGGCCGAGGAGATCGCCGCCCTCACCGGCGGGACTCCTGTGGTCACCACCGCCACCGACCGGGCCGGGCTGCTGGCCCTGGACGACTGGGCCGCCCGGAACGGCTGGCGGCTGGAGTGCCCGGAGCGGGTCAAGGAACTTTCCGCCGCCCTCCTGGCCGGGAAGGCCGTCTCCTTCCAGAGCGATTTCCCCATTCGGGGCCCCCTGCCCAAGGGCTACCTCCCGGGGGAGGTCCAGCCCCAGGTCTGGTTTACCTGGAAAGGGGGGGAGAAGGGAACCGCCCTCAAGGTCCTTCCCCCCGCCCTCTGGGTGGGCATCGGCTGCCGGAAGGGGGCCTCGAAGGAGCAAATTTCCGCCGCCGTTTTCGCCGCTTTGGAGGCCGGGGGCCTCTCCCCCCTGGCGGTGGCGGGGGCGGCCACCATCACCCTGAAGGAACAGGAACCGGGCCTTTTGGCCTTCTGCAAGGAGCAGGGCTGGCCCCTGAAAGCCCTTCCCCCGGAAACGCTGGCCGCCCTGCCTGGGGAGTTCACCGCCTCCCCCTTTGTCCAGGAGGTCACCGGGGTGGACAACGTCTGCGAGCGAGCCGCCGTGGCCGCCGCAGATTCCAACCCCCGCCTGCTGGTGGAAAAGACCGCCCGAAACGGCGTCACTGCCGCCGTGGCCGCCGGAGAGGTGGTCCTGCGGCTTACAGAACAAAAGGGCGTGGGAGCGTCCGAGGAGGAAGCCCTTCGGCCCCCTCTTTGGGAGGAGATCGCGGCGGCGTTGAGAGCAAAAAAGGAGGGACAGAATGGGTAAGCTATTTATTGTCGGCCTTGGCCCCGGAGGGGCCCTGGACACCACCCCCCGGGCGGAGGCCGCCCTCCGGGAGAGCCAGGTCATCATCGGCTACACCAAGTACATCGACCTTGTTCGGGACCGCTTCCCGGGGAAGGAGCTTATCGACAGCGCCATGACCACCGAGGTCTACCGCTGCCATGTGGCCGAGGGCCGGGTCCGTATGGGCCAGACCGTGGCGATGGTCTGTTCCGGGGATGCCGGGGTCTATGGCATGGCGGGCCTCCTCCTCCAGATCTGCGCCCCCTATCCCCAAATGGAGATTGAGATCATCCCCGGGGTCACCGCCGCCACAGCCGGGGCCGCCCTCCTGGGGGCCCCTCTCACCAACGACTTCGCCGCCGTCTCCCTCAGTACCGCCCTCACCTCTTGGGAGACCATCGAAAGGCGGCTTAGGGCTGCAGCGGCAGGGGACTTTGTCATCTGCCTCTACAACCCCGCCAGCCGGAGCCGCCCGGATACCCTCCGAAGGGCGGCGGAGGTTCTCCTGGAGATCCTCCCCCCCCAGACCCCCTGCGGCCTGGCCCGGAACGTCTCCCGGGAGGGGGAGGAGAGCTGGCTCTGCCCGTTAGGGGAGCTGCCCGGCCAGCGGGCGGATATGTTCACCACCGTCCTTGTGGGCAACAGTCAAACCCAGATTATCAACGGCCGGCTGGTCACCCCCAGGGGCTACGAGAAGAAGGGGGAGCTGTGAAGAAGATCGCTCTCTTTGGGGGCACCGCCCAGGGGCGGGAACTGGCTCTGGCCCTTCAAAGGGCAGGGATGGAGGTCTGGGTCTCGGTGGCCACCGGTTTGGGACGGGATCTCCAGGAGGAGGCTGCCGGCAGCGCCATCCGGGTCCGGACGGGCCGGATGGACGCCGGGGAGATGGAGAAGTTTCTCCGGGAGGGACATTTTTTTGCCGCAGTGGACGCCACCCATCCCTACGCCTGGGAGGTCTCCCAAAACCTCCGGACCGCCTGCCAGGGGACAAACCTTCCCTGTTACCGTTTGGGCCGGGAGGAGACCCCTCTCCCTGGCTGCCTTTTGGCGGAGGATACCGCCAAAGCCGCCCGCCTCTGCAGGGAACTTCCCGGGAACATCCTTCTGGCCACCGGGGCCAAGGAGCTGCCGGTGTTCTGCCGTGAGCCGGGACTCCTGGAACGGCTCTATCCCCGGATTCTGCCCGTGCCGGAAAGTTTGGAGGCCTGCCGCCGGGAAGGGGTCCCTCCCAGGCGGATCATTGCCATGATGGGACCCTTCTCCCACCGGCTGAACCTGGCCCTGATGGAACAGTTTGCCATTTCGGTTCTAGTCACCAAGGATGGGGGAGAGGCCGGAGGGATGCCGGAAAAACTTTCCGCCGCCCGGGAACACGGGGCCAAGGTGGTGGTGATCCGGCGCCCCCTGGAGACTGGGCGTGTCTATACCCGGGAGGAGATCCTGGGGATCTTGTCAAAGGAGGAATAATATGAAGGTTGCGCTGGTCGGCATGGGCCCGGGAAACCCGGCGCTCCTTACCGGGGAGGCCCGGGAGGCCATCGGAAAAGCGGAGCTTCTGATTGGGTCGAAGCGGCTGCTGGAGCCCTTTCTGGACACTGGTACCCTCTGCCGGGAAGCCGTTGCCCCCGCCAAGATCCTGGGGATCCTCCAGGAGGGGCCGGCAGAAAGGGCCGCCGTCCTCCTCTCCGGGGACACCGGCTTTTACAGCGGGACCAAGGGACTGCTGCCCCTTCTCCGGGAGGCGGGGATGGAGACGGAGATCCTCTGCGGCATTTCTTCCCTCCAGTTTTTTTGCGCCCGGCTGGGCCTCCCCTGGGAGGAGGTCCACTCCGCCAGTGCCCATGGCAGGGACTGCGACCCTGTGGGACTGGTCTCCCGGTTTGGGACGGTGTTCTTTCTCACCGGGCCCCAAGGGGAGCAGTCCCCCCAGGGCATCTGCGCCGCCCTTGCCGAGGCAGGCCGGGGGGAGGCCCGGGCCTGGGTGGGCTCCCGCCTCTCCTATCCCGACGAGAAAATTGTCTCCGGCACAGCCGGGGAACTGGCGGATGGGGTTTTCCCGCCTCTTTCGGTCCTTCTGATCCAGGAGAGCCCGGTTCATCACACTCCCTTTGGCATCCCCGACGGGGCCTTTCTCCGGGGGGAGGTCCCCATGACCAAGGAGGAGGTGCGCTCCGCCGTTTTGGGAAAACTCCGCCCCGCCCCAGGGGATACCCTGTGGGATGTTGGAGCCGGAACGGGAAGCGTTGCCGTGGGGATGGCCCTCCTGTCCCCAGAGGGCCGGGTCTATGCTGTGGAACGGAAGGAAGAGGCCTGTGACCTCATCCGCCAGAATGCCCGGCGGTTCGGGGCGGGGAATCTCACCGTCATCCAGGGAACGGCCCCCGCTGCTTTGGCGGACCTGCCCGCCCCCCAGGCCGTTTTTGTGGGGGGCAGCGGCGGAAATCTGGAGGCCATCCTGGAGGCCGCCCTGGCCAAGAACCCAAAAGTCCGGGTTGTCATCGCCGCCGTCACCCTGGAGACTCTGACCCAGGCCGCAGCGGCTTTCTCCCGTCTGCCATTTGGGGAGGTGGAGACGGTGCAGCTTACCGTGGCCCGGGCTCAAAAGGCGGGGCGGTATCACCTGCTGGCGGGGCAAAACCCGGTGTTTCTCCTTTCCGGGGAGGGGTCGCCATGAGCCGCCTTTCCCTCCCCCGGGTGATGCTGGCTGCCCCGGCCAGCGGCAGCGGCAAAACAACCGTCACCTGCGCCCTGCTCCAGGCGCTCCTCCAAGCCGGGGAGTCCCCCGCCGCCTTTAAGTGCGGCCCGGATTACATCGACCCCATGTTTTACAGCACAATAACAGGGACCCCCGCCCGAAACCTGGACCTGTTCCTCCAGCCGGAGGCAGGGGTGCTTTCCGCACTCTCCCGGGGGAGCCGGGGGGCCACCCTGGGGGTGCTGGAAGGGGTCATGGGCTTCTACGACGGCCTTGGAGGGGATACCGCCCTGGCCGGGAGCTGGCACCTGGCGGAAGTAACAGGGACCCCTGTGGTCCTGGTCCTGGGGTGCCGGGGGATGTCCGCCCTCACCGCCGCCGCCCAGGTCCGGGGGCTTATGGCCTTTGGGGAGTCCGCCTGCCTCCTCCCGGAAAGGTTTCCTGCCAAACGGCGGAAAAACAGCGGCATTGCCGCCCTGCTCCTCAATCAGCTGTCCCCCGCGGCCTACCCCGTCATGAAAAGGGTCCTGGAGCAGGAGACCGGCCTGCCGGTGGTGGGTTTTCTGCCCCCCTTGGCGGACTGCAGCCTAAAAAGCCGCCACCTGGGCCTGGTGACCCCTGACGCCCTCCCGGATCTTCGGGAGAAGGTGGACCGCCTGGCCGCCGCGCTCCGGGAAAACACCGGTATGGACCGGCTTATGGGCATCGCCCGAGGGGCCCCGCCCCTGGAGATCCAGGATCCGCCCCCGGCCCCGGAAGGGGAGCCGGTGCCTGTTGCCATCGCCCGGGACCGGGCCTTCTCCTTTTATTATCAGGATGCCCTGGAACTGCTGGAAGAGGCCGGGGCAAAACTCCTGCCCTTCTCTCCCCTGGAGGACGAGGCCCTTCCCCGAAACGCCAGAGGGCTCCTTTTGGGGGGCGGATACCCGGAACTGTTTGCCCAAAGCCTCTCCCAAAACGCGCCCATCCGGGCCGCTGTCCGAAAGGCCGTCCTGGAAGGGATGCCCACTGTGGCCGAATGCGGAGGCTGCCTCTACCTGGGCGAGACCCTTTCCGACCCGGAGGGGAAGCCATGGCCCATGGCGGGCGTCCTCCCCGGAGGGGCAAAGAACGCAGGGAAACTTCGGCGGTTTGGCTACGGAACCCTGACAGCCAGGAAAAGCGGGCTCCTTTTGGATGCCGGGGAGAGCCTGCCGGCCCATACCTTCCACTACTGGCAAAGCGATTGGGAAGGGGAGGACCTGCGGTTCCAGAAGCGGGACGGAAGAAGCTGGCCTGGGGGCTGGCACACGGAAACCCTTTACGCTGGGTTTCCCCACTTCCACTTCGGGGGGAGGCCGGGGCTGGCCCAGCGGTTTTTAAGCAGATGTATGGAGTATCAGCGGGAAGAAGGAGCGTAACTATGACCATCAGCGAAATGATCCAAAGCTGCCGCCTGCCCGATGAGGCCGCCGCCCGGGGGGCGGAGCAGCGGTGGGACGCCATTGCCAAGCCCCTCCACGGCCTGGGCCTTCTGGAGGACGCCGTCGTCAAGATCTGCGCCATTACCGGGCGGACAGACTGCCGGTTATCCCCCCGGGCGGTGGTGGTGTTCTGCGCCGACAACGGGGTGGTGGCCCAGGGGGTCACCCAGACCGGCCAGGAGGTCACCGCCATTGTGGCGGAAAATATGACCCGGGGGGAGACCAGCATCTGCAAGATGGCGGCTCTGGCCGGGGCAGAGGTGTTCCCCGTGGATATGGGGATGGCCAGGAAGCCTGCTTGCTCCGGCATTCTGGACCGCCGCCAGGGAGACGGCACCAACGACTTTACAAAGGGCCCCGCTATGACCCGGGCCCAGGCGGAGAACGCCCTCCGGGCGGGGTACGATCTAGCCCGGGAGCTGGCGGAAAAGGGCTGCCGCCTTTTGGCCGCCGGGGAGATGGGCATCGGCAACACCACCACCAGCAGCGCAGTGGCTTCCGTCCTTCTGGGGGAGGACCCGGAAATTCTCACCGGCCGGGGAGCAGGGCTTTCCAGCGAAGGCCTGGTCCGCAAAACCCAGGCGATCTGCCAGGGAATCACCCTGAACCGCCCCGATCCCGCCGACCCCATTGATGTCCTTGCCAAGGTGGGGGGGTTCGATCTGGCGGCTATGGCGGGCTTTTATCTGGGGGCCTCCGCCGCCGGGGTGCCGGTGATCCTGGACGGCTTCATCTCTCTGGCGGCGGCTCTGGCGGCGGCCCGGCTGAATCCAAGGTGCCTTGCCGCCATGGTCCCCAGCCACTGCTCCGGGGAGCCGGGGACCCAGCGGATCCTCCGGGAACTGCGCCTTACCCCGCCCATCCAGGCCGGTCTCTGCCTGGGGGAGGGCACCGGGGCGGCGGCTTTCATGCCCCTGCTGGACATGGCCGCCGCCGTCTACCGGGGGATGCCCACCTTCGGGGACATCCAGGTGGAGGAGTACAAGCCCCTGGTCTAGGGGCTATCGCTAGTGAGTTTTGCGGAGGAAGCGATGAAAAGTCTAAAGGTCATTCTAGGCGGCGTCATCTTGCTCTTAGCCAGCCTGTTCTTTCTGGGGCTCTGCATCCTAAGCAGACCCGATTCCAGCGGCCCGGAGGGGATCGCCCTGGCCCTGTTCGTCCTGGGGCTTATCGTCAGCAGCTTCGGCCTGTTTTTCGTCAAAGAGGGATGACAACTTCCGGTTTGCAGAGGGGAGGGAGACAAATGACCGTTTACCTGGAGGGCGGCAGCGCCTGCGGCAAGAGCCGCCTGGGGGAGGAGTGGGCCGTTTTCCTTCACCGGGGGAGTCCGGGGCCCCTCCTCTACCTGGCCACCATGGAGGCCGGGGACGGGGAAAGCCAGGGGCGGATCGCCCGCCACCGGGCCGCCCGGTCGGGGAAAGGCTTTGAGACGGTGGAACGCCCCCGGGACCTCGCCTCCCTGGACCTCCCGCCCCGGGCCACCGTCCTTTTGGAGGACCTGGGGAATCTGGCCGCCAACGAGCTGTATTCCCCCGGCGGCGGGGGAGAAGCGGCCCTCCTCTCCGGCCTGGAACGGCTCTTTGACCGGGCGGAAAATCTGGTGATCATCGGCAACGCGGTCTTTGGCGAAGGCCCCGGACTTGACGGGGAGATGGGGGCGTATCTTCAGGCCCTCTCCGCCGCCCAGTCCCTATGCGCCGCCCGGTGCGGCATCGCCGCCGAGGTGGTCTGCGGCATCCCCTTATACCACAAATTCCCCGGAAAGGAGGCCCCCCGCCTGTGAATTGGTATCGCTCCCTGGTCATCGCCTTTTCCATGTACTCCGCCATCCCAATGCCCCGGGTGGACTGGGACCGGGAGGGGATGCGCCACGCACTCTGCTGGTTTCCCCTTGTAGGGGTTCCGGTGGCCCTGGCCCTCTGGGGCTGGTACCGCCTTTGCGGCTATCTGGCCCTGGGGCGGATCCTCACGGCGGCGGGGCTGACGATGCTCCCCATAGCCGTCACCGGGGGCATCCACCTGGACGGCTTCTGCGACGCCGCCGACGCCCTGGCCTCCCGCCAGCCCCGGGAGAAAAAGCTGGAGATTATGAAGGACCCCCGCACCGGGGCCTTCGGGGTGATGGCGGTCTGCGCCTGTCTCCTTCTCACCTGCGGGGCCTGGGACAGCTTTCTCCTCTACGGCGGGGAGCGGGAGCTTTGGGCGGCGGGGCTGGGCTTCATCCTCTCCCGGGCCCTCAGCGGCTTTGGGGTGGCAACTCTTCCCTTGGCCAAGGAGAGCGGGTTGGTCCACACCTTCGCCACAGCTGCGGACAAAAAAGCGGTGGCGGTTATCGACGGCCTGCTTGCCCTGCTGGCTGCCGGGGGGATGCTCCTTCTGGCCCCTGTCCCCGGCCTCCTGGGCCTGCTGGGGGCCTCCCTGGCCCTGCTCCGGTACAGTCTGGTCTGCCGGGAGATGGGGGGCACCACCGGGGACCTGGCGGGGTATTTCCTAACCCTTTGCGAATTGACCGTCCTCCTGGGGCTGACCCTGGGGCTGGCCTTAGAGGAGGGATTCCTATGATTTTTGTCACCGGCGGGGCGGCCCAGGGGAAATTGGCCTGGGCTCTCCAACACAGCGGATACGGCCTCTCCCAGGTCACCGACCGCCTGGAGGAGGAGGCCCCCATCTTCCAAAACCTGGAGGAGATCGTCCGGGAGGCCCTGGACCGGGGGGAGGACCCCATGGAGCTGCTCCCCCGGCTGGCGGACCGGGAGTATGTCCTCTGCCGGGAGGTGGGCTGCGGCCTGGTGTCCATGGACCCGGGGGATCGGGCTTGGCGGGAGGCGGTGGGCCGCCTTTCCTGCCGCTTGGCCCAGGAGGCCCAGGGGGTGGTCCGCCTCTGGTGCGGCCTGCCCGTCTGGCTCAAGGGAGGGGAAAGCTGATGCCCCGCCTGGAGCTGGTGCGCCACGCCATGACCCAGGGCAACCTGGAGGGCCGCTGGATCGGGACCACCGACCAGCCTCTGGCCTTGGAGGGCATCGCCCTGGCCAGGGCCAACGTCCGTCCAACAAAGACCGTTCCCCGCCGGGTCTGGACAAGCCCCCTTGGCCGCTGCCGGGAGACCGCCGCCCTTCTCTACCCTGGGGCGGAGCTGGTCCCGGTCCCGGCATTTCGGGAGACCGCCTTTGGTCCTTTCGAGAACAAAAACCACCGGGAGCTGGAGGGGGACCCTCTCTACGAGGAGTGGATAAAAAGCGGTGGGACCGCCCCGGTCCCCGGCATGGAGAGCCGGGAGGAGGTCCTGCTCCGAGCCCTGGCGGCCTTTCGGCCCATAGCCGGTGAGCTGTCCGCCCTGGGGGAGGACGGGGCCGCTGTTGTCCACGGCGGGGTCATCATGGCCCTTTGCGCCGCCCTGGCTATGCCGGAACAGGATTACTACCAGTGGCGGGTCCCTTGCTGCGGCGGCTGGCTTCTGGACCTGACAAACTGGCCCGAGACGGAACGGTTTACCGTCCTGGGGGCCCTGCCCAGAAAGGAGGAGAGAAGATGAAAGCCCTGTTTACCATCCCCCTGGCCTTCTGCCTGGATCTCCTCCTGGGGGATCCCCAATGGCTTCCCCATCCGGTGCGCCTTATGGGCCGGGGCATCACCGCCCTGGAATCCCTTCTCCGGCGGATCTTTCCCTTCACCCCCAGGGGGGAGCGGGCCGCCGGTTTCCTCCTGGCCGCCGTTCTGCCAGCCGCCGCCTTTGCCGCCGGCTGGGGACTCCTCCGCCTGGCGGGCCGGATCTCCCCGGCGGCTACTTGGGGGCTGGAGATTTTTCTCTGCTATCAATGCCTTGCCGCCCGGGACCTCCAAAGGGAGAGCATGGCGGTCTATGCCCGGCTGGAGGAAGGGGACCTTCCCGCCGCCAGAAAGGCGGTGGGCCGCATCGTAGGCCGGGACACCGCCGCCCTCACCGAGGAGGGGGTGACTAAGGCCGCCGTGGAGACCATCGCCGAAAACGCCAGCGACGGGGAGATTGCCCCCCTGTTCTGGATGGCCCTGGGGGGAGCCCCCTTGGCCCTCTGCTACAAGGCGGTGAACACCATGGACAGCATGGTGGGTTACCAAAACGAGCGGTACCAATATTTCGGCACCGCCGCCGCCAAGCTGGACGACCTGGCAAACTGGCTCCCGGCCCGGCTCTCCGCCCTGCTGCTCCTTTGTCTGGCTCCCCTGGCGGGGCTGAATGGCAAGGGGGCCTGGAAGATCTGGCGGCGGGACCGGCGCAAGCACGCCAGCCCCAACAGCGCCCAGACCGAAGCCGCCATGGCGGGGATCCTGGGGGTCCAACTGGCGGGGGACGCCTATTACTTCGGGGAGCTGCACAAAAAGCCCGCCCTGGGGGACGACCTGCGCCCCATTGAGCCGGTGGACATCCCCCGGGCCAACCGGCTGATGCTCCTGGCCTCCGGCGCCGCCGCCCTGTTAGCGGCAGCAGTGCGGTTTCTCATCTTAACATGAAAGGAGGGCTCCCCATGCTCGCAAAACCTATTATGATCCAGGGCACCATGAGCAGCGCCGGGAAGAGCCTTATCGCCGCCGGCCTCTGCCGGATCTTCCGCCAGGACGGCCTCCGGGTGGCCCCCTTTAAGTCCCAGAACATGGCCCTCAACTCCTACATCACCCGGGAGGGGCTGGAGATGGGCCGGGCCCAGGTGGTCCAGGCCCAGGCGGCGGGAGTGGAGCCCTCGGTGCGGATGAACCCCATCCTCCTCAAACCCCAAAGCGACACCGGCAGCCAGGTCATCCTAAACGGCGAGGTCTGGGCCACCCTTTCCGCCGCCGAATACTACAAACGCAAGCCGGAGCTCCTGCCCCACATCCTCCGGGCCTATGAGAGCCTGGCGGCGGAAAACGATGTTGTTGTTATCGAAGGGGCCGGGAGCCCGGCGGAGATCAACCTCCGGGAACACGACCTGGTGAATATGGGGATGGCCCGGATGGCAAAGGCTCCGGTCCTCCTGGTGGGTGACATCGACCGGGGCGGGGTGTTCGCCAGCCTTTACGGCACCGCCGCCCTGATGGAGCCCTGGGAAAAACGGCACCTGAAAGGCTTTGTCATCAACAAGTTCCGGGGGGACGTGGAGCTGCTCCGTCCCGGCCTCCGGCAGATCGAACAGCTCGCCGGCCTCCCCGTCCTGGGGGTGGTCCCTTGGCTCACGGTGGACCTGGACGACGAGGACAGCCTCTCCACCCGCCTGGACCGGCGGACCGGGACCACCGGCGGGGTGGATGTAGCCGTTATCCGTCTGCCCCGGATCTCCAACTTTACCGACTTCGCCCCCCTGGAAAGCCTCCCCGGGGCGGCGGTGCGGTATGTCTCTGCCCCCAGGGAGCTGGGGGAGCCGGACCTTATCATCCTGCCAGGGACCAAAAGCACCATTCCCGACCTGCTGTGGCTACGGCAGAACGGCCTGGAGGCCGCCATCCAAAAGCTGGCTGTCCGGGGGACCCTCCTCCTGGGGGTCTGCGGCGGCTACCAGATGCTGGGCCGCACCCTTTCCGACCCCCAGGGGGTGGAGACCTCCCCCGGGACCACGGTTCGGGGGATGGGGCTCCTCCCCGGGGATACTGTGTTCCAAGGCCGAAAGGTCCGCACCCGGGCGGCGGGCCGGGTCCTCTCCGTCCCCAAGGGCCTCTCCCCCCTGGAGGGGGCCTGTCTGGAGGGCTACGAGATCCACATGGGGGAGACCCGGCTGGACCCGGTCGTCCGGCCCTTCTGCAAGCTCTCCACCCTGGAGGGAATCCCCCCCCGGGAGGAGGGGACCCTTCCCAAGGAGGAGGGGGCGGTGTACGGCAGCGTCTTTGGGACCTATCTCCACGGCCTTTTCGACACCGGGGAGATGCTGGAGGGCCTTTGGAAGGCCCTGGCGGCCCGGAAGGGCCTGACGGCAGAGGCCGCCCCCTTCGACCCCGCCGCATACCGGGAGGAGCAGTACGACCGCTTGGCCGCCGCCCTCCGGGAAAGCCTGGATATGGAGGCGGTCTACCGCATCATGGAGGAGGGCGTATGAACCAAAAACTGGGGCTTATCCATCTGTACACCGGGGAGGGAAAGGGCAAGACCACCGCCGCCCTGGGGCTGGCCCTCCGGGCGGCGGGACAGAACGTCCCGGTGGTCATCCTGCAATTCCTCAAGGGCCGTCCCACCGGGGAACTTGCCAGCTTGGAGCGGATCCCGCAGATCACCCTTCTCCGGGGGGAGGAGGGGCTGGGCTTTGCTTCGGCTATGACTCCGGAGCAGAGGGAGCGGTGTAAAAGCCGCCACGACGAGATGCTCCGCCTGGGGCTGGCCGCCGCCCGGGAGGGCCGGTGCGGCCTCCTTATCCTGGACGAGGTGACCGGGGCCCTGAATCACTGCCTGCTGGAGGAAGCCCCTCTCCGGGCCTACCTCCAAAATCCCGCCCCCGGGGTGGAGCTGGTCCTCACCGGCAGAAATCCCCCGGACTGGCTTCTGGACCGGGCGGATTATGTCACCGAGATGAAAAAGCTTCGCCACCCCTATGACAGGGGGATCACCGCCCGGGAGGGCGTCGAGTTTTAAGGAGGTCATTCCATGGAGATCCAGATCACCCGCCCCCAGGAGATCGAGGCCCGGAGCATGGCCATCATCCAGGAAGAGCTGGAAAGGACAGGGCCCCTGCCCCCGGCGGACCAGCTCCCGGTCATCAAGCGGGTCATCCACACCACCGCCGACTTCGACTACCGGGAGAACCTGTGGTTTTCGGACGGGGCGGTTCAAGCCGGTATCCAGGCTCTAAGGGACGGGGCCTGGGTGGTCACCGACACCAACATGGCCCTGGCCGGGGTGAACAAGGCCGCCCTGGAGAGGCTTGGGGGCCGGGCCCTCTGCTTCATGGCCCAGGAGGAGATCGCCCAGGCCGCCAAAGAGCGGGGGGAGACCCGGGCCGCCCTGAGCATGGAGGCTGCCGCCGCTTTGGACACCGGCGGGGCTCCCCTGATCCTGGCCGTCGGCAACGCCCCCACGGCCCTTATCCGGGCTGTGGAGCTGATGGGGGAAGGGAAGCTGTCCCCGGCCCTGCTTGTCGCCGCCCCTGTGGGCTTTGTCAATGTCCTGGAGAGCAAAGTGATGGCCGAGGCCGCCCCCTGCCCCCGGATCATTGCCCGGGGGAGGAAGGGGGGCAGCACGGTGGCGGCGGCCATCCTCAACGCCCTGCTGTACCAGGCCCAGGCTTGAAGCAGACACCCGTCAACCCTTTTGCTTGGAAAAGACCGGTAACAGCACAGGTTGAATCCGGAAATCACCAGTGATATAATATTCCCCAAAGGATAGGCACGCCCTGTGCATCGGCAGCCCCCGACTGCTGGGGAAAGACGAAGGAGGAACAGGATGGAAAACCGGCTGATGCGCCCCGTTTGGGAGCGCCTTCCGGCGGAGGAGCGCCGGGAACTTTTGGAACAGATGGGGAAGCGGCATGGGATGCTCCTCCTGGGGGAGGAGACCTTTTCCCGGTGGGGCCAAACCATCCATACCGCCTGTTTCCGGCGGGCCGGAGGTGAATTTGTCTTTGTTCCCGGGGATACGGTCACCCTGGGGTGGGAGTCCTTTGTCCAGGGGATGGATGAGGAAAACCTGGCCCAGCTTCGGGAGGAGATGGAAAACCTGGGATGGGAGGGAACGGTGGAGGAGTTCCTTGGGGAGCAGACCACCCCGGTGCGCCAGGTGACCATAGGTCCCATGCTGGTGGAACGGACTCTCCAAACCATCGGCTATGAGGAGGTCCCCCTGGACGACCCGCGTCTTACCGCCCGTCCGGACTGGCTGGAGGACCTGGCCCGGGCAGAACGGGAGAACTGCCAAGGCCTTACCATTTCCGGCCAGGTGCGCTTTTTGAAGGGGGAGACCGGCTGGCAGGCCGAACTGTACCATGAGATTAGCTTCCCCCAGCTAAAGGAACAGCTTGCAGGCCAGGGCTTTTCCCTTCCAACCACCGACCAGTGGGAATACCTCTGCGGCGGAGGCTGCCGGACCTTCTTCCCCTGGGGGGACAGCCTGGACCTGGACTTTCGCCTCCTTTACTTTGGGGAGCTGGAGGACAGCCGCCCCTATGACATGAAGGAACCCAACTTTTTTGGCCTGTCAATGGCTTACGACCCCTACCGGCTGGAGTTGACGGTGGACCCGGATGGCAGCCTGGTCCACAAGGGAGGCGACGGCGGCTGCAATCTCTGCGGCGGAGCCGGTCCGGTAGTGGGCTTTCTGCCCTGCGCGCCCTATTTCCGGTATGAGGAGTGGCGGGATGGGGAGGAGCTGGACGATGATTATGATTTTTACCGGAGGGTACTTGAAATTAGGGAGGATTGACCGATGATAGACCAAGAACTTCTGGCCCGTTTGGACCAGTGGCACGAGGAGAACCAGCATAAAAAGATCCTTCAGGAGGTCCAAGGGCTCCCGGAGGAGATTCAAAAGGAGTACGAGATCCAGGGCCGTTTGGCCCGGGCCCTGAATAACCTGGGAAAATATAACGAGGCCATCCAGGTGCTGGAGTCCACCCGGGAGGCCGGAGCCCAGGACGACCGGTGGTGGAGCCGCATGGGCTTCGCCCTTTACCATCAGAATCGGAATAACGAGGCCCGGAAGTGCTTCCTCCGGGCCCAGGAACTGAACCCGGAAAACCAGGACGCCAAGAATTTTCTCATCTGGCTGGGGGTTTCGACAAACGGCATAGTGAAAAACGATAAGAAGGAGAAACCTGACCACAAGCCCCGCCTCCAGGCGATCCAAAAGCCAAACGGCTGGGAGGACCGAACCGAGGCTCCCCGGCTTGTAAAGCCCAAAGAGGAGGAGACGGCCAACGGCTGGGAGCAGAAAAAAGCCCCCGCCCAGGCAAAACCCCAGGCCGGAGGAAACGGCAACGACTGGGAGGGCCGGGGCTGGGAGGGTACCGCCCTGCTGGAGACCGCCCTTTTCGGCGTCCTCCGCTTCCCGGTGAAGGAGGGCCTGTTCCAGACCTTCCCCCTTCCTCTCCGGGGCAAAAGCCGGATGGTAGACCTGTTCATCTGGGACGGCCTGGCCCAGCCGCCCCGATGGGAGGCCATTCAGTCGCTGCTCAATGCCATCCCGGAACTGTACCAAAAGGCCCGGGCCAGGATCGAGGCGGATCACAGAAGTAACCAGGTCATCGAATTTTTCATCCGGGATCAGGTGGAGGAGATGGATGAGGATGCCCTCACCGGGGCCCTTGGGGTACAGCACCGGGAGGAGATCACCCCGGAGCGGTTTCTTGACGCTCTGGAGCCCAGAGGGATCACTTTGGCCCCGGCAAAGGACGGGGGGATAGACTGCATCTTTGATTTTTCTTTGGATCCGGAGATCACCGATGAACTGCTGGTCATCCGCTTTGGCCAAAACCAGGAGATCACCGATATTTGCCACGAAAGTTAGGAGGAAGAGAAGATGGCGGAGGAAGCCCTTCTGGAGCGCCTGGACCGGCTCCACGAGGAACATAAAAACAAGACCATTTTGGCAGAGATCGCCGCCCTGCCCGAGGAGATCCGGCGGGAATACGGCATCCAGGGCCGCCTGGCCCGTGCCCTGGGAAACCTTGGGCAGATGAAAAAAGCCCTGGAGGTCCTGGAGGCAACCCGGGAGGAGGGGGAAAACGATCCCCTGTGGTGGTACCGCACCGCTCGGGCCCTGTTCGGTTTGGACCGCTTCCAGGAGGCCAAACAATATTTTGCCCAGGCGCTGGAACTGGATCCCACTGACCGTGACGCCCGGTATTTCATCCCCCTTTGCGACACCATGGCCAACAAGGGCGAAAGCCAGGCGGGAAAGAGGAACAAGTATTGATGGACGGCATTCTTATCGTCTGCTTTGGCACCACCCACCTGGACAGCTGGGAAAAGACTTACGGAGCCATCTTCCGGGATGCCCGGGAAAAATACCCCGGCGTCCCAATCTATGAGGCGGTGACCAGCGGCGTCATCCGCAAAAAACTTGCCGAAACGGGAAAAAAGACCTGGGACGTCATTTCTGCCCTTCAAAGGATGGGGGAGGCGGGGATCTCCAGGGTTCTGGTCCTGACAACCTTTGTCATTGCCGGAATCGAGTACGACCGCCTGCTGGAGGACTGCCGGAGGGCGGCGCCCCAATTTGCGGCGCTTTCTGTACTGCCGCCCCTGCTGGACTGCCCTGCCGGCCTGGAACAGGCGGCAAAGGCGGTACTGTCCCGCCAGGGGAAGATCCGGGAGGACACGGTGCTGGTCCTTTTGGGCCACGGCACCGGCCACCGGGGGGATTTTGCCTACCCCGCCTTGGAATGCGCCTTTCGGGAACTAGGGGAGGAGCGGGTCCTGGTGGGAACGGTAGAAGGTTACCAGGGGCTTGCCAGTGTCCGCCGCCGTTTGACGAAGCTCCGTCCCCAAAAGGTCCTTCTGCGCCCCTTCCTGTTCACCGCCGGGGACCACGCCAAAAACGACATGGCCGGGGAAGGGGAGGGATCCTGGAGGACAGCCCTCACCCGGGACGGTTGCCAGGTGGACTGTATCCTGGAGGGTCTGGGGGAGATCCCGGCCATCCGGAAAATGTTTCTTGACAGGATCAGGGCGGCGGCGTATAATAATAGTACCGGGTAGAAATGCCCAGCATGATAAGCGCCCTGCCGCTTTGAGAGCAGGTCATTTATGACAAGTGCCCTGCCGCTTTAAGAGCAGGTCATTTATGAAAGGTGCGCTGCGGCCTTAACAGCAGTCTTAATGGAAAAGGAGGGTGGGAAACCATCTTCCTTTTTGCTTTGCAGTCTTAATGGAAAAGGAGGGTGGGAAACCATCTTCCTTTTTGCTTTGAGGAAGGGAAAAGAGAGGAAGGGAAAAGAAATGCAAAAGCTTAATTTTTATACCGTCAGCTTGGATTATGTCTCCTATCTGAAAAAGGAGGAAGAGAGCCGTAGGGGTTTTAGCAGAGTACCTAATATGGATTACGGTGACAAGCGAAAGCCGAAATTCCTATGCGGTATTGTGTTACAGGTAAATGGTATGGATTATTATGTTCCGGTAAGTTCCTATAAGCAAAAAAAGCCGGATAATTTTTTGATAGAAGATAGAAATGGAAGGATATTAGCATCTCTGCGGTTTAACTATATGTTTCCTATTCCAAAGGGATTGGCCATAGAGCGAATCATTTCAAAGGAACCGGATCTGGCTTATCGTGCCCTTCTTTCACAGGAACTTCGTTTTTGTATCAAGAATCAGGAGCAAATTCAGAAGCTTGCGGCGCGTACATACAGACGGGTTATTTTGGGAAAAGATCCCGGCCTTGTAAAAAACAGCTGCGATTTTGTCTTTCTTGAAGAAGCCAGCAAAAAATGGATTTTATGAAAAAGACCCTCCCGTTCTCCCCGGGAGGGTCCCCTTTTATCCCCCGTGTCCGAATTTTCCCATTTCCCGCAGGGTCTCGAACATCCGGGGACTTTGCCGTTCAAAGACGGTAAAATCCACGTTCATCACCTTGTCGTTTTTCACCGCCGCCACCGGCTGATAGATGACGCTCTTTTTCACTTCATCCACCGGGATGGCCGTGTCGGCAAAGATGACGTCCGGTTCCAGGGCGGCTACGTTGGCCCGGTCGTAGAGCCAGCCGGTGTAGGCCTTGGCGTCGTTGACAAAGCCCAGCTCCTCCAGGAGGGCCCCCTCGAAGGTCTCCCCGGTGGCCATGCCGTAGCCCATCTGGCGCAGGAGAATGGCCTTGGGGGCGGTGCCGTCTGAGGCGGCGGCCCCCTCCCGGATCATCCCCTCCAGTTCCTTCCAGTAGCCCTCCCCGTGGTTTTTGCCGGAGGTGGCCCCCATAAGGGCCAGGGCAAGATCCAGGTAGTTCTGCCGCAGTTCCTCCAGGGAATCTGCCCGCTTCAGCACCAGCACAGGAATCTCCAGCTGTTGGAGGCGGATAAGATCCTGCTCGGTGAGAGCGGCCGAGGCCACCACCAGGTCGGCCCCCTGGGAGCGGATCCGGTCAGTGTCAGGGGAGAGGACCGAGCCGCACCGGTGGCGCTTTTCCACCTCGGCGGCGGGGTAGTCGCAGTAATCGCTGACCCCCACCACCCGGCTCCCCAGGCCCATAGCGAAGAGCATTTCAGTGGTGCCGGGGGAGAGGGAAACCACCTTCTGGGGGGCTTCCGGAATGTCTGCTTCCCTGATCCGCACCGGCCAATCCGGGTTTTCCCCGGCGGAACCGGAAGAGGGGTCTTTCTTTCCGCTGCCTCCAAGGTTACCCCCCATCTCCGATTTTTTGCACCCCGGCAGGAGGAGCAGAAGGACCAGCAAAAGGGCCCAAAAACGACGTGACCTCATAGGTTCCTCCTTATAGACGGTCGGCCAGGCCTTTGTACATCAAAATGGCCAGGATGATGCAGATGATCTGGGCCACGTTGATTTGAAACTGGAAGCCAAAGGCCACCTGTAACACCGCCAGATCCAGGAGCATAGGCTCTGCTGTGGAGATCCCCACGCTGCTGCCATAGCTGAGCCAGCCCAGAAAGGGGACCTTAGCAGTGACGGTGGCCAGAAGGGAACCCATGACCACCCCCGCCAGCAGTAAAAAGATCAGCACCAGATTCCGTTTCCACTTCATATCGCTTCTTCCTCTCCCTGGTTGTTTTCCTCTGCCAGGCGGATAGCCGCCTGAGCCAGTTGTTTGACGTCCTCCAGGCAGGAGACAGTCCCCGCCTGCCGGCGAAGGGCCGCAGCGCCCCGCATTCCGGTGATGTACCAGCCGCAGTGCTTCCGGGCCTCCCGGAAGGCGATACGATCCCCTTTGTAGGCCGCCATCAGCGCAACCTGGCGGAGCATGACCTCCATCCGCTCCCCCATAGGCGGCTCGGGGAGGACTGTTCCGTCCCGAAGAAAGGCGGCGACCTGCCCGAAGAGCCAGGGCCTGCCCAAAGCCCCCCGGCCCACCATCACCAGGTCACAGCCGGTGGATTCCAGCATCCGCTTTGCAGCCTGGGGGCTGTCCACATCCCCATTGCCCATTACCGGGATAGAAACCGCCGCCTTCACCTGGCGGATAATCTCCCAGTCCGCCGGAGGGGCGTACATCTGGGCCCTGGTCCGCCCGTGGAGGGCAATGGCGTCGGCCCCGCTCTCCTGGGCCATTTTGGCGAACTCCAGGGCGTTTACCGAGGTTTCGTCCCAACCCTTGCGGAACTTCACCGTCACCGGAACGGGACTGGCAGCCTTCACCCCCCGGATGATCCGGGCGGCCAGGTCCGGGTCCTTCATTAGGGCGGCCCCGGCCTTGTTCCCAGCAATTTTGGGGGCGGGACAGCCCATATTCAGGTCGATGACCTCCGGCTGAAACTTCATGGCCACATCCACCGCCCGAGCCAGCGTCTCCGGGTCGTCCCCGAACAGCTGGACGGCACCGGGGCGTTCCTTTGGGCCCATAACCAGCAGCTCCTCCGACTTGCCGCTCCCCTGGAGGAGCCCCCGGGCGCTGACCATCTCCCCCACGGTGTACACCGCCCCAAAGGAACGGCAGATTTCCCGGAAGGCCCGGTCCGCCACCCCCGCCATGGGGGCCAGGGCCGCACCGCCGGTGAGAGAAACGGTTCCGATCTGCAAAACAGCCCCCTCCTTTTTTGGCAAAGTCTATTTGGTATTTTAACAAAAAAGGAGGGAAAGGGCAAGCCAAACTTTTTGACCTTACGGTCAGAACACAGGGATGACCCCATCATAATTCCGCGCTTTCTCCAACAGAGGCCCCTTTGCTCCCATTGTAAAGGCAATGTCGCTGCTCCGGATGGACAAGAGTTCCATCCCCGGCGCAAGCTTCAGCAGGTCCATCATCGCCTGGGACAGGGTGATCCTTCCGTCCTCTGTAATGCCGGTCCAGCAGTAGGAGCGGCCCTTGTACCGCAAAAAAGCGCCGCACTCCAGGGTGTAATCCAGCAGGCCGGGATTTTCGGTCAGGATGTGCCCCAGCGTTGAGGATGCCAGCAGCCCCTTTCGGGTGACGCAGAACCCGCCGGTACTCCTGCTCCCGGTAAAGAGATAGACCCGGCCCTCCGCTGCAATCTGGTACTCCCGGACAGCCTGGGGAGGGAGTTGAACGGCTCCGTTTTCCCTTATGATCGATTTCCCAAAGACAAATTTGCCCCCACGATTCATTTGCGGCATAAACAGCACCTCTCTTTTGTGACGAAATATGGCCTTGGCCTTTTGGTTTTCTGGCCCAGAAGGCTGCACAGAGCCCTCTCCAGGTTACCGCTGCTGAAGCAGCTCCACCTCCTGGGGGGTGAGTTCCCGGCATTGGCCCGGGGCCAGGCTTTCATCCAGGGCCAGCCCCCCCATGGAGATCCGCCGCAGCTCCACCACCTTGGCCCCGTAGACGGCGAACATCCGCTTGATCTGGTGGTACATCCCCTCCCGAAGGGTCACCCGGGCCAGGGTCTCCTCCAAAGGCTCCAGCTTTGCAGGAAGGGTGGCCCCTTCCTCCCCCAGGGGGATGCCGGCGGCGAAGCCCTCCGCCATCTCCGGGGTGAGGGGACGGTCCAGCCGGGCCAGGTAGACCTTGGGGACGTGGCTTTTGGGGGAGAGGATGCGGTGGGCCAGGGCCCCGTCGTCGGTGATGATAACCATTCCGGTGGTGTCCTTATCCAGACGCCCGGCAGGGAAGAGCCCCTGGCGGAGCAGCTCCGGCGGCACCAGGTCCACTACGGTGGGGCAGCTGTCGTCCCGGCTGGCGGAGACCACCCCGGCGGGCTTGTTCATCATCAGGTAGAGGCGGATCCGCAGAGGGACGGTTCGTCCGGCAACTTGGACACAGCTTTTGTCAGGGTCCACCTTTTGGTCCGCCCCCTTGGCCGGGGAGCCGTCCACCGTCACCAGTCCTTTGCGGACCAGCTCCTTTACCTCCTTGCGGGACCAAGTGGACTGCGCCGCCAGGATCTTGTCCAAACGCTCTGTTTTCATAAACGCCCGCTCCTTTTTGCTGCCTTTCCCTTCCATTGTAACTGCCCTGTCAAGACTCCGTCCCCCTTCGACGGCCTTCGGCTTTTGGCTATTTTTTTACGAGAGCCGCCTTTCAACAGGCTGATTTTGTGATTCTCATTCCTTTTTTCCCTGTTTCGTAGACAAAAGTGCCAATCTTCCTTCTGATAAGAAGAATTTCCTAGAAAAAAACTGTTGCAAATGCACAAAAAAAATTGTACAATAGTCTTGTGTAAAACTTTGGGAAGTGCCTGACCCCAGCGAACAGAGTAAGAAGAGAGAGGGTAGCATTATGTCGAACAGATTATTCCAGGGGCTCGTTTACCAGATGAGGGATACCATCAACCGCACCATCGGCGTGGTGGATGAGAACGCGACGATCATTGCCTGCAGCGACCTAACCAAAATAGGGGAGCCCAACGATTTCCTCGCCATCGACCTGGGGGAAAACAACGACCTGTTCGTTCGGGACGGGGTTACGTATAAACCCTTTGGATCCAAGATGAAGGCGGAGTACGCGGTCTTTGTCTCCGGCGCCGACGACCTGGCCGCCAAGATCTGCGGCGTTCTCACCATCTCCCTGCAAAATATCAAGCAGTATTATGATGAAAAGTACGACCGCAGCAACTTTATCAAAAATGTCATTTTGGACAATATCCTCCCCGGGGATATTTTCGTCAAGGCCCGGGAACTCCATTTCAGTTCCGATGTTAGCCGGGTGGTGCTGCTTATCCGCATCATTTCCGCCAACGATATTTCCGCTTTCGATGTTATCCAGAACCTTTTCCCCGATAAGCAGAAGGATTTTGTCTTTAACATCAGCGAAAGCGACATCGTTTTAGTTAAAGAGATCAAAAGCGGCATCGAGACCAAGGACCTGGAGAAGCTGGCCCGTTCCATTGTGGATACCTTGGGCAGCGAATTCTACACCAAGGTGGTAGTGGGCATCGGAACGGTGGTCACCGGCATCAAGGACCTGGCCCGGTCCTTCCGGGAGGCTCAAGCCGCCCTGGAAGTGGGCAAGGTGTTCGACACCGAAAAGCTCATTGTCAGCTACGACAATCTGGGCATCGCCCGGATTATCTATCAGCTGCCCACCACCCTCTGTGAGATGTTCCTTCGGGAGGTCTTTAAGAAGGGTTCCATCGAAAGTTTGGACCAGGAGACGCTGTTTACCATCCAGAAGTTCTTCGAGAACAACCTGAACGTTTCGGAGACCAGCCGCAAGCTGTTTGTCCACCGCAATACGTTGGTCTACCGCCTGGAGAAGATCAAAAAGCTCACCGGCCTGGATCTGCGGGAGTTCGACCATGCCATTGTCTTTAAGGTGGCCCTTATGGTGAAGAAGTACCTTACCGCCAATCCGGTGAAATACTAAAAACTGACGATGCGCGTGCCAGTGTCGATGCGTGCCGTCCCGTCTCATCGAAAATTTCGCAGGAACGGTTGACAGAAGAACCGACGTGCCGTAGAATAGATACGGCGCCTCGACAAAAACAGCGCCGCTTTGGACAGCCCCACAGGTTGTCCAAAGGACGCTGTTTTCCCTGTAGCCCACGCTGTGTTTAGGAGGTGTGAAGCATGATAAACCTAAAGGATGTCTCCAAGACCTATGAAAGCGGCACCCATGCCCTCCACCATGTTTCCCTCTATGTGGGCAAGGGGGAGTTTGTCTTTATCGTAGGCCCCTCCGGAGCGGGAAAAAGCACCCTCATTAAGCTCCTTCTCCGGGAGGAGACCCCAACCAAGGGTTCGGTGGTGGTCAACGGCCAGGACCTGGTAAAGATGAAGCGCCGGCAGATCCCGGCCTTCCGCCGGACGGTAGGGGTGGTGTTCCAGGACTTCCGTCTCATCCCTACAATGACCGTCTATGACAACGTGGCCTTCGCCATGCAGGTCACCAACGTTTCCACAAAGTTTATCCGCCGCAGGGTGCCCTACATCCTGGATCTTTTGGGCCTGGCAAAAAAGGCCCGGAGCTACCCGGCGGAGATCAGCGGCGGGGAACAGCAGCGGGTGGCCCTGGCCCGGGCCCTGGTGAACAATCCCGCCATCATCATCGCCGACGAGCCCACCGGAAACATCGATCCGGAACTTTCCTACGAGATCGTGGATCTCCTCAACGAGATCAATAAATGCGGCACCACCATTGTTATGGTCACCCATGAACACGGCCTGGTCTCCCAGTTCGACCACCGGATCATTGGCATTGAAAAGGGACGGATCACCTTGGATCGGGGAGGGAGAATGCCATGACTTTGGGTAGTATGCGCTATCTCATCGGGGAAGGTGCCCGGAACGTCCGGGCCAACCGCCAGATGACCATCGCTTCCATTGGGGTGCTGGTGGCCTGTATGCTCCTGATTGGGGCGGCGGTGTTGTTTTCCCTCAACGCCGATGCGGTGGTGGGCTATATCGAGAGCCAAAACGACGTGGTGGTTTTTGTAGAAGACAGCGCCAGCGACGCCGAGGCCGAGGGCCTGGCCTTTTCCCTCCAGGAGATCGAGAATGTGGCGTCGGTAAAGTATATCTCCCGGGATGAGGCCCTGGAGGGCCAGATGGAGCGGCTGGGCAACGCCGCCTATCTTATGGACGCCCTTAAAGAGGATAATCCCCTTCCCGCCACCTATTACGTCAAGGTCAAGGACCTGGAACTGCTGGGGGATACCGTGGCGAAGCTTCAGGAACTTCCCCTGGTGATGGAGGTGAACTCTCCCACCGATATGGCCGCCACCCTGGTGGGCATCAAAAAGGCGGTGAACTATGGGGGGCTGGCCATTGTGGCCATTCTGGGGGCGGTGTCCATCCTCATCGTCAGCAACACCATTAAGCTAACCATCTTCAGCCGGCGAAAAGAGATCAGTATCATGAAGTACGTCGGGGCCACCGATACCTTTATCCGCCTGCCGTTTCTGGTGGAAGGGGTCCTCATCGGCCTTCTTTCCGCCCTGCTGGCTTTTGCCCTGCTGTGGGTGGGGTACTACTACCTTCTGGATTGGCTGGGGGGAGGCGGGCCCAGCTGGCTCCAGCTGGCCTACCAGCACCTGGTCCGCTTTGAGGATGTCGCCCTCCGGATGCTGGGGGGCTTCTGCGGAGCAGGAGCTGCCTTTGGTGTCGCCGGCGCCCTCTTCTTTGTGGGCCGGTATCTGAAAGTTTAGGGGAGGAACACCATGAAGCATTCACTGAAACGGTTCTTTGCTCTCCTGCTCTGTGCCGGGATGCTGTTCTGCACCTCCGCCGTGGCTTTGGGGGACGAAGTGGACGACCTTAACGATAAGCTGGATCAGCTCCAAAAGGAGGCCGACGCCCTCCAGGCCAAGGTAAACGCCGCCAAAACGGAGAAGGCCAAACAGGAGGCCATCAAGGAAAAGACCACCCAGGAGATCGCCATTATGAAGAGCCAGATCGCAGCTTTGGAGGAAAAGATCGTGGCGCTGGAAAACAAGATCGCAGGTCTGGAACAGGATATTGTCCAGAAAGAGGAAGAGATCGACAACCTGGAGGGCAGCATCGACGAGAACTACGAACTCTTTAAGCGCCGGATGCGGGCCATGTATATGTCAGAACACACCTCCACCCTCTCCCTTCTGCTGGGGGCGGAAAGCTTTGGGGATTTCCTTACGGCCAGCGAGTACCTGAAGCGGGTGGCCCAGCACGACCAGGACATCCTGGACGATTTGGAGCAGACCCTGAGGAACGTGGAGGAGGCCAAGGCCGCCGTGGAGGAAGCCAAAGCCGCCGTAGAGGCGGACCGGGCGGAGCTGGGGACCACCAAAGCCCAGGCCGAAGAGACCCGCCGCCAGCTGGACGCGAAGCTCTCCGCCACCGTGGCGGAGATCCAAAGCATCTCCCAGATGGAAAAGGAATTCCTGGCCGATATTGCCGCCAAGCAGCAGGAGATGAAGGAGACCCAGGCGGAGATTGACCGCATCTACGAGAGCATGGAAGGCGAGGAGATAGAGGATTTTGTAGGCGGTACCTTTATGTATCCGGTGCCGGGGTATACCTACATCAGTTCCTATTACGGCTGGCGTTTTAACGGCACCGACTTCCACACCGGGGTGGATTTTACCGGGGCCAACGTCAACGGCAAAAGTGTGGTGGCGGCCAACTCCGGAAATGTCATCTTTACCAAAACCACCTATGTCCCGGGGGTGGGGTACGGGAAGTATATCATTGTGGATCACGGCGGTGGTTACTCGACCCTTTACGCCCACCTGAGCAGTGTCAACGTCAGCGTCGGGGACTTTGTGAAGAAGGGCCAGAACATCGGCAATGTAGGCAGTACCGGCTGGTCTACAGGCCCGCACCTCCATTTTGAGATCCGTGTAAACGGCAAACATACCAATCCGCTGTCTTACCTGAAATAAGGTGAATGACGATCCGGCAGAAAGTCGTTCCTCCGGCTGTTACAGGCAACCTGAGACAGCCCACTTTGTAGAACTCCAGGCAGGAGTTAGGAAACAGGACAACGTAAGGCCCGAAGGGCCGAGCAGGGTGTGCGGGCGTTTGCCTGCCAGAAAGGATGGGATCACCTATGACCGACCTCCAGAAGACCATTGCTAAGGACCTCCTCTCCATCAAAGCCGTTTTCTTCCGCCCGGAGGAGCCCTTTGTCTGGGCCAGCGGCATCAAAAGCCCCGTTTACTGTGACAACCGCCTCACCCTCTCCGCCCCCAAGGTC
>CAJUFK010000006.1 GCA_910585535.1 uncultured Angelakisella sp. | reverse complement strand
TTACCTCGTTTCCTCTACTTTGTATACTCATTTGTTTTTCATGCGTTTGCCCTGTCCAAGGAGGTTTGAAAACAAAAAGAACATCTGGAAGAGGCACCCTCCCAGATGTTCCGCAGCCAATCAGCTTTCCTGGTTCTTTTTCTTCAGACGGATTTTGTCAGCGATCATAGCAATAAATTCGCTGTTTGTTGGCTTTCCCCGAAGATTGTGGATGGTATAGCCAAAGTAGGAGTTAAGGACGTCTACATCTCCCCGGTCCCAGGCAACCTCAATGGCGTGCCGGATGGCGCGCTCCACCCGGGAGGCGGTGGTTCCGTTCTTTTTGGCTACAGTGGGATAAAGGACCTTGGTAACCCCGTTGATGACATCCGGCTCCTTCACTGCCAGCATGATGGAGTCCCGGAGGTACTGATAGCCCTTGATGTGGGCCGGGACGCCGATCTCCAGAATGATGGAGGTGACCAGTCCTTCCAGATCAAAGGAACTTCTGCGGCTTTCGGAAGAATCCGGGGCCAGGGGATGGAACCCCGCAAAGGCGTCGATGCGCTCCGCCATCAGCTCCGGGTCAAAAGGCCGGGTAAAGTGGTAGGATGCTCCTGCCCGGATCAGCTCGTCGGTAATGGCGGAGTG
This sequence comes from uncultured Angelakisella sp., assembly GCA_910585535.1. GTDB lineage: Bacteria > Bacillota > Clostridia > Oscillospirales > Ruminococcaceae > Angelakisella. The sequence goes on along the minus strand of CAJUFK010000006.1, from coordinate 64,839 downwards.
ATCTACCGAGGAAACGGTAAACAGCTTGGGACGGCTGCTTTCCTTCATCATCTCGCGGATGACTCCCAGGGCGTCCAGCTTGGGCATAAAAACCTCCATCAAGACTACCGCAGGCTTCATCTCCCGGATCATTTCCAGCACTTTTCCGCCGTCCCGCGGCGCGAAAATTACCTCGAAACCCTTTTTCTCCAGTGCATTTTTGCAGTTTTCGCCTAATTCCTTTTCTTCCTTCGTAATAAGCGCAATTTTCTTTGTGTTCAACGCAGTTCCTCCCTTTTTATCTGGATTTTTGTACCACCTCACTTATAATATCATATTCCCTCAAAATACGCAACTATATTTTGATAATAAAAAATATTTTTTCACTTTATTATTTGACATGATTCTTTATTTCGATATGCTTATGCAGATTTTTTTGTTGACAAAAGTGTTTTTTCTGCATTTTCTTGAATATTTTCTGCAAACACACCGAACCCTCTGGTTGGATCCTTTACAAAGACGTGAGTTACAGATCCCACCAGCATCCCATTTTGTATGATTGGGCTGCCGCTCATGACTGAAGTCAAGTAGGGACAACACATTTTTTTTCTTCTGAGGGTGCCACCAGCGTACCTTTCTCTGCTTTTGGGGCGAAAGGTCCTTTGGGTTGCCACTCAATATCAATTACGGCGTCTGGATATACGGTGATGCGCTTTACATATTTTTTAATAACCTCATCTGTAATATCGTTAAACATGTCAGATGCAAATTCCGCCTCGGCCCTCGCAGCCTGTACAATGGCCTCTATGGACGAGTCGATCTCTCGGTTGCGCTCCGATGCTTCATGGATGCTTGACCTCAAACGACTGCGTTCCTCCGCACAGTTCTCCTTACCGGAGACAAACTCCTCTTTAGAAAGCTGCCCGCTTGCGTATTGCTCATACAAATGAACAAATTCGGATCGCGATGCCTCCTCCATCTTCTTGTGGGTAGCGATCTCCCTTTCAAGCAACTTCTTCTGATTCCTTAGGTCTGAGACCTCTCTCTCCATAGTCTCTGCCCTTTTCTTTACGAAAGCCGCTTTTGATGTTAGACTCGTGATGACTGCCTTTCTGGCTCGGGACAGGGTGATTTTTATCTGGGCGCAGCTCGCTGCCTCAAGGTCGTATTGGGCGGTTTTGCATATATAGGTTGAGTGACACCTCATTAAATGCAGCCCGCAACAGCCACAAACTAACGGAACTGGGAATCCAACTTCCGCCATCGCCTTCTTTCGCTCCGGTTCTCCGTCAGGCTTCTTCCCTGAGGAGGACTGTGATTTTGGCTGCCGAGAGGTCGCCTGATTTGCCCTGTCGAAAAGCTCGTGCGAAACAATAGGTTCATGGGTTCGAGGGATTATCATTCGGTCTTCTAAAGGGATCTGGATCGTGCGGTTGCTGCCGACCTTCTCGACCTGGGAACGGAAAGGGATGCTGTCGCCTGTATAAACCCGTTCCCTGATGATACTTCTTATATTGTCGTACTTCCAAATCTTAGCAACAGGGTACTTTCCCCTCTTTGACGCCATATACGCAGAGGGAGTCGGGATGTTGTCCGCATTCAGTCTTTGAGCGATTTCCGTTATGGATACCCCATCCGCTGCCCACTGAAATATATTTTTCACGATATGGGCTGCCTCGTCGTCAACCTCCAAAGAGTCCTCTTCCCTGTTTTTCTTGTATCCATATGGAGCGGTGCCGGCGAAATATTTTCCATCACGCTTCTTCATGTCCATGACACTCTTAACCTTTTTGGATGTGTCGATGCTGTACATTTGATTCAAGAGGTTACGGATCGCAAGTTCCGGCCCCCCGATTGATTCTCCTAAATTCTTGCTGTCGAAGCCATCATTGACCGAAATAAACCGCACATTATGGAGCGGGAAGACCAACTCCAGATACCGTCCAGCCTCAATATAGTTTCTGAAGAATCGGGACAAATCTTTTACGATTATAATTTCAACCTTTCTGGTTGGGATGTTTTGCAAGATGAATTGCAGTCCCGGTCTGTCATCGTTGGTGCCCGTACAACCGTCGTCGATGATTTCCGTAAAATCCGTTCCTAATTCAGGGTGTGATAAAAGAAACGACTGAATACATTCCCGCTGAGAAGAAATACTTGAGCTTTCTTTGATCTTGCCCGTTGCCATTTCCTTATCTTCCATCGATAATCTCATATAAAGAAATTTAGTGAACATAATACAGTTCTCCCCTACCCTTCTGTTGTCGCGTCTAAAAAGGACAAAACTGAAATAAACGGATCGGAAAAGGCAAACTCAATATGGATCGCCCCATTTTGTGAAATGCAGACTTTATTGATTAGAGTATCCATCAGTTCTTTGCCGATTTCCAGAGTGCCGGAGTAAGCCTGAACAAGCTCGATCCACCTCAGCGCATCTGTCTCCACTTCCTTCCACTGCTGAAGTTTCGTTAAGAGGAGTTCTTCTTCTTTCTCGATTTGAGAAAGAAGATCTTGATACTGAGATCGCATATAATCATACTCCATCCTGGTAATGAGACTATTGACCAAATCAACTAAAAGGTTTTCAATTTTCCCGCTGGTGTTGCTTTTCTTGATTCGAAGACTGGTAAGTTTCTTTTGTAAGTCCGTATGGTATGCTTTTATCGCCGGATTTTTCTTGATGCTGTCCACCATTGCCTTCAGATCGACCGATAGTTTTACTTGTATCTCTATTGCTTTTCTTATTTCGGAGATAATGATTGCCTGGGAAATCCTGTGTTTCCCGCACTGAAAATGCTGCGATTCAATATACCTGGTGCATTCATAGGAGATGGATGTTTTTGCGTTTTCTCTGTCTTTTTTTTGTTTTTGTGCAAGCATAGGCGCCCCACAGTCGGCGCAGTAAATTTTCTGGTACAAAGCGTCACGATAAGGGTCAATAATGTCTGTTCGTTTTTTGAAATGACTTCTGCGAATTTTTACATCCTGATTTACATTTTGAACTCGCTCAAAAAGCTCCTCCGTGACGATTGGCGGATGGGCATTTTTTATTATTGTCCATTTGTCAGATGAACGTGTTTCTTTTTTGCTGTCCATATTTTCTTTTTTCATTTTGCCGTGGACTCGTTCTCCCAGATATGCTCTGTCAGTTACAATATCTTTTATTGCGCCACGAAGCCAGATCGAGTTTGCGTATATCGGGTTCTTATTTTGCCCTCTCATGTATCGCAAGCGACCAGGGCTGGGGATACTATCATGGTTTAACCTTTTTGCAATCGCGTTGTAAGATATGCCCAACGCCCGTTCCTGGAAAATGCGGACCACAACCGGTGCTGTTTCCAGGTCAATATCATAAGTACATTTCTCTGCGTTTCGCAGATAGCCGTATGGGATGCTCCCGGCCGCTGGCAAGAACTCTCCGCTTTTCATTCGTGTGTCAAAGCTGCTTCTTATTTTCCTGGAAATATCGCGGGCATATTCATCATTCAACACCATTTTGAGCGGCATGATGAGGTCGCTTACATTTTTGTCACCGTCAAAACTGTCAAAATCGTCATTGACGCTGATCAATCTTATTCCCATTTCCGGAAAGATTTTCTCTAAGAACTCGCTTGTAACGATGAAGTTTCTGCCAAATCGTGAAATGTCCTTGACAATAACACAGTTGATTTTTCCCTTGTTAATATCCAGCAACATCTTCTGGAATCCAGGACGATTATAGTTCATCCCACTATAACCATTATCAATATATGTGTCGATCAAGGAAATACTATGGTGTGTTTGTAAAAAGGCGTGGATAATTTTCTGCTGGTTTGAAATTGACTCGTCGATTTCACTATCTCCATCGTCTACGGATATTCGCGCATAGACAGCGGCAAGTGTTCCTGGTGCTTTAATGTTCAGTTCATCTTTTACGGCGGTGTTCTCGTATCTGCTTTTTCTGGGCATTAACTCGCCTCCTTCTCAAACTGCCTGACCAAACTTTGATAATACGCAATCTCGTTCTTATAATTAAAATCGATTTCCAGACTTTTATCTTCATGCACATAGATCCGGTCGATAAGAGAAACAACCATGTCTCTGGTTAATTTCTCTTTTGAGCAACAATCCAAAAAGACATCGAGCCATTCCCGTCCATCAGCCGCCTCATTTTGCAAAGAGGCTCGCTGCTGTTTTAGCCTGTCAAGAGTCGCTGTAATGTCTCTGATTTGGCGGTCATATTTTTGTTTCATCATGTCGTACTCTTCCCTGTCGATCAAACTCTCTTGAAACGCCTCGTAAAGTTTCATCTTGAAGTCCTGACACCTGGCTAATTCCCTTGCCTTCTCTTGCATATGAATGTCATTCTGGTTTAGTTTCGCTGCGGCAATCTCGTTGGGATCAATCTGCCGTAAGAGTTCTTCCAATTCAACTACCAACTGCGCTTGCAATTTAATAGCGTTCAAAACAGTCGCTTCTAACCTTGTTTGTTCAAAGGAATGACTGGAGCATCCTTTCCCCTGTTTATGCGTTGGGCACACATAGTAGTAGAACTTTTTGCTTCCCCGGGAGACACTGCGAAGGCAAAGTCCCCTTCCGCAGTCTGGACAGAAAAGGACGCCGGACAGAGGAAGCAGAGTTGTCCTTTGAGGCGAAGTCCTTGTATCGCGCTCCATCATTTTCTGGACAGTATCGAACACCGCACGGGGAATAATGGGTGGGTGATTGTTCTCCACAATGACCCAATCAGTCGGATTCCGATTCCTCATTGTTTTTATCTTGTAGTTTGGAGTGCCTCTTTTCCCTTGAATCAAAACACCGATGTAGAGTGGGTTGAGCAGGATCCGCCTAACAGTTCCAACGCTCCATTTGCCATCCCCTGACGTTTTGAATCCTGACTTGTAATTCATCCCCAGGCTTTCCTTGTAGGCTAATGGCGACGGGATTCCGTTTGCGGTAAGGTGATCTACGATTGCCTGTTGGTTATAACCCTGTAATTTCATTGAGAAAATCAGACGGACCACATTGGCTGCACATTCGTCAATGATAAGTTTGTGTTTATTATTGGGGTCCTTCAAATAACCATAGGAAACAAATGAACCAACATACTCACCGTTCTCACGCTGGATCCTAAATTGCTGTCTCAACTTTTTTGAAAGCTCTCGACAATAGCTTTCGTTCATGATGTTTTTGATGGGGACAATGAGATCATCTCCGGACTTACTGTTGCCGCTGTCCACATCATCATTGATAGCGATGAAGCGCACGCCAAAACTAGGAAAGACCATGCTCAGGTATTTCCCTGTTTCAATGTATTCTCTGCCGAGCCGTGACAGATCCTTCACAATCACACAATTAACGGATCCACTCTTTATTGCCTCCATAACCCTTTGAAAACCTGGACGGTCATAGTTGGTCCCGGTGTAGCCATCATCATAGGCTTCACCAATCAAAACAATATTGGGGTGTTTTGACACATACTCATGGATGAGTTTCCGCTGATTTCCGATGCTGTCACTCTCAGCATTCTTTTTTCCATCCTCTTTCGAAAGACGGTAATAGGCAAACGCATTGTAAATAGTTCCATCTGTTTCGGGGCATAAAAAATACGCCATAATAAACCTCCTAAAGAAACTTCAGGAAATTTATCTGGCGTATTTTGCTCGTTTAGCAAGTGAACTCTCGTTGACTTTTTAAGTATGCCTTATTTGCCGTCAGAAGTCAAGAGGTTTCTGCTGCCAATAATTTCCTGATCTGTGTGCATGGCAGCGAAAGCTGCGAGCCTCTCCTGCAAGGAAGGAGCATCCTTGGCGAACCCAACTGACACTACGACTCCATGGTCAAGGTAGTGGTACGGGTCCCCGATCTGTTTGATGAAATCCCTCACTCGTTCTTCGCAGGGCTTGGAAGTGTCGATTGACACCTCCGAGATTTCCTTTAATTTAGACCGGTTTATCTCTACCCCGGCCCTTGGCTTTTCCATACAAATCCTCCTTTGGCAGAGTATGGACTCGTTCTTAGGGCTTTATTCCCAGCCCTGACCTTCCATGCAAAGGCGGGTTTAGAGACGCCTTAAAAGAAAAGCCAGCGGGATCACAGAGAACCCCGCTGGCGGTAATTAAGTTTTTAGGCGGCCTAGTGCCCCTCCTCTCATACCTTGGCCCCGACGCCGCAGCAACACTCAGAACCAACTCCGTGTTTCACGCGGTCTCGCTCCTCAGCACGCTTGCCGTTGTTGAAGCGGTCAACGGTGCCGACCAGGTATCCGGTGATGCGGCGAATACGGTCGAACTTGACCCCCTCGCCGACCATTCCGTCTTTAACCGTAAATGTTGCCATTTTTTATTCCTCCTTTTTTTTCAGTAACTGGAGCTCCCGTGCGATGTTGAACCTCAGATAACTTGGCGGAAGAAGTTTGAACGCTTCCGTCAGGGCATCGAGATTGTCCATGTAGGGCTCCATCTGTTTTTTCGCTATTTTGGATTGGGTCATCCGAGCCGAAAGGCACTGGGCATATTCCGCCATCTCCGCACAAAGAGATGACGACAGTAAACCTGTTGGCATCTCCAGTTCCAAGGAAGAAACACCCTGGCGGCGGGCTTCCAATTCGAGCTGGCCCCGCATTGTGCCGATTTGGCAAGAGAGACCGGAGTATGGAATCAGACCAATGGCCTCGCTCAACTTTCCTTCCAACTGGAGGTATTCCTCCCTGGTGAGCACATGGTTAGCATAGCGGTTTTTGTCGAACCACACGCCCTCCGCACTCATCAGGGCTTTGACCTTATCTTCCTGGGCATCCTCAAGGAACAGCAGGCGCTTGTATTCCGCTATCGCAGAAATCAACGCCGGGGAAAGAATCTGGGGCATTTCCTTTTCTCCTCTCACAGACCCGCCCGCAGCTGACGCTTTTGGGCGGCACGGTTGTAGGCCCGGGGATTTGTCGGCTTCCGGGTGACGGGGTTCAGCCCGCCCCAGGAACCGCGCTTCCGCAGGTCGTGGGCCCGCTTGGCCTTTTTGGACATCTTTGCATACTCGACCATGGTGTTCCTCCTTCCGCAAACAGAGGGCCCCACAAGGAGCCCTCCGCTTGATCTGGGGTTCGAGGTTAGAACGGCAGGTCGTCCTCCTCAATCTCCTCAAAATCGTCGTTCGCAGGAGTCGGCGTCTTCTTGGCAGGAGCAGCCTTCGGAGCGGCAGTCTTAGCGGTATCATCCTCGTTGGCCTTCCCCAGAGGGAAACCGGCGTTCGCAACCAAAACCTCGGTGGTGTAGCGCTTAGTCCCCTCCTTGTCGGTCCAGGTCCGGGTCTGAATGGAGCCGTCGATGGTGATAATGTCTCCCGGCTTGAAATACTGAGCAACAAACTCAGCAGTCTTGCCGAACACAACCATCTCCGGGTAGTCGTAAACCCGTTTGCCATCGCTGCCCTTCCGATCACGAGGGACAGCCAGGCTGAAGTTCAGCACGGCGGTTTCCTTCTCTCCGATGGTCCGGAGATTGAGAGGCTTGCGCTCCCCGTTCTCGTCTTTGCCGGTGGCGATATAACCCACCATAGAAACCTTGTTGTAGTTCGCCATAAAACTTTTCTCCTTTCAAATAAGGGCATCAAAAAAGGAATAGCTCATCCAAATCTTTTCTTCCCGTTTTGGACGCACTATCCCCTATTTTGATTGGCCCAACATCATTCCTGTCATTTTGCAGGAATAATACTTACAGATATTATTGTAATTAAAGTTAAGGCCATGTCAACCCCCTTTTAGGGGGAGTTTGGGGTTCAGGTCTCGTAGGTGTCACCAAGGGAAAACCCGTCGAAAATATCATCCATAGGATCGGATTGCTGACCAGAAGATTCGGAGCCGCCCATGAACTCAAGCCCGGAAAAGGGGCTGTCCTGGGGAGAAGTCGGGAAAGGGGTACTGCCCTGCCCCGAACTCTCCATGAGTTTCTTCTCCGTTTGCTGCGCCAGGACCTCTGTAACGGTTCCTCTTCCTGAACCTCCGGTCAGCTGAATCTCCTCGTAGGAGGGGGCTGGAAGCCCCACAGAGGAGGCTTTGCCGAGAAGCTGTTTCAGTCCCCTGACGGCGCTGGTCCCGCCCTCAGGGGACTTCCCGCTGGGCAGAGACAGCGCCGGGGCCGACAAGAAGATGTTGGTAATGCCGACCCCGGTAACAACCCGGCAGTACACCATGCCGACAATGAAAATCACGATCATCGTAAGGACGAGAATCCCACGGTAGGAGAGCATAATGTCCAAGAGCACATTCATGTGGATTCCCCCCTTACTGTGTAGCCATCGCGTCGCCGAAGATCTCGTTGACATCCCTCTGGACCTCCATAAACTTTAGGTACATGGAGTTTTCCTCGGCAGAGCCTTCGTTGCTGGAGGACGGAAGGAGCGTGTAGGTAATCTTGGCGTTGGTCATGTTCTCAACCTTGGAGAGTTCGGACACCTGGGTATCGTCCAGAGCAAAGACCAGGGACATTGGAGTAAACCGGGCGTAGTAGGCAGCGGCACCAGAGGATTTCGCCTTCTCGGTCAGGAACTCCCGCCGATCATCCCTGGTCATCCGGGCAAGGGGAAGGTAAACATCAAACATACTCTCGTTGGAGGTGTTGATAATGTCCACCACAACGATGTCATCGAACCGGTCCTTGATCTCGGCCTTACTGGGCTTGCTGGGCTTAGGAGTCTCGGGGGCCTTTTCCCCTTCCGATTCCTTGTTCTCATCGGGCTGGGGCTCCCCATCAGCGTTGGCTTCGGACCCCTCTTCGTTCTCCTTGGGGGTATCCACCTTTGCCTTCTCCTCCTCTTTCTCATCGTCATCCACACGGTAGTCGGCGGCAGCCTCACTGATGGAGCAAACCGAAGTTTGCGGCGTGGCCCTGCCGTTCTCATCCAGGTGGGTCATGGCAGCCTTCATGCGGACATGACTTCCGGCGAACAGGAGTTGTTGGTAGGTTTGATATGGATCAAACTGGATCGTGTAGAGTTGAGCGTCATCGTCCAGGTTCTGGATCCAGGGATTCGCCATTGTGCGGGATTCGGAAACAAAATCATAGGAGAGATATTGTCCCTTCACGGCGTCCATGGCGATATACTGCCCAACGATACCCTGGGCGTCCTCCCACAACACCAGCCCGCCGGGGGCGGATTTATTCAGCTCTGCATAGACGCTTTCCGGCATCTTCAACTGCTTGAGATTGTCGGGCGTAAACTGCGAGTCCTTTGCCATCTGCGTAGAGAGCTGGGCGACACTCACCTTGTTCATGTAGTTGTCCAAGAGGTAAGTGCTCCCAAAGAGTGTCCCGCCGATAACCGCAACATACACCAGGGTAGCAGCGGCAATCATTGCGAGACTGGGGCGTTTGGGCACATTGGAAAACTCCTCGCGGTAGCTTCGTCTCGGCAGACGGAGATGGGCGTCCTGCTTTTCCTCTTCCTCGGCCTCCATCGCGGCTTTCTCACGGGCAGCCTTCTTTCGAGCCTTGCGCTCAGCCGCCTTCCGGGCCTTTTCGGCCTCTTCCTCGGCAGCCTTAGCTGCTTCCAGGGCGGCTTTTTCGTCCTCCTCGTCCTTTGCCTTCTGCCACTTCTCCATGACCTTTGCAAACTGAGATTCGCTTAATGTGACAGCCTCTCCGGTGTCGAGGATTGCGGTTCTGTCGTTGTAGACAGCTGCAATGCGGGACTCACCTTTGTAGGTAATATTGACCTTCGCAATCAGGGTGATAGACTTGTTGTTCTCCTCCATTATGCGGCCTCCTTTACAACATAACGCAGAACGCTGGCAAAGCGTGGTTTGTAACACTCAACCAGACCTGCGCTTTTTAGTGCCTTCAGGTTTGTTCGGAAGGCCGTGTCCTTGCATCCCACAATACTGCGGATGTCTATAGAGGAGATCTCAATAAACTCCTCTCCCGTTTCGCTGACTTCCTTTGGCAAGGCTTGAAGAACAGCGTAAAGCATCATTGCCGAGTAACTCAAACACGGGTATTTGTTTTGGTCCATCAAGACTGCCGGAATCACCAGCTGATCAACACCAGGGGGTAATTTGATTTCAGTTTCTTTTGCCATAGCAACGAAAGCAAACAGCACTGTCTGCCCTCGCTTTTCACCTGCCTTTCCCAGTAATAAAAATGCCGGGATCTCTCAGCCCATACACTCAAGATCCCTCCTCAAAAATGGACGACTCCACATCCACTTATGTTTATAATTGTAATTGGAGTTAAGCATCCGTCAAGGGCTATTCCGCTAAATTACCGAAAAATGTTTTTAGCGCAAAACAGCGCAAAAGCGGCTGATAGAAATCCCTTTTGGGGATATAAAGAGCCACCCTCCAAGCGGAAGGTGGCTCTTCTCAGAGATGCGTTTGCCCATTCGGGTCTTTGGGAGAAATAAAGCCAAGAAAGCCCTTTTTTCTCCGGCCGAACTTAAAGCTGCCTTTGTGCTCTAAGTCGTCCTCCAAAACAGACAAACACTGGTAATTCACCCTCATCTCGACATCCTCGAACCCAGACCTTTGAAAGATCAGATCAAGGACATCCTGGACCAAAAAGCCCGATGAGGTGTAAAAGGTCATTGTGATTGGGTCTTTCGGTCCATCGAATGCTGCGAACACCATAGGATACGAGCGGAGAAAGTCATACAGCCATCGTCGGGCTGCACGAGCATCCTCCCCGCGAAATTTAATATCGCATTTTGTGTCAAGGTGATAGAGTTTTACAAGCCGTTCACCTTTTTCTTTTCTGGTGAGTTTTCGCTTCAATTAAGAGACCCCTTTCCGGAGTCCCCGACAATGCGGTATCCCATCGCCATTGCCACAAGGCCAGGGTGCAATTTTGCATAGTCAGGATGACACATATGGCATCCATGACCATTCGGCAAAACCGTGCCTTTTCTTCGGCTAAGGGGACAATCCGGGCTACACACCCCGGGGCACATGAAATTCTTGACAGCATCTTCGATTGTGTCGAAAATTTTGCCATCAGGACTTTCGTACCTGTATGCCGGCGGCTGATTGTAGTCCAGCCTTTGCCCGCATTCGGGGCAGCGGTCATGCCACGGGTTATCATACCACCCGTCGTTGCAATGACTCCCCAGATCCGCGTAGCAGGTAGGACACCTATTGGGGCTCCAAGCCTTCCGAATGGGCGGTTTGGGAATCAGCTTTTCCACCTCCCGGACAGCGATACAAAGGGCCTTAGAGACCTGCTTGGGGGTGAAGCCTTCACCTGGGATCACTTGGCTCCAGGCCAGAATCTGGATAACCTGCTCGGGGGTGAGATTGTCCTTTTCCATGCCGTATTCCTCCTTCTTTTCATTGAAAAATCGCAACTTTCTCCTCGTTCCGGGAGAGAATAAAGGAATGTTCTGTCCCCAGGGCCCGAAGCACGATGGCGTTGTCCGCAACATCGACAACCACGCATTCTTCCCCATCACAACAGAGAAGTTCTCCGTTCCGACCAATGAGGTCCACCGTTTCCTCTTCCTCATTGCGAACGAGGGAATAGCCGTAGGCTGTGACATCGCCCGGGGTGACGGTGAAAAGCTCTTGCAGGGACACAGGTACTGCCATCCCTTCCAACAGCGGTTCCGCAGCAGCAGCGGTGCCGCGAAGGCTCATCACCTGCGCTTCCAACCAGGCTGTGTACCCCACTCCGGCTCCACGCTCCGCATACTCCCGAAACAGAGCCAAGGAGCTTTCGGGAACGAGTTCAAAAATTTCGACTTCACCGGTATCGGGGTTAATGGCCGAAGTGAAGCTCATCACCCCGTTGGCGGGGTAGCGATTTGCCTCAAAAATATTGAGGTCATAGCTTCCCGTTGCGGGGTTGAACCAGTTGTGGGTCGCCACTTTTCGGTTGTGTTCCTCCCACTGGGAGAGATCGACCGAAAAGTACCAAACCCCATTCCTCTCGTCTTCCACATAGGAATCCAAAAGAATCCCTCGCATTCCAGGATCCGGAGCGACATCACGGGGAATAGAGTTTGCGGCTCTGGTGAACCGAATCTGGGGCTGATACCCCGCCTCCAGAAATTCCTTGATCTCCTTGATTCTCATGTTGATCCTCCTTATATTAAGCATGAACGATTGCGATAGTTGCCTCGTCCTGGCTGAGCAGGAACGGAAGAGCGTCCTCGATGTCCGCAGGACGATTGTGTCCCCAGTTCCATCGAGTATCTCACAGAGTTCACCATCGCGACACAGGAGTTCTCCTTGCTGGTCAACAATATCAACGGTCGAGTCCACATCCTTGCGAACAAGGATACAACCCTTTGCGGTGGTAGTTTCCAATGCTCCGTTGGGGCGAGTGCGTTAAAAAGCTCCTCCAGGGACACACAGGTTTTCCGAAAAGGTTGTTCAAGCTGCATTTACAACTGTCCGGATCGCACCTGCGGTATCACGGATTAGCTCCCAAGCGCAAAATCCACACACTCTGCCAATCCCCTGTACAAGCCGGTCAAGAGACTGGGTGAAGGGGAGCTCACCGTCCATTGATCCCCAATGGAGGGCCCATTTTCTCTGTCCATTATCGATTTCGACAGAGTAGCGGGTTCCAAACGCCCCACAACTGGTATCGGATACCAAAATTGAAATCAACTCTCCAGACTCCGTAGCATACACAGCACCTCCACAGGGCTGAGAATAACCGCCACCATTATTGGCTTTTTCAGGGTTGGCAAAGGGATTTGCTTCTGTTCCCCATACCGATATAAGATTCATGAAATTCCTCCTTCCAATCAAATGACCACCAAAAAAGAGGCGGCGCATCCTTGCACATTACTATGCTAAGACGCACTGCCCCATTTCGGTGGCTGTCACAACATCTATCTCTCTTCACTTAAAAAAATAGATCCTTACGCTCCTAATTGTAATAGAAGTTAAGACTTTGTCAACAACAAAAAAGCCCCAGGCCGCAATGGACCTGGGGCACTCCTTCATCACTCTTCATCAAGCAAGATATGCTCCGAAGAGGGAGAGAAAAAGTCTGTCCGCCTCCTTGTTTCAGGGCGACCTACATACAGTCCCTTCCCTTTGCTAGGGAGACTGTTCTTTACGCCCCGCATCCACTGTTTTCGGTTGCGGGTAGTGTCTTTCCAGGACTTTGCGCCAGCCCTGCTGATCGTTCCACCGAGGATCGGATAAGACCCAAACCGCCGCTTGGCACGGACATACTCCCGGCCATCAGGATCAGCAGCATCCCGAAGCACGGGGAATGTCCGCACATGACGGAAGAAATATCCACCGCAAGGGCTGCCCGTTGTAGGGACCGGGCCATTACGAAAACCCAGAAAATTTTTGCCATAGAGGTTTTCAAAGTGTTCCTTGCGCCAGAGCGCTGTTTGCCGGGCCTGCCGGGCTGCCTCCATGTCAGCGTCATATCTTCTGGATGTGACATCGCGAATTAGGGCCCTGCTGTACAGATTTTCTCCGGTCTCCAAGTTGGAGATCAGCGTGCCTCTGTGATTACTACCAGGGCAAAGAACAGGGCCAGGGGGAATCGCAGATTCCAAAACTCGATTGGAGGTGCAGAACCTAAACGCTCCCCTATTATTCCAGTAGAGCTTCTCGTAGTTGGCAGCTGCCAGCCAATTCACAAGGAGTTCATAACTGGCAAACCGCATTACCTTGCTCCTCAAAGAGGGGGTCAAGCTATGGATTTCATACATGCACAAGCACATCCTTTCAGCAAATTTTTTAGATAGTTTTATGGCACACCCCTAATACACCAGTACCGGTCCGTCCACGCAATCGAAGCGCATAACGAGCCGCTGAGTGGTTACTTTTTGGTTTAACGGGTAGCAGGTAATGAAGTAGAGTTCCCCGTTGTTGGCCCCATCCAGCGTTGTGCTGGCGACATGGCCCTGGGGGAACCTTGAAGAGCAAAAATCACCTATATACCCAGCCCTTGGGTCTTCTCCTACCCTGGAGGAAACCCAAGGGCTGCCCGTATGATAGAGCGTGCTGGGGTCATTTTGAGCAATCTCGCTTCCTGTATAACGATAGGTATAACTACCCCAGGTCGTGTCCAGATAAACGCATTCTCCCACCAGGCACTGTGCAACAATGCGCCCGGTCTGATAATTGTGGTCATATAAGTCTACAGCCAGTCCCGGTTCGCCGGGAAGCCCAGAATATCCCCAGATATTCATCTTGCTGGGATGATCCGTAGTAGACTGATTAAAATCCCAGTAAACCTGCTGATCCACCCCCAACCGGGGAATGCGGAACTGCCCGACATAAGAATTAAGACAAAGGCCGGTTTCACGCCAATAAACGACCGGGCGCTCAGCCCACGGAACGAATTTCTTTACTTCCGCAGTCTGGGCGGTGGCTGTATTGTTTGTCGCAGCTTCCACAACTGCGTTCAATGCCTCGTTTTCCAATGCCCGCTGAAGCGCTTCTTGGTCGACTTCGACCGGCCATTGGATGGCCTGGGGGATTTCCGTATCTCCCAGCCAAACATTAGGAATAGAGTGGCTTCCAACGCTCCGTTTCGTCATCGTTGCCTGAGCGGGCGCCGGAAAAGCAACAGTTACCATAATAATAGCAGCTACAAATCCCCAAAATTTTCTCATCCAAATCCTCCTTCAATAAAGTGACCATCAAAAGGAGGCAGCGCATCCTGTCGCATTGCTGCGTTTGGACGCACTGCCTCCTTTATGGCGGCTGGCACAACATCTGCTCCCATCTGAGACAAAGAGTAGATTCCTACAATCACCATTGTAATAGGAGTTAAGGCTTTGTCAATAAAAAACACCCTGGATCTTCGTCCTCCTCGTCATCCACAGCCCCCTCGTTGTACGCAGAGCTGGGATGTTGCCAATCCACGAAGGCAAAGAGGCGTCTTGCCTTTTCCTTATCGCCTTTACACACCGCGATAAAATCATCGCCGGTGTAACAGGAGAACAGGATCTCGTCTTGCTTAATAGGATCAAGCACCAGGCTATTCGCCGGGATCTCATTCAGCCAGAGATCCGGGATGTAAATAACTTCATCGCCTGGAGAGAACTCCTTAGCTTTGAAGATTTCGCATTCCTGCCCAGAACCAAGTTCCAGCATCTCACTGAGGGTTTTGCCCTTGATGAAACCCCTCTTCAGTTCTTTTGTAGTCACAAACATTCCCCCCTAAAATCTAACCGGGAACATCGCAAAGCATAAAGTGCATTGCCGCCCGAGTTTTCCCAAGGCAACTCAGCCTAAACTCAAGCTCTGCTGCTTCCTTTTCTGTCGGCAAGTCGAAGGTGCCCCACCAGGAGACAGTAATCTCCTTGGCGGTAGATGGAGCCACATAACGGATCTCCACTGGTCCAACCTTTTTTGCTCCATGCACCGAGGATTGCGCCCGAATAAAACCATGGCGGAAACCTTGGATGGCCTCCTGGATCTTTCCTTTTTTTGAAATAACTGATGTAGCTTCGAAATGAAACCTTTTCATCTCCATTCCCTCCCACACACACGCCCACCCGCAAGGACTTCCCCTGCGGGTGGGGCTTAGCTGTTTGTTTTTACCCTCAGTTCTCATTTTTTCTGAAGGCGCCGGTGAACATATTCACCAGCCCAGAGTCGCTATGCAGAGTTACTTCCCTGCCCATAGGGCTGAAAGAGATAACCTCTGCCCACTCCCGATTTGTCAGGGAATAGCGACCATCCCAGGGCATGGCAGCGATAGTGTCCGCCAGAATGCGGGCTACAAGGTGCCAGTTAAACTGACTGAGCACCTCTGCAACTGCTGCATTAGCATCCATCCGCAGACCATCGTAATGGCTATTGATGGCAGCATCTATTGCAGCCCGGCAGGCCATAGCCTGCTCTCTGCGGGTTTGAACCGAAAAACCGCTGAGATACTTATAGAGAGCTTCCGTAGACTGGATAACGGCGTCATCCGTCTCAATGATGTCGGGGTCATTGCCGCAACACCTCTTTTCGCTTTCCGCTCCCTCGGACAGAGAGTTTAAGCCTGCAAGAATCAGGTCAAGCTGGGCTGCGTTGATTTCGATTTTCACGACTTTCCTCCTTCGAATAAAGAGCCACCAAAAAAGGCAGCGTGCCCATCCGCATTACTGCGCTTGGGCGCACTGCCTCCTAATGGTGGCTGGCTCAACATCTACATCCCTGAGAGTTTATTCTCACTCAGAGAAGTAGATCCTTACACCCCTAATTGTAATAGAGGTTAAGGTTTTGTCAACGACAAAAACACCCTAAGCCGTTACAGCCTGGGTGTTTTTTCTATTCATCTGGAACATACTCTGCGACATCTTCTAACCGGCAGTTTAGAATTTCACACAATCTATTCAATGTATGTGTTGATACCGGCATATTTGCTTGAAGCCTCTGAACTGTAGCATGGCTCATACCATGCTTAAATCGCAGTGTATAGGTCGTTACCTTCTGATCAGCCATGGTTTTCCATAATGGAACATACCGAATCATTGCTTCCAGCCCCTTTACAAGGCTTATTATGGCCGATATAATAGTCATATGATATGGCTATTATTTAGCCATACAGGAAAGGAACGGAAGAATGATTGAAAATTGCTGTGCCTTCACCGGGCATCGGCCTCATAAATTCCCTTGGAAGTATGATGAAGCCGACAGCCGTTGCATTGCGCTAAAGGCCGCATTAACAGGGCAAATCATAGAATTAACCAAGGCTGGCATAACGGACTATTATAGCGGAGGTGCGGATGGCACCGACTGCTGGGCAGCAACGGCTGTTTTGCAGTTGAGGGCAAAAAATCCCATGCTAAAGCTCCACTTGATTCTGCCCCACGAGGGACAGGAGAGCCTGTGGAGCAATTCCGCACAGGAACGGTATCATTTTATTCTGAAACAGGCAGATTCTGTGCAGTATATCAGCCGCGATTACTACAATGGGTGCATGCTTGACCGGAACCATCGGTTAGTGGCAGCCGCCGGCTTATTATTGGCTGTGTATAACGGTGAGCCTCGCGGAGGAACCGCAGCAACGCTTCGCTATGCTCGAGCAAGAAGCCGGAAGATCATCGTCCTTAACCCCGAATCATTAAAAATTTCATATTAGGCCAAAGGCCCATGTATTAAAAACAAAGAGGCAGCACATCTATCGCATTTCTGCGTAGCTGTGCTGCCTCTATTATCCAGAGAAAATTTCTTGTTTGGGGATATTCTATTGTCTTTTTAGGTTCTGAGGGATTCTTTCGATGTACATATGATGCGATCCTCCAAAGCCATCATATCTGCAACAAATGTGCGTTTATCCTCGTCAGACAGAGGAATCTCTCCGTCCTCAATAAGCTGGTAAAGCCTGGAGAACATAGAGTGTAGCACCTTCGGAGAACGGAAGGGCCGAATGACGACCTCCCCATCTCGGACGAACATCTCCACCGGTACATTCTCAATTTGCGGCCCAAGTCCAAGTTGGTTCCGAATATCTTTTGGGATTGAAATTCGGCCCAACTCGTCAAAGTGCCGGAGAATGCCATTCGTTTCCATAAAATTAACTCCTTTATTTATTCCTCAATCCCAGGTGTCACGGGCCGGCTCAAAGATGACCTCAATGCCCTCCTGCATATGGTTATTGGGTTCGCCATCAAATTGGTTGTGCATCTTGGTGCAGAGCATCGGTTTGCGGTCCTTACGTGGCTCGACATCGACCCAGTAGACGCCTTCGTGGATATACACGGGACGACTCCAGCTGTCTCTGCCAACATAGGTCAGGATTATCTGCTTCTCATTCTTTGCCATCAGTGCTCCTCCTTACTTTTTACAGGACCTTCAAACAAAGGGGGCATCGCACTGTCCGCAGTATGCGTCAGCACGCTGCCCCAGACTTTAACTACTTCTTATTTTCCAACCCATAGAGAATCTCGGTGAGCAGCTTAACGAGTCCCTCTTCAGAGAGATCATCGGTGAACTCCAGATCACAGCTCTCGTCTGAAACATTGTTCACAATGTGAATCCCGTAATAGCCCTCTTCCTTCATTCCCTTCAGCGGAGGAAGGTACTCAATGAGAGCTACGGAAACCTCCTTGGAAATATCCGCACTCCCATGGGCAACACGGAAATACTGGCTGCTTCGGTCTCCATTCGCAGTGGCTGAACCGTTCTCCAGATCGGAAAGCAGCTCCACAGCCAAAAGCCCTGGCGTGTTAGTGATGATATACTTGGGCTTGCGATTGGTTGCCCTCTCCTCGCCTTCGACGCAGTATCCCATCTTCTCAGTTGCTTGCACCAGCAGGCTGGAGAAGTTTCGTGCTACTTCGAAGAAAGCATCAACCAGGAACTGATCCACCCGGTCGATCTGTTTTCTTTTCTCATAGGGAACAATCACGTACAACTCGTGGGCACTGCCTTCGATGTCTTCCCCGGCAAGGGCCTCAATCCCCGTCCAAGGGAAGCTGTTCTCGACATACCGGGCATAGGCTTTGATCGCCCGAAAAAGAACGCCCCTCACAGAATGAGCGAGATCTTTTGTATTCGGGTCGTCTCGGTCCAGCCCCATAATGCGGGCAATGAAGTCCTCATCGAAAATGAACCCGAAGGCCATAGCCGGCTTGCCGTTGAAAGAGACGACATACCGGTTACAGCTGCCTTCCTTGCTCTGCCAGCCCTCATACAGTTCTCGCTGTGCAGGGGGCAGCCCACTGGGATTGCCGCTGTGGAGAGGGGTTGACCCCGGAAGGAAAATGTCCCCGATAGAGTTGCTCCAAAAATAGAGCCGGTCCTCTTTCAGAATGTTTGAGAGATTCCTCATGGCTTACTACCTCCTTAAAATTTAGGGGCGTACTCGAGGCACCCTTGATCTTCAGTGACTTTGGGCTTCTCCCCGTGGACAAGCGCATAGCGGCACTCACCGCTGTGGCAAAAAACACAGTCAGCCGATTCGCAACCTTTGCAGAGCTGCTTGGTGTAGGCCAGGTAGATCATGTCTCCAGTACGGTCAACGGCATTGCCATACAGCAGATAGGCAATGCCTTTGCTATGGCGCTTGTCAAACCACTGCCAGATCTCGTCCCGGTCCACGCCGGGGCCCCAGTTGAGGAAATGTCCTTCCAACTCTTCCGTTTCCGGATTCATTGGTACATCCTCCAGTTCAGCCCACAACTTCTCCAACTCCTCGTCACGATCCCGAAGAAGTGGGATTTCATCAAGGGCGTCGAAGATTAGGTTGTACTGATCGGTGGACAGCCTGTTGTTGCTGTACAGCTCCCCGATGAGGTTTTTTGCTTGGCTCTCTAAATAGGTCACCATTTCTTTTCCTCCATTATTCAAATAAAAATCCCCTGCCTCTATAACCGAAGCTGTGTTCTATATAAAATCAGGCTAAGCCTGTTGTTTGGGGAAAATCTATTCCACACAAAAGAGGCAGCGCATCCAACACGAAAATCGCGTTTAGACGCACTGCCCCCGTTTTGGTGGCTGTCTTAACATCTATCCATAAATGGATAAATTCTTACATTTTTAATTGTAGTTCACTAAATAAATCTGTCAAGAAAAAATCGCTCCAGACTACAATGTCCAGAGCGATTTCATTATTACTGAAAAAAAAGGGAGCAAAGGGATCTCCTTGCTTTTACGCTGCGGCCGGGACAGCCGATATGCTCCAGACGCCTTTTTCAGGGCTGGTAAAGCATTTCCCCTCATGGAGGGTCTGCCTCACCTTTTCCTTCCAGTGGGAGTTTTTACCGCTTCGGGTACGCTTGTGTCCTTCAACGGCACTGTAGATTTGATCAAGGGTTGCTTTCCCTCCCATGTTGTCGAGAACGCCAATGATAATGTCCCTCCAAGTAGACATACGGATATCCCTCATGTCAACCTGGATATCGCGAGCCATCTGCACATTGAACACCAGAAGATTATCCTTGCGAACAATAAGCAGGTACTCATGCTCGATGGGGATAAAATTCTTGCCGGAATAGGTTTGCCGGTCGGACCAGCAGTTATGCTGAGCTTTAATGATGATATTCTCGATTGTTCCAGGCTTAGCCAGCTCCAGGATCATCGAATACAGCTTTCCCTTCTTCTTAATATCTCCAACCAGCACCGCCATTCTGCCGCCCTTTTCCAGGGTAGCAAACTGCTTCACCATGCAGGCATTCATCTGGCGCACAAATTCTTCCCAGGTCTGAGCCTTAGAAAGATCCCGCTCGCAGGGGTCAAAGCCGTACTGTTTCATCACTGTTTCCGCAGAATACTGAGCCCCTGCGTATTTGATGATGTCCCAATAGGGAGGATGCCAGAAAATGAAGCTGGACCGGACGGGGATCTCATCGTTCAGAAGGTCGAACCCTCTGTTTAGATCGAAGCAAGCGGAGGAAATACCCATCCGCTTTGCAACATCCTCAGTCGTCCCGCTGCCGACCATAAAGTCGGTGATCTGCCGGACATGGAATTGATTGATTAGATCCTCAATCAGGCGTCCGGAGCAGTTACCACGGTAACTGTTCTCTCCATCTGTTCCTCTGTCGGGATATGAAACGATGCTGTGCATAATTCATTCCTCCTTAGTTTTTTAATTCGCAGATTCTTTCTCACAGAATCTTTTACTCGGTTGGCCACTCAGTAAGCACCCTTTTCAGCGGGGTATAAATTGTGTCGTAGCCGTTCACATCTGGCATAAACATCCCGAGTGTAAACTCTGCGGTATCAATGATTGCCTGCTCCATATCGGGGCTGGAACGACATTTCTCTCCCCAGTTGAGACCCAGCAGGGCCCCAAAGGCAATATTGAACAGGATCTCAGCTTCCTCTTTGGTCGGAGGGTGCGGTGTATCGCAGGAACTGCCATTTTCGTAGCTCCGGATCGTAATAGGTCCTGTTGCAATCACTCTCGCCCAACCCTCAAGGACAGATTCCTTTTGGTTCGCTCTGATTCTTTTCATGGTGTTCTCCTTTCTTTCCCAGAAACAAAAAAGGCAGCGCATCTTTCCGCATTTCTGCGCTTAGACGCACTGTCCCCTGTTTCGGTGACTGGCTCAACATCTAACACAATGGTTAGATCCTTACGCTCATAATTGTAATAGGAGGTAAGGACTTGTCAAGCCACGCTTCTTTTCACCAGATCCGTCGAAGGCCGGCTGCCGGAGTTTGGGAAATCCCAATATACCCCATCTCCGAACAATCCGGGGCATCGATGTTGCTTACAAAAGCAAGCACGCCCTGACTATCCGCCGAAAAGGCCATATCAATGTCCTCGTGGTCGCACTCCCATTCCTCAGCATGATCACTGACGAACAAGAATGAATCCATCCGTCCGATGGTGGTGTAGCTTCGAATTACAACATACACCAGCGCATCGTTCTTCTTCTCGAACTGCCGGATACACTCCAGCATTTCGTCATCGGCCCAGAAGAATGCTCCCAGAGGAGGCTCACTGACGCTTACCAGCCCCTCATCCTCGAACTGTCGGATGGTCTCCTGAAAAATGCCGAGTGCTCTCATACGCTTGACAGCCTCTATCTTCTTATTCTCAATACTGATCCGCATAACCATTCCCCCTTATCTTATCGCCCCACAACCTTGGAGAGGTTGTAGATGTACTGCCCGCACCGAACACAGACATCGTCCTTGTCCCAATACCCCAACTTTTTCATACCTCGGACACTGCCGGTGTAATGAATGGATGGGTGGCGGTTTTTTTTCGCCTCGGATAATTTTTCGCACCTCATAAAGTCTCCTCCTTAAACCTTAAAGTCCCAGATTTCGGCCTCTCGCCCAAAGGCCCTTGCCAGACAGTCCTTCACTCTCGGCCAGTCGGAGATCACTTCCTCCATGCGACTGTACCGCATGAACTCGTCTTCAGCAGATGTCCTGTGCTGCGGGTGGAAATACCAAGCCGCAGAGGAACTTCTGCTGTCCTGAGAGTGATCCCCATGTACGATGTACGGCACCCCATTTGGAGTCACGCCGAACTCGGTCCAGCCGTACACATCGTGCCGCCACCGGACCTGCACATCCTGATTGCTCCGCCCTGCATACTGAGAGCAGTATTCCTGGATTTTCTTCCAGGCTGTCCGGAGGGCCTCGTTCCGATTAAGAAATGTGTTCATAAAATTACTCCTTTCGTTTACAGCGGCACCGCACTCCTCCACATCGCTGTGGAGGAGCATGACACCTCTCCAGACTGGATCAGGCGGACGCCCGAACCATCATCTGCCTCTCAAGCTCTACCATGTTTTCGGGAGCGGTAATCGCCTTTACGGCATCTTTCCAGGCAGAGCCGATAAGCCCATAGACATCATCGACCCCGTACCCATCGGAACCGTCCGGCAACGCCGAACGAATGAATCTGATAGGGATTTCGACATCCCGCTCCAACTCGATCTCTAAAACGGAGCCGCCGCCACACCATGGATTGAAGAGCCCGCACATTGTTTTCTTGTCGAGAGCGATATGCCCACAGTCTGGGTTCTTGGTCGCATCGTAGTTGCGACCATTCCTGTCCTGGAGTTTGATGCAGCGATTCAGAAGAATCAGTTGCCGCAGGCTCATTTTAAGTAGGAACACTACGCAGGACATAGAGCTGGGCAGGTTCGCCAATTCCACCTGGGCAGATTCAAGGAAACCGTGGGGGTGGGCCTTATCTCCCTCATTGAGGGCACCCACCAGCTGTTCCTTGGTGTATCCCTGCTGGCGTGCCAACCAGAGAAGCGAAGACTTTTCATCCAACTCCTCGGCGGGGGCGTCGGACCAATGCGGATACACTGCATTGAGAGTGAAGTCATAGTTCCCATCTCCAGTGTCCAGCATCAGGGGTATGTTGAACTCCTGATCCAGGAAATGGTCCTCCGGAAACTCCCAGAAAATCATCTCGTCAATGAGAGCGTCCACTTCTTCCTCTTCCTCCTCGTCCAGGCCGCAAGGGAAAGGAGCGGCGGGAGCCACCGTGAGAAGCTCTTTCACCTGCCGGCGAAGATTAACTTTATCCTGCCATTCTGCATCTCCATACCACTCCTGGAGTTGCTCCCAGAGGGCACACTCGGGGTCGCTGGATTGGAGAATTTTAGCCGCACCCTCCCCGGACATCTCGTCCCGGTAGTCTGCGTAGATCTCGACCCCATAGGTGCCATCCTCCTTTTTCTGAAAAGGATAGAGGATCTCATCCAGGGCCATCCTTACAGCGTTTTCGAATAAATTTTTGTCCATGAAGCATTCTCCTTTCAAATAAATGAATCCACCAAAAAAGGCAGTGCATCCTCCGCATTACTGCGTTTAGACGCACTGCCCCCAATGGTGGCTGGCTCAACATCCAATCTCCAAAAGAGAGATTAGACCCTTACACCCCCTTATTGTAATAGAAGTTAAGTCGCTGTCAAGCCCAGCATAATCCGTGTTAATCTATAACGACCGTAGGTCTTTTTCCAGCGTAATCCTCTTCCCAAATCGGTTTCCAATGCTTCTCGTCGTACACGAAGGCACAGTTCAAAAGCGTGCTCCCCGGGCGGCAAGGGAAAGCCATCTTAAACTTCTGGGCTGCCTGCTCACCGGTGTCCGCATGAACCTCGACAAAATCATCGATCCCGAAAGGGAATTTGGGATCGTTTCCGAAAGTGAAGAAGAACCTCTTTGATCCTCGCTCCGGATGGGTCTCCAGGAAGTCTGCGGCATACGCCATGGCCTCAATTAACTCCGATGGGAGTAAATCGAGAATCTGGTTGTTCAACTCTTTATTTAGGATTTTGATGCACTGTTTTCTATTCATTTTGTTATCATTCCTTTCCATCCACCTTGAACGCTGCCAAGAAGCCTTCATCGGTCGGCAGGGCGTTCAGGTCCTTGTGGGGGCTCAGACATATCAGTGCCCCCTGTTGCCGTAGCCCATTGGAACCATTGTGTAGTCTCTTTCAGTTTCCCTCAGTCGGAACTTCTTCTTGGATCTTGGTCTCGTGGATGACCCAATCCCAACGAATGGAGGAATCAGGCACATAGACAGAGAAGCCGGTCTTCGCTGCGTTCTCAAGAGCGATAGGATCGTCCCCGTCCATCTTGAGGTCTGCCACGCAGGCATCCATAGCGGAGCGAATTGCGGCAACTGCCTGCTCCTTGGACGAGAATGCTTCTATCGCAGTTGGGTCCTCATGGCTCTCAAGGGCCACAATGAACACCGTCTGCGTACCTTTGTCTTCTGGCTCCTCCACCTTAAAAAAGTCCTCAATACCCTCATGAACGACCCGAGTAGTGTACTCTGCGTCCATAGCCTGCCCGTAAACACGGGTAATAAGGTTGGGTTCCTCCGGTAGGTCCGTTTCGTCCCTCACACATTCTACAAGGGCCAGGAGCAAGTCCTGATCAGTGTCTTCCCGGCGCAGGAACACCTCGATTCCGGGGTAGTCTTCGCTGTGGACCGGACGGACCGTTAAGTCGCCCATCGGGGTCTCAACAAGAATATCCGCCACCTTTTCAACAACGATTTTGGTGGTTTCTGCGATGTCCATAATATCTTCTCCTTTCAAATAAAAGACCACAAAAAAGAGGCAGCGCATCCTCCGCATTACTGCGTTTGGACGCACTGCCACTCCCTTGATGGCTGTCACAACATCTGCTCCTGCGGAGTAGATTCATTACAATATCTATTGTAATTGGAATTAACTTGATGTCAACAGGGGGTATCCTCGTCATCCCCTTCATTGTTATCGTCATCGACCGCTCCTTCATTCGCTCCTTCATTGTAGGCGGAGGTGGGGTGTTGCCAGTCGCAGTAAGCGAATAGGCGGTGGGCCTTTTCCTCGTCTCCTTCACCCACGGCGATAAAATCATCACCAGTGTAGCAGGACAAAAGGATTTCGTTCTGCTGGATTGGGTCGAGGACCGGCCGGCTTTCAGGGATATCATTGAGCCAGAGGTCGGGAATGTAGATGATCTCATCCCCTCGGACAAACTCCCGGGCTTTGAAGATCACACACTCCTGTCCAGAGCACAACTCCAGCATTTCGCTGAGCGTTTTGCCCTCCTGAAAACCTTTCTTCAAGGCATTACTGACATCTTCACTATGGATATCCTTAATCATACGTCAGTGGTTTCTTCCATGCTTTTTCATTGAAAGAGCAAATGAACTCTGCATAATCGCTATATGCACTGAAAATCAGATGCTCTCCGCTCCTTACATTCACACAATCGGCCGGCTGTTTTGCCAGTTCAAAGTGATTTACGGCCATTATGGTATAGACCCTTACCCCTTTGGCGGTGTTCTCATTTCCGATAAAGTCAAGAAATGAGCGAAGTTCCCTAGCCCGGTCAATCGAAAGCCCAGAATCAATAGCATCCAATAAAACAATCAATTCCTTCCGCTCTTTTTCGGCCTGCATAACAGCCTTACCAAGCATCTTCACTTGGTAAGCAAAATTCATTGATACGTTTTCGCCTTCCGAGGTGACAGCAGATGTTACGAGCATTCTAATATCGCCCAAGAGTTGGTACTTTTCGCGGGCCATAGCACCTCCGTCATGAAGGTTGCTATATTCCCAGATATCGATATTGTTCTCTTGTGCAAATGCCTTGATTTGCCGCAGCATTGTTGTTTTTCCTGCACCGTTTGGGCCGACAAGTGCCGTAAACCCTGGCTGAA
The DNA here is from genome assembly GCA_910585535.1 of uncultured Angelakisella sp. GTDB lineage: Bacteria > Bacillota > Clostridia > Oscillospirales > Ruminococcaceae > Angelakisella. The sequence continues at coordinate 39,337 of CAJUFK010000006.1, read as the reverse complement.
TTTCCAGTTCAAAGCCATCGTGCAAATTGTGCCAGTCAGCAATTCGGATTTTCATGAGTGCCTCCTTATTTGTCCTTCTTTTATTCTTGTCGTCTAAGATGTGTGGCAATAGCACATCTGCACAGAAAACTATATGCCCTGTTCTGTGACAGGGTGATGACACACCCCTTAACTTGGGGAATATTCCGCAACAGAAATGGATGCGATCTAATCACCCAAGAATCCCACTGCTTTTGCTGCGGGAGTGTCAAAATCCCATCGTTAGCTCTGGGGTATCATGGATATTACCAACTATCTCAACGCCGCCAAAATCCCTGGAGACATCTAATAACCGGGCCAGCCGACAACGGCCAGTTGCTTTCTGACCAGCCATGTTCTGTGTCATATGGTCCACATGGTAAGCGCCTTCCGAGAAAAATACAACTCCGATATAATCGTAGTTTTCAATATGGTAGAGGAGAATGTCATCCTCGAAAATTTTTGTCCCCTTTTTATCGATCCAGCCTGTGTACTGCCCAACAGTTTCAGCGTACACCGGATACTTTTCGGCGGACTCGTAAGCGTAGATGACGGAAAAAGAGCCCTCTGTATCAGGAGCAAAGACACCACCATAAACCCAATTACCGGGGAGTCTTGCTCCATCCCCAATGCGAACTTTTTCTCCTTGCTTTCGAGTTTGTCCACGGTAGATAAGCTCTCTCCTGGTTTTTTCAAACATAAGCTGTCCCTCCTATTCTTTACGCAACAAATTCAACTGATTTCTCCCACAGTACGATACTGGGGAGAAATCAGTTTTGAATTTAGATAGCCTGCACTACGACGACATATGTGGTATCACCGTATTCCAAAGACCATTCACCGGCAAACTCTTCGCCAGGTTCCGTGCAGCAAAGTTCGTACCCTTCTTTGTCAAAGAGGACCATTTCTGCCCAGGATGTCTCATCCTGGCATCCACAACACTTTACATCTGCCTGGAGCCCATCCGAAAATCGAACCGAGTAAGCGATTGTATCGTCGCCCTGGTACTCGTCTTCATCAAGCCCCGAAGGAAGGTTAAGGAACTCGTCAATTATGTCGAGTTTATATTGGGGCACCGGAAGAATCACCACTTCCTCTTTCTTAGTCTGAGTATCCTCAGTTTGATCCTTTTCGCCCTTTTCCATAATCGCTTCCAACCGCTGGTAATCACGGTACTCATCTGACCCTTCCTCGGCCTGGGAAAAGTTGTCGTAGTCCAATAACTGACACGGCAGTTCTTTGCCTGTTTGAGCTGAAAAAAGGCCGTAGAACACCCCATCTCGAATCACACAGAAAGGAGGCTCAGGGTCGGGAACATCTTCAATACGAACCCATTGAGGTAGAGGATTCATTTCCTTCAGGAAATCCTGCGGAATTGTTATTCCGCTCTTATCCCGATAGAGAATAATTGTCATCATTACGCTATAGCAATTTTTTTCCTTGATGGCCTGAAGAAATTTCTCCTTGTGGGAGCACTCAATGCTTTCCATCACCTCTCCATTGAGGCTGAGAACGTCAATTCGTCCGACAGGGGAGTTTGTGTTATTCATAAAGGTCTCCTTTCAAATAAAACTGCCACCAAAAAAAGCAGCGCATCCATTCGCATAACTGCGTTTGGACGCACTGCCTCCTAATGGTGGCTGGCTCAACATCCACTTCCTTCACAGAAGAAATAGACTCTTACACCCCCTCATTGTAATAGAAATTAAGTCGCTGTCAAGCCCCGAATAAAAAACGCCCTGAACCACAAGGATTCAGGGCGTTTTTCGAAAATTGGACGACTCTGTCCAAATGTTTTTAGGCGTGGAGTTACTTATTGTGTTTTAGGTTCTGTATTATCCATGTTAATCTATAACGACCGCAGGCCCTTTTCCAGCGTAATCCTCTTCCCAAATAGATTTCCAATTTTTCTCATTGTACATGGATGCACAATTCAGGAGCGTGCTCCCCGGGCGGCAAGGAAAAGCCATCGTAAACTTCTGGGCTGCCTGCTCACCGGTGTCCGCATGAACCTCGACAAAATCATCGATCCCGAAAGGGAATTTGGGATCGTTTCCGAAAGTGAAGAAGAACCTCTTTGATCCTCGCTCCGGATGGGTCTCCAGGAAGTCTGCGGCATACGCCATGGCCTCAATTAACTCCGATGGGAGTAAATCGAGAATCTGGTTGTTCAGCTCTTTATTTAGGATTTTGATGCATTGTTTTCTATTCATTTTGTTATCCTTCCTTTTCGTCCCCCTAATGCTTCAGGCTACAAGGACCCAGGGCATTCCGCATTTTTATAAAAATTCGCTCCATCCGGTTATCGACCCCTGTTTCCATGATAATCCTGCGCTACATTTTCCTGAACATCCTGAGAAGGATCATCTATGGATATCTGCGCCTCAGCCTGTCGTCGGAGATAGTCTTCTCTGCTGGAAAATGCAGCAACGATAGCCTCTACCCTATCTCGGTCGATATAGTTACCTGCTTGTGCGAAAACCTGGCGAATCTCCTCTCTTACTCCAGTGAGAGCCTCAAAATCCAGCCAATCGAACGAACTTATCAACCTAAGCTGTTCCTCGTGAGTGCGCTTGAAAGGCTTGCACTCGATACCGTTCATAGAAGCTATTTGGACATTTAACTTATCGTACCCCAGTGACGAACCGCTATCAAAGGTTGGAGCAGGTCCGATCCATTCCAAAGTGTCCGCATTGCGTATCAACCCGAAGTTGTTCAGATGCCGGTCCTCATTGGCGATCAGAAAATCGAGAACGATCATTTGGTTCAACGCATGGGCCACGCCGGAAACACCCAATGTGGCACAGCAGCTGAGGTAGTGCTGGTAGAGGGATTCGCTGTTGCTCTTTTTCTTCGTCTGCATCACCCGCCAAGCGCTCACCAATTCCGTATCTGGGGAAATAAAATCCTCGCAAACGCTATAGGGAATCTCATTATCCCACAACAATGAGTATTCCACATGAGGAATCCCAAGTCTTTGGGCTACGATGGACGCAATAACCTCGTTAAAAGGCTGCTGCATAAAAGGAGGACTCCCCGTTTTCAGCAGACAACGCCTCCCGTCGATGATCTTCCAGCGCTTCTTCAGAAATCCATCGGAGGTATTGTCTGGCGACCGAAAGTCCAGCTGAGGACTGCCGACAGCCTTACCAACGAGGACATCGCCAATATCCTCCGAGAACGGATTCTCGAAGAAGTTGATGTCCTCCCATCTTAATCCGCTCCGAAATGGTCTAACCCAATACTGATCCGATAGACTTAGCCCGAAGCACTTTGGCAAAAGGACCTGAACATTGGAAACGCCAAGGTCTTGCAAAGCCTCACGGATCCCTGAACGACTTGCAGGGATACTGCGATCGAGCCACCAAGCGTTTAATGCTCCACGGTCCACAATTCCCTTGACGGAGACGGTGCCAACAGGAAGATGCTCCAGCCGCCAGACAGCAATAATTTTCTGGATAGAACTGGTCGCTTCGTCCATGACGAAGTCGAGAACAGGAATACTCTTGTGCATCAGAGTATAGTTCACCGAATCCCTCCTTCACCAAAAGCCACCCCTCGCAATCGAAACTGCGGAGGCGTGGCAAAAGCAATTCTCCTATATCCTATTATACTTGGCAAATTCCAGGGGGTCAAGCACTTAAACGCTCAAGCCAGTACGCCGTATCCCGAAACCGCCTCATTGAGATGAGGTCATCCTGCTCAATGGCCTGCTTCAGCCCGCAGAGATTCTGAATTGGTATCCCAGCCTCACTTACCGCAGCCAGCGTAGCCTTCGCCGCCTCCCGGATTCTTTCCGGATGCGCCATATAGCTGTCCGGCACCTTGGGCGGGAGTTTAGGATTAGAGTTCTCGTTCTCCATAACAGAGAAAAAGCTCAGTTGTTCCGGTTCAGCCTTCTTGGCCCGAATCAAGCCCTGGTAATAGATAATGTGGTTGCGGACCAGGTTAAGGTTTGTGCCATCAGGCCAGCACGGATCGTTGCCGCCGTTCTCGTACAGGTCTTGCCAGTGGGCAAGGGTCTTATCGACTAGGGCCTCCAGATCGCTGATGCTCATCTTGTCATAGGGTATATACTTCACAACAATTCTCCTCTCTTTAGCGAAGGGCCCCGGACAGTACGCCCGGAGCCCCTTGTGCGTTAAATCTCTGTGTCTTTAACCTTAGCCAGTGCGATTGCCAACTCTTGTAACATATCTTTGATAGCCTCGGCATCCTCTACCAACTCACAGAAGCTGCCGGGGACGCCATTCGTCCCGCGATTGTCTGCAAGCAGCTCGACATGGTCGTCCACATCAAAGTCGGTGGCATACTGTTTAACTTCATCCACGAAATTCTCCACAGAAACACCGAAGAAAAAGTCCTCGCCAGCCGGGGAGTGTTTGGAAACCTCCACCAACCCGGCTTCGTACTTATAGACAACCCATCCGAGGCCCTCACAGACCTCACGGTATTTCGCCTCCATCAGCGCCCCTCCTTCCCCTCATTGGCGCCCGTGATGAGCGCAATCGCCGTTTCCAGCACCGCCACATCGTGACGGAAAGGGTTATCTCCGTGATCGTAAGGGTCGTCGTCACCCTCGTGGATGAAAGACTTCCGGTCTTTGATCAGATCCTTCAGCCCGCTGACGACTTTATCAACCCCCATGGGAACGGGAGTTTTCTCCTGCTCGAAGAACTTCTCGATGTTCTCATGAACAACACGGGTAGTGTAATCCTCGTTTAGGCCGTCCCCCCAGACGCGGGTGATGACTTCATCATCCGTGGCCGGGAAGTCCGGGCAATCGGTGTTGTCGCCGCTGCAAAACTCCGTCAGAGCAAGCATGCGGCCGATCTCAGCCCCCGGACGGGTAAGGGAAATTGCGATGCCGGGGAACTTGGAGTCGATGACAGGCTGAGCCAGCAGAGTCCCGGCAGGGGTCTCCACCTTGAGAACCCCATCGGCGTCCGCAGCAGTCTCTTTCGCCTGCTTCTGGGCATGGTTGCGGCAGCGGTAGCATTCATGCTCGCAGTTCGGGCACCATTCCGTGACTACAAAGGTCCGGCCCTCGGAGTCCTCATCATCAGGCTCGTTCTGGGCAGCCTCTCTCTGGGCATGCTCAAGGCGCACCCAGCGAACACCCTCATCGTCCTCCATAACATCGACCTGCTCATCGTTCAGGACGATGTACTCTCTGTCAAGAGTGTCGAGGAATCCAAAGGAAGCCAGCCCTTTAGCCGGTTCGATATCCAGGATGTTCCCGGTTCGGAAATCGATGGTGCAGGTGCTTTCCACCTCAACGCCGCCGTCCCATACGGACACATACGGGATTCCGGACACAACTGTATTCTTGTTCACAGAAAAAGTCCTCCTTAAAATTTTGAATCAAATTTCAAATAAACTTCTTTTCCCCCATGATTGCAGGGGCGTCGTTCAATATATCATCAGGCTGGGCCTGTTACTTAGGATGAATAATCTATTTCCACACAAAAAGAGGCAGCGCATCCTACCGCATTACTGCGTTTAGACGCACTGCCCCCGATTTGGTGGCTGTCTTAACATCCGCTTCCTTCTTAACGAAGGAAATAGATACTTACACTTTATATTGTAATTGGCGTTAAGCAGATGTCAAGCAGAGAAAAGCGCCCCCACAAAAATGTGGAGGCGCCAGTTTTTTAAGCAGCATCCTCGTCCGCCGCCAGAACATAGGCTGGAAGATCGGAGTTGCTTATAGGTTCCATAATGACATTCTCGAAAATCTCGCTGGTGTCCACCTTTGCAATTTTCTCCATTCCACGCCGGACCTGCTCAGGAAGGTCGCCGGAGCAGAAATAGTTGTTCTTCAGAAGTCCGCTGATATAGAATAAACGGAGTCCCGGGTCGTACACATCCGGCACAACCTCAATGTGGAGAACCGCTTCCCCGGTGAGAATTGCTGCTTGAAGATCTTCGTCGTCCACGCAGACAGCATCATCGCTCATGTGTTCACAGGAAGTGTCTGGACTGATCTTTCCCAAGAAGGGGCTGTCGTCCGGGATCTCCAACACAACAACAGCCAGGCTGGTATTCAGGCTACCCTGGAACGCCGCAGCGATCTGGGCAGACTCAAGAGCCCGAAAAAAACCCTCGTGAGGATTGCCGTCGATCTCATCCCGGTAAAAGTAGGTCTGCTCGTAGTCCGAGCAGTTCCAAATGGAACTCTTCTCATCCCACTTGAAGCCGACCTTTTTAATGTTTTCTGCGTTCTCCACGCTTGTTCCATGATAAAAGAACATAATTCATTCTCCTTCTCTCGAATAAATTTGCCACAAAAAGAGACAGCGCGACCAGAACTTTTCTGTGCTGGCGCACTGCCTCCAAATGTGGATACTACTTTAGTTTATCTCCACGCCCGTGCCGTGGCAGGTAGGACAATCGATGTCCTCCATGCTCCCGGCGGCGTCGCAATGGCGCACACTTCCGGAGCCGTGGCATTGGGGACAATAGATCCCCTCGAGGACCCCGTTGATGACGGTTATCGCCTCGTCGACCTTGGCAATTTCCAGGTTGATGTCCTCGATCTTCTTATCCGCTGTTTCCCGAATCTTCCTCCTCTGAGCCAGAAGAGCGGATTTCTTGTTGGTCAACGCCCCAATAATATCAGGCATTCCTTTTCTCCTCTTTCTCGATTTCGATTTCGCCCCCGCAGGCCGCATAGCCTGCGAGGTCCACCCAGTTGTCCGCTTTCACATGCCCAGATGAAATACGGGCGATTTTGAGCAGTGCCAGCATCGCCGCCACATCGTGCGGCTGAACCGGCTCCGCCAGGCGGTCGCCCAGGTAGGCATTCCAGAGACCAGCGATAGTCTCGAAATTCCTCCCCGGGGACCCGTAGTCCTGTTCCCGATCCCCGCAGACACAATCCTTGGCCCGCAGAAGAACTTCCTCACGCTTCACGGTTTGCGATTCCTCCTTCATCAAATAGCCATTCCCCGGAACAAGTAGGGGAAATATGCAGGATGCGCCATAGGACACATCGGTTTCTGGGGATTCTGACGCACAGTCCGTCTGACCGTTTCAGCCTGCCGATTGCGATCCTCCGGGGTTCCCTGGTTGCTCACGGGGGTTCCCTGAGCTTCCATCTTCTTGGTTAAAATGTCTCTGAAATCCATCCTGTTTCCCCTCCTTCTTCCGAGATAGCCACAAAACAAAAAGAAGCGGCGCATCAAACACGAAAATCGCGTTTAGACGCACTGCCTCCCTATGCTGGCGGCTGTCTTAACATCTGCTTCCATCTTGATGAGATGGAATAGATACTTACACCCTTATTGTAATTGGAGTTAATGGGATGTCAAGCGCAAAACCGCAAAAGAAAATTCATCGGGAAATCGCTAAATTGCGTTTTTTTCGCTGGACAAAGATATGTCGGATGTGCTATAATCTGGGTGCAATAACATTGCAAGGTTGCAACAACATCACAAGGAGGTTTTAATGTTGGGAGAAAAGAAGCAACGAGTCCGTCGCAGCGTTGAGGAACGGGCGGCGGCGTTGGACGCCAAGATTCAGACCCACAAAGAAGCGATTAAGGCTTTGGAGGAAAAGAAAGCGGCATTGTTCCGTCCCAAAAAGAAGCGCCGCAGCGATGCGGAGATCGCAAAAGAACTGATCGCCAAAGCCAAGAAATCCGGAATGTCAACTCAGGAAATCGCTGAAAAGCTGGGGCTCGAAATGGAATAAGTTTTGTGATTTCCTTGCATACTCCGGGGACAGTGGCACTGTCGCATTTTCTCGTAATAGACTGAACCCAACATCAACATGAAAAATAAGCAAAAAAGAAGCACCCCCATCCAATTAAGGTTGAGGGTGCTCTTGTTTTTAGCGGGTCTCCCGCAGGTAATGGATCTTTCCGGTGTTGTCTTTGACGAGACGACCATAGTGGGCAGTTCCGCTGACGATCGGCATACTCCGGACATTGGTCCGGTAGGCGGTATTGAGAGCCCGCTCCAAAGCCTGAATCTTGCGCGTATAGTGTGCTTTAACCAGCACAAGATACGCAAGTGTATAGGCAAAAGCCACGCTCCCCAATGCCTTCAGCTTTGCTACAGCGTTCAAATCACTGACCGGATTGGTTCCGGCAAACAGCAGATAATTCGCAGCGATAAGGAGCAGGCATCCGACTATCACCGCAAGAATCTTTGCGGCCTGGTACTGATTGCGGGTTTTGTTCAGAATCTCCATCACTAATACCTCCTAAAAAATTTTTACCACTTACCAATCTCGTCAACAAAGTGGACATCACCATTCCAATCCTCGAACACTCTGCCGTAGCAGGTGTATCCGGCAAAGACGGGAACAGTTTTCGCCCCGGTACGATGAAGGGCGTCAAAAGCCTGATCCAGCGCACCCAGTTTGTTTTGGTAATACATCCTTACCGTCAGCAGGCAGGCAGCGGCGGCACATCCCAGAACTTCCGCAAGGAGAAGCAGACCGGGGCACTGCGCCCACACGATAATGGCGGACAGGCCCATAAGGGCAGCGATCGCCTGTGCGATCCAGAATTTCTTCTCTACTTTCTTAACGATGGCTTTCATAATCTTCTTCTCCTTTTCATTTTTTTACTTTTTGATTTCCGCCGTCAACCGAATGAGCAGCGCCGCATCGGCATGTATTCGGTCGTCGTCGCAGTGGTCCAACCGGTCAGGCTGTCCCTGGAAGCCCCAAACTGCGTAGGGGCAGTCTTTGCACCAGGGGCCCTCGTTCTGAGGGCACTCCAGCGCATCGACCAGAGCCTTGACCTTGGGGATGGGCACCGCCACGAAGTCGACGCCCTCCCTTGCCAGGCCCAGCTTGTACTTTACCCAGAAGAGCAAAGTCGGGAATTTCCCGTTTTTCAGCACTGCCATTTGGGCACCTCCTTAAAACCCTTCCGGCTTCACGAGCGGAGAAAACACCCACTCGGGAAGCGGCTCTTCCTCAGTCTTCTGAGGGCCCTGCTTCTTCACCCACTGAAAGTCAGCAAGGTTTCGCAGGGTCTTGAGAAGACTGGGCTCCTCTCGGTGGGAGGTGCAGCAGTCGCACCCCCATGCAAAAGTGCGGTAGTCGGTACAGCCGGTGTACCGACTGCAATTCCAGCATCTGTTGCCCATCATTCATCCGCCTCCTTCACGATGGCGGCGACATCCTCCTGGTTAACCCATTGGCCTCGGCCTGAATGAAGTTGCGTCCACAACCCCACTCGATCAGAAGGACATTTCTCATAAAAACTTCTCCTTTCGAATAAACAGCCACAAAAAAAGAGACAGTGCATCTTCCGCATTACTGCGTTTAGACGCACTGCCCCCAATTCGGCGGCTGGCTCAACATCTACCATCTCTTAAAGAGAAGTAGATTCTTACACTTTTTATTGTAATAGAAATTAACGCCATGTCAAGCAAAAAACCCCAGGCCACAAGGCCCAGGGTGTTTTGTTTTCTCCTATAGCAATTTCCCAGGATTCTTAATGAGCCGCTGGTTGGCACTCCCCCGGTACTGGAGGGTCAGATCCCGTTGCGCCTCGACATACGGACCATCCACGAGGAGGTCGCAGAGGTCCAACAGCTCCCGAACGGCGTGATCTGTCTTCCCCTTCTCCGCCAGCTGCTTCCTTTCATCTTTTCCCGAGGAAAACAACACGGCTCAGGCAGCAGCAGCCGCCAGTACCCATTCTCCCTGCTGGTTTTGAGCAAAGCATTTACCCTCATGGAGCGTCTGCCTCACTTTGTCTTTCCAGTGCTTGTTAACCCCCGAGCGGGTCCGCTTGTGCCCCTCCACAGCCTGGTACAACTCAGCCAAAGTGGCCTTGCCGCCCTTGCTGTCGAGGATGCCGTAGATGATGTCCCTCCAGGTGGAAACCTTAATGTCCCTCATGTCCACCTCGACATCACGAGCCATCTGGACATTGAACACAAGGAGGTTGTCCTTGCGAACAATGAGCAAATACTCATGCTCTATCGGGATAAATTTCCCGGAATAAGACTGCCGGTCGGACCAGCAGTTGTGCTGGGCCTTAATGACGATATTCTCCACCGTCCCGGGCTTAGCCAATTCCAGGATCATGGAGTGCAGCCGGCCTTTCTTTTTGATGTCTCCCACCAACACGGACATCCGCCCGCCCTTTTCGAGGGTGGCGAACTGTTTAACCATAGCGTAGTTCATTTCTTTAACGAAATCCTCCCAGGTCTGAGCGCGGGACAGATCCCGCTCCCGGGGGTCAAACCCGAACTTTTTCATCACCGAGTCCGCAGAGTATTGGCTCCCTGCGTACTTGATGATGTCCCAATATGGGGGGTGCCAGAAGATGAAAGACGAGCGAACGGGAATATCATCGTTCATCAAGTCGAATCCCCGATTGAGATCGTAGCAATGGCTCTCGATCCCCATTCGATTGGCGACATCCTCCGTGGTGCCGGAGCCGACCATAAAGTCGGTAATTTCCTGCACCTGAAACTGCTTAATCAGATCCTCAATCAGAAGCCCGGAGCAGTTTCCCCGGTAGTTGTTTTTCCCATCCTTTCCCCTCTCAGGATAACTAACAATACTCTTCACAAGCCATTCCCCCCCTTACGTCAACAGCATTACCCGAACATCTTGGGGGTCCACACTCTTGACCACACCAGCCGAAAATAACTGGTACATCCCGGTTGCCGCGAACTGGATCAGGACACCGGAATTTCCGTTCTTTGTGTCGCAGACCGCATGGCTGCCTACGATTTTTGCACCCGAGGGCACCTTGTAGCATCCCAGGGCGAGGTTCACGGGCAGATAACTGATTGGCTTCAACATAGCTGACCTTGTCCTCCTTCTCGAATAAAATAGCCGCCAAAAAAGAGCAGTGCATCCTTCGCATTATTGCGTTTGGACGCACTGCCTCCAGTTGGTGGCTGTCAAAACATCTTTTCTCTCAGGTCGAGAGAATAGATCCTTACGCCCTAATTGTAATTGGATTTAACCGGTTGTCAACAAAAAAACCCCAGGCCACAAAGGACCCGGGGCTTTCCGCTCGAACAAGTCGGGCTTATCTCTTAACATACACCTCCTTCTTTTTGTAAGTGATCCGAAGGATCTCCTCCGGGTAGAAACCGTCTTTCGCCAACCAGGGTCTATCCTCTTCCCCCTGGAAGAATTTCTTGATGCTATCCCTCACTTTCTTGGGAACAGCATAGGCCGAGTAGAAGAAGCTGCCCAGGGCACTGCCTGGAGCCCTGGAAAGATGGTCCGCAGGAAAGGAGAAAGACATCGTCTTCCCCTCCTTATTCTGAATTTCCACGCAGAGATTCATAGCCCCTTTCTCCTCCTCAGCCTTGGCCGCAGCCATGATCTTCCGGGTGATGAGAGCCTTTTTCGGAGTATTCTTGATGAACTTGGCATACGCCTTGTCCCGACGCTCCTTGCAGAGAAGGTAGCAAGCATATTCGTCCATCTTCTCCTCAAGGGTTTTGGCGGTCAGTTTCTGAACAACTGCCTCTCGATCCTCCAGGGAGTCAATCAGGTCCCCCTTCTCAGGGGCAACGAAGCAAGGCACGGGGAACTCCTCGCCCTCAAAAAACATCTTGAGGACTTCTCTGTCTCGGGCATAATCGTCCACCCCGTCGACCCAAAACCGGGCTTTCTCCGAGGTTCCAGCTTTGATTGCATCAGAGTTCTCGTCCAGGCAGGCGAGAATACGGGCCTGGGTTTCCGCCTTGATCTCCTCCGCCAGGCTTCCCATGCAGGTGTCGGCGTTGTAAAAAATGTCCTTCTCCTTTTGGTAATACCCGACCAAGTCCAGCTTCTCAACCAACGGAAACTGCCACTTACTTTCCCCGGAGAAGCGCCCTCCAAAGACCGCCTCCACAGATGCGGACAGCGGGGTCCGCAAAAAGGCGAAGACATCCTGCGTCCTGCCTCCGTCACCGGGAAGGGTCGTGACCATGCTGTCGCTGGACAGCCAGGCCAGGAACTGTTCAAGATTCTCTTTGCTCATGTACACGCGCATAAGTAAAAGTCCTCCTTAATTCTTTTGATTACCTTTTCTTCGTCTCACCGCCGGCTATACCGCTGAAGCGTGGCCTCCGAGGCGTCTTCATGACAGCCAGAATCTCTTCCAGGCTGTCTGGTAGCGGCGCCGTTACCAGGTTCATTCCATGGGCTTCGCCCAAGGAACCAGGAGGGCACTCACTGGTCGTCTCCCCGGTTTCGTAGACGAAGGAAAGACCATTTTCTTCAAAGAACAACGGCCGAACCACCAGTGTCTTCGCTGCGAACTCCGGCTCGGATGTCCACAAGGTGATAAACACCCGGAACGCAAACCCGCAGGGCCCAACCACCTTAGCATGAGGGAATCCAGCCTTAGCAGCCAGCTCCTTTGCGAGGGGGCGGACAGCATCGTCCAGCCAGTTGGGGACTGGGCGGCTGCCGTTCCATTCTTCGACAGCCTCGCGCTCAGCAATAAGCACATCAATCTGTCGCTTGAGCTCAACGACCTTAGCATCGATCTGTGCCAGCCGCTGTGCTCCTTCATATCGCTCCTCACACAAGCGGGCGCGGGCGTTCTCGTAAGCACCCAGGATCTCTTTCAACTTTTTAACCATGATCTTTCTCCTTTTTGCAAATTGCTTAGGGCTGGGACCACCAGTTTGCTGGTGGTCTTCCTACACTGCGAACACGGCGTAAATGTTGTGGTATCCAGCGAAGTAGCCATCAACGGCTTCACCAACCACATACGCAGGGGCCAGATCAAAGGGCAAGACACAGGTGGACTCGTTTACACGGACAACCTCACCGTGATCGATACCATTGGACAGATCTTCTGCAAGGGCCGCATCAGCCGCCGCCTTTGCATCCTCCAGGGACTCGTAAACCCCAGGGAGAACGCCCACGGTGTCGAACTCTCCAATGGCCTCGTTGGAGTAATGAGACAAAACAATGAACTTGCTCCTCATTTCCTTGCTTCTCCTTTCAAATAAAAGCAGCCCACAAAAAAGAGGCAGCACATCCAATCGCATTACTGCGTTTAGACGCACTGCCTCCTAATGGGGGCTGGCTCAACATCCGCTCTCAAAAGAGAGAGTAGATCCTTACGCTCCTTATTGTAGTTGAAGTTAAAGCGCTGTCAAGTCTGCCCCAACCGCCAACTTCTTCCACATTTTTTGGGGACCTCCTGCCGAGGAATCCCCGGCGGGGGTTGGAGCAAAATCGGCTCCTCGGAGACGAGGACAACCTCTTGCCCAAGGTCTGTCACCATTCCAGTGACGCTTTTTCCGCATCATAATACATGAGAAAAAGGTGGAAGAGTTCAAACTCCCGGTCTCTGTAAGGGTCAATGTTTGCGTAACAGCCCGGATTGTCATACGCTTTATAGAGCGCAATCAATTCAGCCGCCCTCTCGACGGAAATTTCCTCCTCCCACTCGGTATGGGCAATGGCTGCCTGAACGACAGGTATACTTATTTCCTTGAGGAAACTCTTAACCGTCACCCACCTTGGCCCGAACTTCTCCTCGGCTTCAGGGTCGCGCCAATCGCAGAAAGCGAATATGCGGCGGGCCTCTTCCTCGTCTCCTTCACACACAGCGATAAAATCATCGCCAGTGTAGCAGTTACTGAGGACTTCCTGTCGGACAATAGGGTCAAGGACTTTCTCTGTCACAGAGATTTTGAGCATCCACAGGTCGGGAATATAGATGATATCGTTACCAGGGATAAACTCCTTGGCTTTGAAGATTTCGAACTTTTCGGGGATAAACTCCAGCATCTCACTGAGGGTTTTCCCTCTACCAAAGCCCTCACAAAGATCATTCTTGGTCACGACAAATTTCCTCCTTCTAAGTATTTCAATGGCGATGAAGTCGTAGTCTCGGATCAACTGCGTGGACAACTTATTTAGACTTCTCTACATCCTTCTTGCAGGACCAGCATTCCTTAAACAACTGCTCAAGGAAAATACTATCAAACGGGGCCAAAACCCAGTGTTTTTCCCCGTTGCGGTCTACATAGCAGACATTTCCGCTTTCTTTTTGAATCACCAGAGCAAATTCCCGCGTCTGCTTATCGTAGGAAACGAGCAAACAAAATCCATGAGGGTCATATTCAGGGCCATCGATTTGGCTGGCAGCTTTTTTGACTCTCAGAGGGATCATCGTCTCAGAAATGAAAACCTCAAAAAGGATTTCATCCGGGAAGGTGTCGCAATGTGTTACTTGAATAAAATTATTCAACCTCAAATCCTCCTTATTACGACAAAATGCGTTCAAAGCAAAGCCACGCATCTCCAGCAGATTACTCTGCAAGAGAATTGTGGCTTATGCTTGCGCTTCACAACAAATAGGGAATGAAGCCAGAACAGGGGATGAAGCCAGTTTTACTCAGCAGTTCCTGAAGGTTATCCCGGTAAGTGGACACGAAGAGGTTCACCAGGCCGGGATCGCTGTCAAGGCGTTCACCAGAAAATTCTCCATGAGGAACACGTCTGGCCCACATCTTGTTTTCCCTGGAATAACTCATATCCCAGGGAGTTGCGGTGATGATGGTGCTGGCAAGGATGGTTTCTACTGGCTCTTTGCCAAACTCATTCAAAACATCGCTTACAGCTGCGCCTGCATCAAAGCGATTGTCCTGAAAATGTTCTTCGATTGCTTTTTCAATGCAGGCTCTACAGGCGATCGCCTCTTGCACCTTCGTCTGCACTGAAGCGTCTTGCACCGTCATCTGTGCTGAAAGTTTACCATGCAGCGCCCGGAGATCGGCATCATCCAACTTCAGGATATCATCATAAGTCAATGCGCTCAGAGCATCCAGGATCAAGGTAACATCTTCTCTTCTGAGTTCAAATTTCATAAAAATGACTCCCTTCAAATAAAATAGCCATCGTTCAGAAAGCCGCACAACCTTTGCGTTACCGCATTTAAGCGCACTGCTTCCGTTCGATGGCTGTCTCAACATCTACTCCAAATGGAAATAGATTCTTACGAGTTATATTGTAATTGAATTTAATGCTCCGTCAAGTGATTAAAAAGAAGAAAGAGGCTTATTTATGCGCCAAACAAACGGCAGAAGGGAGAATACGATATGACTTTAATGGAGCGGCTTTGGGAGCCGGATACCTTTGCGAGGAAATGTTCGACCATACGTCTGACCTCTTAGTATTCGCAGAATAATCAGATGATATGGAACCATTCATTGTATTCTCCCTTTCATTTCTTGGCATACTGTCTTGCTCTTTCGCATTGGATTCGGCACACCCATACCTCGTCATAAAGTGCGGGCATTAGCCAGTGCTCTCTTGTCGGAACAAACAACAAGGGGGATTCCGTAGGGCCAGCTAAGGGTTGCGAAAGTGAATCTCCCACTATTACATACCCTGCACAGCCAAGCAAAGAGAGCTGTAGGTAGCACATCAACGCCGCTGTGCGGTCGATATCCTGTGCCACATACAGCATCTGTCTAGGGCCGAGTCCACGCTTTATCATCTCATTTCGTGCAGCTATCAGGAGTACCCCGGCGCCACAACAGGGGTCGCAAATACTGTCCCAACCACGATTCTGAATCCGCAGTACCCTGTCCTCGATGGTTATTGCCGCCATCAGCTTGCAGACTGGATATGAAGTAAAGACTTGGCCTTTCCAATGATTAGCCAGATCCAATACCATGAATATTTCTCCGAGAAAATCCTGGGCAGGATCTTCCTCCAGTCCTTCTACCAGTTTGGCAAACAACTCAGGGAAAATCCGCTGCTCTGCTTTCGTATAGTGGCTGATGAGGTTAAGATATTCCTTCTCGCGCTCATCATGGGTCTTACCCTGCTGGTCAAATGCGTTGGCGATGGAAATGGCTGACATTGTAACGAAATCAGCCCAAACCTCCCATGAGCGCTTTGTGTTGCACAGGTGCGTAAACTGCCGAGCAAACTCAGCCTGACTACTCCTACGGAAGTGTACGGTCTTTCTGCCCATCATCATCCTCCTTCAGCACTTCTTCGTTCAACGCATCCACGGGAGCTCCCATCCGCAGCCCAAGGGCCTGAGGAGAAGGAATCTCTGCCTTATCGCCACGACTGCGGAAGCAACCATGACGTTCCGTCCAGTCGCAACCCTGATAATCAGGAGAGTGCTTACACTGGTCACAGAGCATCAGCTGCTTGCCACAGTGCGGGCAGAAAGCCTGGAAACCATCGCGAGCAGTATCCCACCCGTGAATTTCCGATTCATATTCGCAGTTGGAGCACCATTCCGTAACCACATAGGTCCGGTCGAACTCTGCTGGCTCCTTGGGGGCAAGATCGGCTCGCTGGGCACCCTCAAGGCATACCCAACAAACTCCCTCGTCATCCTCCAGGACATCAACCTGTTCATCATTGAGCCGGACATACTCCCGCTCACAAATCTCCAGGCCGGCAACAAAAACCTGGTTGACATCCAGAATATTGCCTGTCTTGAGGTCGATGGTGCAGGTAGTTTCCACCTCCACACCACCGTCCCAGACGGAAACATACGGGATCCCACTCACTACACAGTTTTTATTTTCAGCCATAACAATTAAACTCCTTTCAGATAAATTCCCATTTGGTGTCCGCCTGCATGGGAAAGTCCGGCTCCCCGTCGAGGGCGTTGTTGCAAGAGGAGTGCGGGGTGTCGCCCCTCTCCTCGCAGACCTCCCTCGGAGAGCAGCAGTCCAGCAGTTTCCAGAGATTTCCGTTCTCATCCTCGTAGACGTAGCGGCTCCAGCTGTCTGTGCCGATGTATCGCAGGTGCAGGGTCTTTGTCTGGACTGCTGAAAGCTCATAAGCGTTGCAGTCGTACCGCGTGAGAGGTCTCTCGTAGTCGATGTAACCCCAGGCATCCCGGCCCAGCTCCTCGCAGTAGGTTTTGCTGTCAAAGTTGTGGATCTCCAAGACCTTGTTTCCGGGGGGATTTGGGAAACTCCCTGGTGTGACTGGGCGTTGGGTGCTGTAATACCTCATAAACTACTCCTTTCCATCACTGCCTTGATTAAGTTGGTCTTCCGGCTCTTTGTAGGCATTGTAATCGCCATTGAACCTAACCGGTCCAATTAAAACCAGCAGGTTCGCCGCCGATTCATCCCTGCTCACCTATCCCTCACGATTGCAAGGGCGTTGTTCTATATTTGATCAGGCTGGGCCTGCTACTTAGGGAGGATAATCTATTTCCACACAAAAAGAGGCAGCGCATCCTACCGCATTACTGCGTTTAGACGCACTGCCCCCATTTCGGTGGCTGTCACAACATCTATTCTCGCTCTTTGAGAGTAGATTCCTACAATAACCATCTTAATTGAAATTAAGATTTTGTCAATAGTTGGGCTGGGAGAGCCCACAGCTTCAGTTGTGGGATTAAATGCCCGTTTTTGTAGATTTTTCTTCCGTTCCTTTTCCAACGAGCATGATGTCCCTACGGTCTTGCTGGCGTTCGCCGTAGATGGTAAAAAATCTTCTAACCGGGAGTTACGTCACAAATAATTCACTTTTTATCCATTAACTATTTCTTGATTTTACTATCTCTTTGAGATATAATAAAAGCATAAAAAGAGATTACTTCCTCCTTTCATGAATTTCTTACAGCAATAACAGGCTTACGACTCCATCCAAGGGGTGCGGTATGCCTGTTTTTGCTATCAAGGCAAAGCAAAACAAACAAAAAGAAAGTGAGCGCGATAAACCATGCTAACCAACGAAAAAATCAAAGAAATCATTACTGCCACCGCAGAGAACGCCGAGAGCCTTCGCCGCCGCCCTCAAAAATGCGGCTGCTTCCATTGTCTGAGAATATTTTCTACCACCGATCTCGATGAAGACAATATCTACCGTGCCTCCAGCGGGCAACAATATTCAGTCTGCGAGTATTGCGGACACGATGCGCTCCTGTGCGAAGATGACTTAGGCGGAGCCGCTCCGTTCAACGAAGAAACCCTTAAGATGTTCCACGATTACGCTTACGCCTATTAAAAAAAAGAGCCACTCCCGAACAAGGAAGTGGCTCTCTTTTCTATTTTTTCTCCCCCTTCTCAAGGAAGTGGCCCTTGGGCTTTTTCTTGGGCTTTCCCTCCTCTTTTTTGGGGGCCGGATAGACCGGCTCAACAAACGCAGGGGCTGAAACACCCTTGAAGATGCAGACATCGGTCGGATCCACATAAATGGCATCCCGACCAACCACATCGAGAACTGTCAGCAGGACAATTCCCGACTGCTGCATCTTCACGCTGATGAAAGTTGTTTCCGCAACATTCCAAATGCTTGCGGTGTCCCCAGCGTGGAGATCCAGAAGGATCTCTGCCGTTGTTTCCTCGCAAAGGATTCTTTCCACCGTGCGAAGGCAGTCATCTTGCTTTTGATCAGGATTTATGCGGGAACTGTAGCGTAGGAACCCATGAACGGGCTGCAACAGTTCCAGCTCCACACCAAGAAGTTCGATTGTGGTTTTCATTTTTCCCTTCTCCTTCCTTGAAACCGCGACCAGCTACATCACGCAACTCGCCGCTTAATCTTCACCTCCGGGATCATCGAGAGCCGGCTCTCAACTTTCCCGTTTCTTAGGATTTTGATGACGGCAGCATCTCTGCTGTCATCAATAAATGGGCGGAAGTCTTTACCCTTCCGAATACTCCAAACGGCACTGATACCAACAGCACCGTTTTCTCCGGTTTGGTAGACAAACACTTGCTCGGAGTCTGCGTCTACCACGATTGTCTTCGGAGATCTGGAGATGACCTCGAAGACCTTACCATTGATTAAGTGCCTTCCAATGATCTCTCTGAGAAGTTTCATGAATCCTCAATCCTCCTTTTCTAAAACCGCCCAAACAAAAAGGGCAGCGCAACCAATCGCAAAAACTGCGTTTGGACGCACTGCCCCCGTAGCGGCTGACTAAACATCTATCGCATTTTTCAATAACGATAAATCCCTACGGTTATAATTGTAATAGAAGTTAAGAGACTGTCAACTATAAAATAACACCTCGGCGCCTAATGGACAAGGACACTATTTTACAATCTTTTAATCCTTTTGTTTTGCCAGCAAATATGATTGCTGTCAACAAAATATTCATTTATTATTCAAAGCCACCGCTTGATTATCTAAATTATTCAAGGTATAATATAAATACACATTAGATCAACGCTGGCAAATGAAGGCTTAAAACCTAAAAATACAGAGATGAAATATGTTAGCGGAGGAAAAAACAAATATGACTGATAGCGAAATTAAAGCCTTAATCGAAAAGTACAATTTGGTACAGCGTGGCGACAAAATCGGAACATATAAGAAAGGTGTCGACAGGGCCATTCTCATTAGCGAGGTTGCGCCCCACAAAGCCGAGATCATAGCCTATTTCGAAGCCGAAAAGGAAAAGGAAAGAAAGGCGGCTGAAAAACGAAAAGCGACCCTTGAAATGATTCCCGGTGTAGCAAAGCTCCGTAAGGCCCGCATCCAATGGGCCAAATGGAAATACGAGTTTGACAAAATGATGGAGACTGGGTCATCAATAATGCCTTGTGTAGAAGCACCGACTGCCAGCGAGATAGCTGCAATGGAGGAGCAAAACCCTATGGCAGTCTTTGTGCTGGAGGCGGAGCATCGCGCTCACTACACCGAAAATTATCAGCTTGCGGCCATATGGACCGCAACCTATAACGCTCTATGCGATGGCAAAGACCCCGAATCCGTCAAGGCCGAACACGATACACGTATGGCTCAATTTGTGGCCGACCACAGATGGGACTAACTAAGAACAGATATTGCGTTGCAGACAAACAGCTCCTCCAACCAGATGGCTGAAGGAGCTGTTGTTATGTTATTTTAGGCAATTAGTCTACAGGGAAAATGACAACATCATCTTCACTTTTTGCATCCATATGGATAAAGGTTGGAGCAGTCCACTTCAAAATCAGTTTACGGTTGCCCTGCGTTCCAGTCCAATAATGGTGCCAATGCCCCCGCCGGCTATGAGGGCGCTTAGTGGTTCCTGGCTTTTGAACTTTTCGCCCTGTCGTTTCTACTGCACGGTTATACTTTCTGATTGCCGCGCCGATTCTGACACCAACAGATAATTCCCTGACTTCACCTGCTTTATCATGAATAATCTGATAGCGATCCTTTTCCTTTTTTATGGTCATAGGAACCACTTCGTCAACCTCAGCATTTTGGGATAAGAGATATAAGACAAGCTGCAAGGCTGGCAAGATTGGAGCTGCATCATCCTTTTGGGCTGCTTGAGGGATAATTTCGGCCCCTGAATGTTTAGCCGCAAAAGTGAATGTATCCAGAATGCACTCTTGCAGTGTTTTCCCTGGCAATAAATGGAGAGAATATGGCAAAGAATGGGTCTTTTCCATGTTGACCCACTGAATGCGAAATTCCAGATGCTGTTCATTCACATCATACTCGATCCAGGCCCAAAATCCATCCAGACCATCAAATATGTGTGTCTGCACATAGATGCAGGGATAAGGAAGGTGAGTTAGGAGTTCCGTGGGAAGAATGTCTAACTCCCCCATATCCTTCGCTTGTTCATTTAGGACATTAGCTAAGTCGTTATCGAAGCGATAAATGACTTTGTTCTTACGCCAAGTCCAGCAAGCAGTCAGCTCAGCAGCTCCTACGGCCGCTTCTTCAAGTGTAGTCCCCTGGCGTTCAACAAGATAAGTAAACGCTGCTCCAATAGGGAGCGGGCAATAATCCGGCCACCCTATCTGATCCTTTGTCGATGCGAGCATATCCAATGTGGCAAAAGCATCTGGGGCCAACTTAGCCCACAGGCGCACCAGTCGCAATGGTGTCTCTCTATCCTTCATAACTTACCCCTTCATTCAACAATTTATGTGACAATTTAGTCATATTGTATCACAATTACGGTTAGAAAACAACATAAAAGAGGAATGACAAAGGCGGTGCTGGAGGCATACAGAATCCAACACCGCCGATATTATTGCATCTAATTAAACCGATGCCGCCTCATCTACATCCTGCTTACTCACAAACAACGCTCCTGGAGAAAACTCGTCTCCGAAGGTTTCGTTCCTCAGACAGGTATTGCATGGGCGCAGATGGCTCCCCTGCCCCGCATATAGGCAGCCGGAACAGTCCCCGGAGAGAGGGGATTCGAACCTAAGTATTCCACGAAATAGATTCCGCATGGTAAACTCCTTTCTATTGTGCTGCGATCTTCTTTTCCAGTTCCAGCGCATCTATCAGGTCGGCCTCCAGCCGCCTCCGCTTGCGTTCAGACAGTTCCGCAAACAGCAAGCCATATTCCTGCTGGTTAAGGACAGAGGCCCCTGCTGCGGCACGGTAGCCCCCTCTCACAACCTGACAGCGGAAGGAGATGGAGCCAGCACCGTCGTATAGCTCAGTCCTCAGCCGATACGGGACACCCTCTTTAAGTACCTTTGGGGTGTGGATACAGGCCCCATTGGCGCTGATGTCCATGATCTGACAGGGGAATCCAACCTCATCATCGTTCTCCACCCCCACGGGCAGTAGTTCCGCCGGCCGACAGAGGAATTGGCGGGGGCATGCACGCCGCCCAAGATCATTCATTGGGATTAGTGTTGACAGGAC
The DNA here is from genome assembly GCA_910585535.1 of uncultured Angelakisella sp. Classification (GTDB taxonomy): domain Bacteria; phylum Bacillota; class Clostridia; order Oscillospirales; family Ruminococcaceae; genus Angelakisella. Next base: position 17,776 of record CAJUFK010000006.1, on the reverse strand, counting down.
AAGTTGCGTCCGGGACGACTCACTAACCATACCCGCCATCACAAAAGGTATGCCACCTTCGCTGATCCCATGAAGCCGAACCTCAGCGTTGTCAGGGAGCACAGGGAGCTCCAACTCTCCTGGACGGCGGCAAAGGCACAGCTTCCAAGGGGTGAACCTTGCAACTCGGGCTTTGCAAAGTGCGTTTTTTCCCCGATACACCACAGTAATCGGGGCATTCACATACAGCTTAGGAAAGTTGGCCTTCCAGCCATCTTCTTGTATGACAAGATTGTTTTCCATGATGTATTCTCCTCTCATTTCGTCTCAGATCCTCGCAGCCAACATCCCATATGCTCCCAGTGTAATAAGATCGCCAATCTCCCCGGCTGCAATCTTCCACTTCAGGTCATCCATAGAACAAAGGACCAGCCTGGGAAGGCCGCTGTCCCCCACTCCCACATCCGGCTGAGTAATACGGCACAAGATAACGTAGGCAGACCCGCCCCCAGAAGCCTCATCCAGCGACAGGCTTCCCAGCATCCCGTAGGACAGCACCTCGGCCTGTAGGGCCTCTGCCAGCCTCTCTGCGGCGTTCTGCGCTGGGGACATACCCGGTATCCCTTCCCCTCTCGGGAATGCCAGCCGGGCGTTTTTCAGCACCTGGCGGCCCTCCTCCACCAGCACGAAGTACCGGTCGTTGTAGACGGGAATCGCCACAACCTCAGCCTCCTTCCGGACCGGGAGCAGCCGTTCGGATGCGACGAGACCTTCCGGGCCTTGAACCAGGTCCACCACCCAAAACCAGACAGGACTTTCATAGATCACGCCGATTTCAACTCCGGTCTGGTTTGCAAACTCGGACACTGCAAAGGGATCCGTGATGATTGGCAGTCCGTCGCTTTGCACAAACGCCTTGGGGTGTCGCCTCATCAGTTCACAGTAGCGATTCCAGGGATTTTTAACCTTCTTTGGAAGCATAATTATCACCTCCTTCTCAATTTAATCCATCGGGGTCATACTTGTCCTTTTTGCCCTCGTTGCACTCCGAACACAGAGTCCGCAAATTGCCAGGCTCAGTTTTTCCTCCTTTTGCCACCGGAATAATATGGTCAACATGGAGCTTTACGCCATCGGCAGCGGTTCTGCCGCAGATTGCACACCGGAAGCCGTCCCGTTTCAGAATGTCGTACCTCAAGGAGTTGGTCATAAGTTTTCGTTGATACGCCTTGAACTCCTTCGCCCTTACCTCTTCGCTGATGTCCTCCATAAGTAAAATTATTTGACCCACCGAGAACCTCTCACAGTGGCGGTAATGGTTGTGCCCCTTCGGGCTGGAGTAGTACAAAACAAAAACGAAATCTGGATCCGTAACCGGGTGAAGGATCGCCCTTTTAATAGCATCCTTCTCGTACCGTCTGTATGCAAAGAACGGAACACCATTCGCCTTGGCCTGTTCCTTGCTGGTCAGCTGAGCCACACCCTTGCGCTTGCACTCTATTTTGTAAGCCCGCAGAAGCTTCTGGTTGTATGCCGCAGACTCCAGCATGGTATCGAACACTTGGCGTTCCTGGTTAATCCTCTCCTTTGCCACACGGCGAACATCCGCTCGGTCAAAAGCTCTTTTTGACGGGAATATCTTTGTAAATTGGGTCTCCTGCTTAATCGAGTCATCAAAAGAATGCCTCGAATTGATCTCCAAAAGTTTTTGATAACCAACACTGGTCGCCAACACCCGTCTTCTTAGAGATCTCCACCACCAAAGAACACCCGCCAGGGCCAACCCAAGAACGCAAAGCCCCAGGATCCTTAACAAGTCCACCAATTCCACCTCATCACCTCCCCCAAATGGCGGTGCGTGGCAAGCCGCACCAGCCGTTCATCAGCCCCCTTGCCGGGACAAAAACTTACCCTTCCTCTTTCTTTCTTCGAAGGCCAAAGCTAACACCCAAAATTGCACTAAGTCCTGTGACATAGAACCAGGTCACACCCATGCCCCCTGTCTCAGGGAGCATAAGGGAGGGCGTGTTCACGAACACCACATTTGTGGGATCAGCTCCGACTGTGACCATGGCATCACGCCCTTCGCTGCCATTACAGGTGGTAATATAGCCAAGTGCAGATGTTTCGGTTTCCCTGACTGTGCAGGCAGTTCCAACCGGGATTTGGTCGATAACGGCATACTCTCCTGCTTTCAAGCTGAAGGAGGTGGTCCCATCCCAGTTCACAGGAATACTGGTCTTGACCTCACCATTAGAAGTATAGGAGGTGCAGGAGGCCCCAACATAAACACCAGCCGCAGCGTCCACAACCAGTTCGAAGTCAAATTCCTGGTCAATTTCGACCTCGTTAGGCATCTGTTTTTCGATGCGGAGACTTCCAAACTCAGGAATTTCCGGCTCGGAAGCAACTGACTTAATATTAGGCAAGCAGAAATTCATCCAGCAGGTGGACCCAGATGCCCCTCTCTCGGTGAAAAAGAAACTCAGCTTATGAGTGCCGGCATCCTCACGAGACAGATAATCCCAAAGATCAACATACATGCCTACGCTGCGATGAACGCCACCAATGTCGACGATAGGCTCTCCATCCAAGAAAATCCACATGTCGTCATCACCGAAAAACGTGTAGGCCATGGGTCCAATGAAGTCCTCTCCCAACTCAAACTCAATTTCGAATTGCATACCAAAGTATGAGTTATGAGAAAGGCCATCGTCAGATGCGGGGAGCTTAGATGTTTGACCGAACCGAACATCATCCTTACTTCCGCCAAAGACAGGATCGTGACCGTCGCCATCTTGAACCTTGCCGTCCATAGGCCAGAAGTCATTGGACCAAATTACAGTTTTGTTTTGAACACCGTCATAAATACCGGGATGCCCAAAGGATTCCAGTCCAGTTACATCTGCGCCGGTTACTTCTGATAGCGTTAGAGTATTTCCATGCCGGCGGAGGCGCAGACTAAGATCATTGTAAGTGGTCTTGCCGATCGCGCTTCCATCACCGAAAACGGAAGGAATCTTAATTCCCTCTGAAGGAAGCGGCACACCATCTTCGCTTAGTCCATTTGTCAGCCCAAAGGTGCAACCCTCAAAGTTCGTCCGGTTAAAGGCATTTAATTTTGACGGCTGATCCACCCCGTTCACAATGACATTTCCTCCAAAGACAGCATTTTGCCACGGCATATTTGTGTTGCCGTTTCCAAAGCCGAACGCATTTGCTGTATTCGTCCCTACCGGGTAATTGGAAAGGCTATTGATGCCCTGGCCCGCACCGCCGCCGTTTGTATCCACAAACATTTCCTGGCTAGCGGCCCGCCGGCCGGCAATTTCATCAGCTGTCAAGGGATTCACATGGTTCACCGCATCATCATAGGTGGCATACACCTGTCCATTCGTGATGTCATAGTCATAGAAGACTGCATCAATATCTTCAGGATCCTCTTTTGCCCCACCAACGAATCGGACGACATAGCCTGGCCCCACATAGATGGTATCAGCATCGCCCTGGGATGCCTCGGTCGTGAAGCTCATGCCATCATGCCAATTATAGACCGTCCAATCAGCAGGGTTTGTGCTCAACCCCTTGCTCCCATCAGTGGCTACCCAGACCTGGTGCCTGGAGTATCCATGGTCACTGGCGCCAAATCGCCACTGGCTTTCGATACTGCCAACGCTGGAGAGTGTCACATCCTTAGCTTCATACAGGGGCGTTAGTTTCTCTGTGTACAGAACCGTGCCGTCTGGCTCAAGGAATAGATAACGGAGAGTAGGAGCATTTTCTGGCAAGGCGCTGCCATTCTTCGGCAGCCGGTTTCCGGGTTCTCCTGCGCTGGTGTCAATAACTTTAAGCGCCCTTGTACTGTCACCAGAAACAGCCAACCGCCGAACAGGAGCGTACCACTGGAACAGGACACCAGACACTTCTACAGACTGGTCTCCATCCACTTTGGTTGTAATATCCAATTCACCCTCTGTCTTATGAAGGACAATGGCATAATGCTCTAGTCCATCCTCCAACTCAAAGGCGTGCTGGGAGTTCTGGATAATGCTTTTGCTTCCGATCACCACGGGGACAGTCTGTCCCTCCTCCGGGTAGACAGATGCCTCAAACCGAATCCTGGAACCGGGAACAAGGACATCTTTGTAGAGCTGGAACTGGCAATCCACAGGAAGCATCACATTATCAGAGGTTCCATCGGTCAACTGATTGTCAGCAATAATTACTGTACCATTTAGCGAGATCGTCGAGGTATTGTCAGCCCACCAAACGCCGCCGCCATCATTCCTGGCGCTATTCTGGAAAATTTCGGCGTCGTCCATTGTCAGGGCAGTGGAATTGAGCCAAATGCCGCCGCCCATCCCGCTGGCCGTATTATGGTGGATCGAAACATCATCAAGAGTAGTCGCTTTGGCCTTATCAAAACGGATACCGCCTCCGTTAGTTGCAGAGTTATAGCTCACGACCGAATGACTGATCGTAAACAAGCCACCGTTCGCATTGTTGTCGCCAACGCGGACGCCGCCGCCCTCTATGGATTCGTTTCCGACAATAGCCGCACCATAAACCTGTACAGTAGGCGTGGCTGGATACATAAAGATCGCTCCGCCCTGCCCTCTGGCAGTGTTATCCGTAAGGATGGTCTCACTTACAACCGACCTGTCAACTGCTTCGGAGTCACCAATGACAACCTTGCATCCGCCATATGCGTAGATAGCACCGCCGTTACCAGCGGAGTTACTTGCGATCCGCCCCTTCGTAAAATCGAGAGTGCCGCCGGCATAAACATAGATAGCACCGGCCTGGACACCGCTCAAGTTGCAGGCGATGACAGCATCTTTGCCGTTTACAGTTACCTTGCCACTGTTCTTTCCAACACAGATAGCGCCTCCTCGTGTGCTGGCCTGGTTGCCCCCCAGGTAGCCGGCTGTAATACTTAGAGTACCACCCTGCACCTCAACAGCACCGCCATCAGTAGGCTTTGCACCGCCGCCACAGCCAAGGATAGAGCCGCCGGAGATGTTCACCGTTCCAGAAGCCATAAGGACACCCTGTCGGGGGTGAGAAAGAACACCAGACTCAAAGTTTACTGTTCCACCGGTGACATGGATACCAGCAGTACCAGTCGTCCCTACGATGGTGCCAAGAGCGTCAAAATCAGCCTCGTACTGGGTTTTTGCGCCTGTATCAGGATCTACTTCATTCCATACCAAGGTTCGCCGCACTGTATTGTAGTCAGGGGTTTCTGTGCCATTTGGAGTGCTGGTCACAACCGGGGAGCGATGAGTGCCAACAACAGCTCCCGTGGAAGTCACTTGCATATTCTCCACATCAACGATGTCAAAGATTACCCCGGAAGGGACTGCGATGCCCGCAGCATCAGAAAGGGTCAGCTTATGCCCGTTCAGGTTGAGGGTCATCTTGCCAGAAGGAGTCAATGCCCCGGAGGATGCGTCAGTAAGGAGCTGCACTGCACCGCCATTCTGCACAGCCAAGGCCCACATCTCGGCGAAGGTCCCGTACCGGGTAACAGCACCGTTCGTCCACATCGCCTCGGTTTCTTCCACCGGGGGCTCTGTTATTTCCAGATCGATAAGCCCCATACGAATCTTCCAACAGAGTACCCGCTCACAGGACTCATTGACACGCTCCATAGACAGTGCGCCAGACTTAACAGCAGCCAGAACCACAGGATAATCCTTTTCAGGCTGGGCAGTCATAGCCATATCAGCTCCAGCCTGGAGGCAGGCAAGGGACGCCTGCCCATCGCCTACAGTGTCTGTTACAGCTTTCATGTTCAAGTCATCGGTCATCACCACGCCGTCGAACCCCATTGTGTCTCTCAGATAAGAAATAACAGGTTCAGACAAGGACGCGGGCATATTGGGATCCATCGCGTTGATAATGTTGTGTGTTACCATGACGGCCTTACCGCCAGCACCAATACCCGCATAGAAGGGCAGGAGGTCGTTGTACTCAAAATCCTCTATTGCAAGGTCATTTACAGCAAACCCATTATGGGTGTTAGAGGATGTACCACCGTAGCCTGGGAAATGCTTCAGGGTAGAGCCCACACCATTTTCTTCGTGGCCGCGCACAGCGGCAGCAACATACTCAGAGTTGCCAAGCCCGTCCTGTCCATAAGTGCGGGCATAAATATAGCCCGTCGGCCCGGACACATCAGCAACAGGAGCATGGTTCACCCAGAGGCCAAGCCCACGCAGGAGATTTGCTTTTTCGGTAGCATCGGCCTCTACGGCATCAACCCCTTGATTTGCCAGATCCTGCGGAAATGGAAATTTCGAAGAGCGGAAGGCAGGATACTGGCTGATCCTGGTCACTTTACCGCCTTCCTCGTCCACCGAGAACAGCATAGGGATTTTCGAATGGGCCTGGGCAGCGTTGGTCTTGTTCTTTACGATATCCGGGGTGGACCCGTTGAACATCGCCGCAAACACAAGGAATCCACCTGGATGATAGTTGTCGATCACGGCATTAGCCTGGGCAATAGAACCCGAACCATCACCAGGATAATGAACAAGGAACAGCTGGCCCACTTTCTCTTCCAGGGTCATATCAAACATAATGTTTCTGGCTCTGATCACCTCATCTTCGGTCCACACAGAATCCTGGACAGGAGCCTTAATAATAAAGCTCTCCTGGTTGCCAGGGGTGGACCCGTCGGGCAGTTCAAAGCGGCGGTTTGAGGTGGTCACTCTCCCGTCTTCACCCACGCTGACGGCTACTTTCATGACACGCTCATCACAGATAAGGCCAAATTTCTCCTCGTACTCATTGTTCGGGTCATTTACGATTTCAATTTCATAGGTTTTCCCCGGAAAAACATAGAGCAAAGCCATACCTTTATCGTGGTCAGTCGAAAACCAACGGCCGTCGGGATGGTTATTTTCATGCCCAGCCAACTCGCCATCGTCACCCCTGACCAAAAAACGCCCATCGTTAGCCGCGATGTCATAGTTCCCCACGACCGTTTTGGGAATTTCTATCCAGTATTCGATTGCCACAGGATCAGCCTCAACTGCCGGCAGGGCGGTTTCGGGGTCTCCTGGAACTGCCAAATCCTCCGGGGCTTCCGGGATCTCTGGTTCCAGAGGGCTTGCAGGATCTTCCAGCGCAGGCTCAGCGGGCGCCTCAGGGGCGCTGGACGAGGTCCCCGCAACTCCTTCCTGGTCATCGGCGGGGCCGTCAGAGACCTCTGGCTCACTATCAGCGCCATTGCCCTCATCGAAACCAGGAACTGCTGGCTCGCCTTGGTCATCAGCGGGAGCATCCGGAGTTGTCCCCTCAGTGCCTTCCTCCCCACTGGGATCCTCCAAAGATGCTCCCAAACCATCAACATCACCATCCGGCTCTACAGATGACGAGTCATCCAAAGGCTCCGCCTCGTCATTATTTTCAGCGATTGGAAGAACCCGTTGAATCATGGTGTCATCCTCAGTAGCAAAAGCCACATCGCCAGAGAGTCCAGTTCCGACAGAAAGTGTCGGCATCGAGCAAGCCGACATGATGAAAACCATGGACAACGCCAAAAGAAGGGAAATTGTCCGTTTCATTTTGTTCAAAATAATCGCGCTCCTTTCCTTTACAACGCTTTTTTAATTTGCTATAGGCAATTAAAAGCGAACTTCATTTAACTTAAATTGTAATTGAAGTTAAGCGCCAGTCAAGCAAAAAACGCAATAATTCAAAATATGTTTTTAACGCAAAACAGCGTTTTTGCGATGGATAGATAATCCAATTTTGTCGTTATTATGACGGTTAGAATATCGTGGTATCGTGTTAATTCTTTTTTCATAGTAAAACAAAAAAACCTCCCACAAAACGGAGAGGTTTTCCAGCATCAGTTTCATTTCCCGGGGGCGTCCACCAGCTGACATCCCACAACGAGCCTCGCTACCCCAGTTGAGGTGCAAGTAAAAAGGCTCAGGTCCCAGTCCTCATCATAGAGTTTGTCGGTCTCCTCTGGCTTCAAAGTGCGGATACTGGTTGTTTCATAGCCAAACTCGTTTCCATCCACATCAGTGAACAAGACAAGGTCCCCAACCGCCATGTCTTTTATGAAATCAAATTGTCCCGGGTAATTGTGAGCTAAAATCACCAAATTGTTTTGGTACGCAGAACCCTCATAACGACAAGGGGCGATATTAAGGTTATCGTAGCTCCACTCATTGATCACTGGGAAATCTTTGGAATACCCTGGCATTGAGATTTTCCCGACATACTCCAGCCCATCGATTTCTTCGGTGGGCATTTCCATGGCCGGGTTGAGGATATAATCCGGGATCACCGACTCGGAGTATCCCTCCGGCACAATGTCATGCTCGTTGATCCTGGCGGCGAGCTTGGCGTTGGTCTCGTCCATCCCCTTCCCTGCCCCATACACCTGGGTTAGGTTGTAGGCACTCCAAATAGCCGCCGCACAAAGGAGAGCCGCACCTGCACTCCGGAGAAAGAGTTTAATCGACATGACTGTCTTCCTCCCCCTCAGCGTTTTTGGGGACAATCTCGCTTCCTATAAAACACAGGCACCCGGCACCGGCAATCAGAGCCACAGGCCACCACAGAACGCCAGACTGGGGGAAGCGTCCCGGAGTGGGCGTAGGCTTCGGAACAGGACAAGGGTCTCTGTCATCCTCCGGCGGGGGATCCCGATGATAGGTCGGGGTCTTCAGCTTATTGCGGATGACGAAGGTAATCCCGTCCAGCCTGGTAGAAGTAGTGTACCCGGAGGGTACATCCTCAACGACCAGCCACTCATGGCCTGCGGGGAGGTCGCTCCAGGTGTAACGCCAGTTGTTATCCTTGGAAAGTTCCACAGTGTCATAGACAAAGCCGTCCTGAAGCAGGTCAACGGCGATGGAGTCGGGACGCTTCCGGGATCCGTTGTCATTCCAGACCTTGAGCACCTTCCGGATAACGGTTTTGGTCTCGGGAATCTCCGTCTTTTTGACCTTCACCACGGCGGCCGCATCCTGATATCCCAGACAGGGCACAGGAATCAAGAAGGGCTGAACCTCATACTTTGTGTTCTCCTTTGTAAAGTCACTGCCAACCACGAGGTAGGTCCCATGGGGCATATCGGGGACCATAAAAGTCCCGTTGCTGCCCATGGTCGCCTTGAAAGAAGGGGTCAGGGCGTCCCTACGGACGAGCCCCTTCAAAGTCTCAGCCACATCCAGCCACTTCCCGCTGTTCGTCATGTCGATCTCCACAGGATAGTCCTTAAAGGGTGCCAGGAGCTGATTATTCTCATCCGCAATGCGATAGATCGCAAACTCAACCGGCTCTCCGATGCAGTCCTTGTCAGCGAAGACGGCAGTCAGGGACCCCTTCGAGTCAGTGGCAAAGGCAACGGACGGAATCAGCAGAGCCACGAGCAGAAGGACTGCGATAAGTTTTTTTATTTTCGCTTTCACGATTTCACCTCCTACAAAATGCTTTCCCCCACTATCCTCGTTCCCATCTCAGGACCACAAAAAAGAGCAGGAGGATCGGGATGCCAATGAACGGAGCGACAACAACAGGGTCAATCTTCACAGCGTCGGCAACAACACCCGGAGCAATCCTGGCGTTCTCCACACGGCTTCCACGGACCAATAGACGATGCGTGTTGATGCCGTAAGGAGTACAGGTAACGAGGGTGCAGTAGTCCTCCCCGGGAGCAACAGCCAGATCATCGACCTCCTCTGGAAGCACAACCCGGATCTGATCAACCTCATAAGTAAGGGTCTGCTCCAGAACCGTCAGGACGAAGGTGTCCCCTTCCGTCAGGTTCGCAAGATCGGTAAACAGCCGTGCGCTGGGAAGCCCTCTGTGCCCGCTCAGGACGGCATGGGTGCCCTCCCCTCCCACGGGAAGGGAGGAACCCTCCAAGTGTCCCACGGACCTTTGCAGGACGCTTTCCTCCACCGTGTGAGCGACTGGCAGCTTTACGCCGATCTTGTCGATTTCGATATAACCCATAACGCCATCCCCGGCGGGGCCCAAAAGGCTCATATACCGAGTATGGCTCGCCTCATCGTACCTTGCCTCATCGCCGGCAGCAAGGCGGGCATTGTAGGCATGGGCCTCTATGAGCATCTGCTCAATAAGCTCCGGGTCCATCTCCTCCACCCGAGCAGCATAGCTGTTGATCGCCCTGGACTGATGGAAGGAGTTCCACCAGTTGCTGACGGTTGGGTACGCCATCAGCCCTATGCCAATCAGCAGGACCAGGAACATCAGAATCGTTCCCAGTTTCTTCTTAACGCGGCCCAAGGGACCATCACTCCTCCCCATACATATTCCAAAGGCAGGACTGCCGGAAAACAAATGCCTCCGGCAGCCCTGCCCGGGCATAGAACATAGTTGATTAGTCCTCCTCGGTGCGGCGCTTGGCAGCCAGGGCACCGAAGGCCACAACGGCGAGAGCACAGCCACCCAGGTAGAACAGGGTAGTGCCCATACCACCGGTGGCGGGCAGGACAGAGCCCTTGATATTCTCGACCTCGGACTTAACCTGGTACACATTGGTGCCAGCGGAAATCCCTTCCTCGGTAGCGGTAAGAGCAACCTTCACAGGCTCGAGCAGGGGGTTGTACTTGGCAGGAGCCTTGGTCTCAATCAAGAAGTAAGTCCCACAGCGCAGACCGGAGAAGTCGGCAACACCAGCGTCATTGGTAGTGGCCTTGGTGATGGTGCCGGCGTCAGCCATGTCGGCAACGGTCTTGTTCTGAACAGCGGCGCGGACATCAGCAATGCCGACAGCCTCAACCCACTCGATCTTGGGGTCCTCCCCCTCAGCAGCGGGCGCGGTCATCTTATAGAAGAACACCTTATCGCCCTCTTCCTTACAGAGAACGAAATCAGCACCGGACAGAGGGGCCTTCTCGGCAGCGCCGCCATCAACCTTGTTGATGATGATCTGGTGGTTGAAGATGTTCTCTTTGTCGTGCTCCTCTTTTAGCTTGGGATCGCCCTTCTCGTAAGGACCATGGATCAGCTTGGCGTTGTTTTCGTAGACACCGAACTTGGCGTTATCCTTGACAACAGCGGTGTAGGTGACGGCGATGGGCTTCATGGCGTTAGCGTCATTATCGCCGTTAAGGGCGAGCATATCGAAGGTGATCTCGAAACCGGTCTCCTTGGCATCGATGGTGTACTTGTCAGTGGCAAGCTCGACATCCCCCACAGCAATCCTCACAGAATCAGTCTTGAGCTTCAACTGCTCCGGCATAGTATCGCCGATCACATAGGTGTACTTTGTGTAGCCCAGGGTAGAAGGAACATTGCTGTCAATGCGGAACTTTACATTGTCGCCAATGGCGAAATCACGGTGCATCTCTTCCTCGGTGTAATCCAGGGCCTTGTCGAACACATGCTTGTTCTTGTCGATGATCTGGACATCCTCGGTGGCGGTAAACAGGTTGCAGAGAGCGCCGGTGGAGGTGTTGACAAAGTAATAGCCAGCGTCAGTCACCTCAGCGGAAGCAACATTGCCATTGTTGGTCAGAGTCGCATTGGCGGTCTTGCCCTCCAGGTTATCCCGGATCTTCGCCACCAGGTCAGCGATATACTTCTCGGAATCGCCGTCGAAGGTCACGACATGGGTAGTGCTCGCATCGGACTCGGCCTTATGGATGGTCATGCCCTCGATAGTGGAAGCAACAGTGCCGTCATCGGCCTTGATCCCGAGAATGCCGAACCACTCAGAGCCCTCGTCGATGGTATAGCGATAGATGTCCTCACCATCGCCCACCTTCACAGCATCGAAGATTTTGTAGGCGCTGTAGGACGCATCCGGCGCCGGGTTGGTTACGGTGATGGTAGCCGCATAAGCGGGAACCATGGAGCTCGCCGCAAGGGCGATAGCAAAAGCTGTGGAAAGCGCCTTTCTGATACCTACGTGTTTCATGATGATATTTCCCCTTTCAAATTGCTTGGCTATTGTCGTACACAACTATGCCGGGGCTCCCCTTGCCGGGAGCGAGGCATCCCTCCCAAAAATCAGAATAAATATGATCTACTGAATAAGCCCAAAGTTATCCAGAGGCCAAACTTTAGCAGCGCAACGCCCGACGATGTCGTCCGCGCTCACAAATCCTACGGAAGAGCTACGAGAGTCCACAGAGGTCTCCCGGTGGTCGCCCAGCACGAAGTATTTGTTATCTGGAACCCGGCAAGGAAACTCGACATCGCATTCCCCACGAGCCAGCTTCTCAACATAGGGCTCATCCAACAGCGTCCCATTTACGGAAACGCCGCCGTTGGCATCAATATCCACCACATCCCCCGGTCCGGCGATGATTCGCTTCACCAGGAGTTTGTTGTTGCAGTAGAACGCCACGATGTCCCCTTCCTCGACCTGACTGGTTTTTACAGAGACAATAACCTCCCTGCTGTTGAGGGTGGGGGCCATAGACCCGCCGTAGACCCGGAGCACCGGGAGCCACAGCATTGCGATAAGACAGGCTGCCGCAGCAACGCTAAGGATTGCGCTGATGGTAGTGGACAGTGTGTAGTGATAGTGGATTCTGCGCCGCTCATGTCGTAGATACTTCTCCAGCTGAGCCACCGTCGGCATCTCCACTGCCCGTACCCGGGAAGACCGTCGCATCGCCGCTCCCTCCTTCCTGAGCCGCCGCCAGCTTTTTCACATTTGCGAGGTACACATTGGCAGCATCCTGCGCCGCCTCGAACACCCCGCTAAGCCTGAGCGACGCTTCCGCAATGGACCCGGCCTCCTTGATTGCGATTCGCTTGCTTTGGAGCTGTTTTTTCGCCTTCTGCAACTCTTGCTTCAGCTGCTCACTTTCCCTTTTCAGCCGTTCGTTTTCTTTGCGCTCCTCGATAAGCAGCTCCAGAAGATCCATGCGCCGGAGCTTCCTAAGCTCCTTGTCGGACATTGGCCGCATACAAGCATCACCTTACTTCATAATTTGATTTCCCCAGCACAAGGCGGCCCAAAAATCGGACCGCCCTGCGCTTTCCGGGCCAGCTCCCATCCCCGCAAGGGGGAAAGGCTCAGCGACCGGTATGGGGGTTGTTTTTGCCAGTCCCGTTGTTTACGACGGGAGGGACGGTAGTAGTGGTCTCAGAACCAACATTGGTGAAGGTCACGGTGGTGACTTTACCATCCTTGATGGTGAAGTAGCCGGTATCCAGGTCCTTGCCATCATCGCCGTTGCTCACGGAGAAAGAGGTGGTGTACTTGGAGCCAGGATCCTTCTCGATCACCTTATACTTGGTGCCTTCGGGGAGGTCAAAGATAGTGACCTGCTCGCCGGCATAGAGGGTGATGGTGTCGCCATCCTCCACCCAACCGGTGACAGCGCCGCGAATGCGGTACTCGCCATCAGCGTCAGCGGGGAAGTCCAGAGCAAAGGTGAACGCCTTGGAGGAAGTGCCCTTCTTGACGATATTCTTGATGGTCAGGTTGCCGGCATCGGCGGAAGTGAAGACTTTCTCATCGTAATCGTACTTGAGGGAACCGCCGTTCATGGCGATGTCATTGTTGGAAGAGCCGGAGTTGCCATTGCCAGAAGAATCGTTCTTATCGCTGCTGGAGGTCCGGTCAGCATAGGTGACGGAAGCCCGCAGAGCGATAGGCAGGTCATTCAGGGTCATCTCCATCTCGGTGGTGTAGCCATTCTTCTTGACGAGGTCGATGTTGCCCTCAATCCAAACCTTGGCAGCCTCGCCGCCGATCTTGGTGCTCATAAGAACGGAGAAATCGCCGGTGTCACGGTCGAAATACTCGCCTTTGCTGTTGGAGCGCCGAGCCAGGTCGGTGATGTCAACCTTGCGGTCGGTAACGGGGTCGATCAGGGTGATCTTGGAAATCTTCTTGCCGGACTTAGCCTCACCGTAGACAGTCAGGTCAGACACGGAGGTCTCACCGCCGCTGGTGTCCTTAGCAGTCAGGGTGGGCAGGAAGGTCACGCCAGCCTTCACCTGGTAAGGCAAATCAGCGGCGTTGGTGGCGAACCGCACGGTGACGGTATCACCGTTGACGGAAAGCCGGGCATCGGGGAACATAGCGTCCCAGTCAGCCTGAGAGCTCACGCTGGTGCCGGCAACCTTCATGTTGTTGGTGGTCCCAGAGGGGATCTTCACGGTGAAGTTGCCGATGGTCTTCGTGTCAGCGTCAGTGACACGGACATTGAAGGTGGAGTCATGCTCCCAGCCAGTAGCGGGCTTGAAGGAGATGGTGTGCTCACCAGCCCGGAAGCCCACCTCGTCGCTGTCGGACTTATTGCCGACCTTGACGGTGCCGCCAGCGTTGGTGGCAAGGATGTCCTCGCCGGGGTTAGTGGTGAGGTTGTCAACGCCAAGGCCCTCCTCGCGGGAAGGAACCTTCTCGGTGGTAACGGCAATCTTGTAGTCCTTGTCGATGTCGGCAACCGCGCTGAAGGTGTAAACCTCGGTGTTGACATCAACGGCGACCGCTCTGCCGTCCACGGAGACCGTAGCGATTCGGTAGCCCTTGGCAGCCTCAAAGGTCAGAGCCTCGGAGGTCTCACCGCCGGTGAGCTCCTGGGGGTTCTTGCCGGTGATCTTGCCGTGCTCGTCAATGGTGGCGGACACGGTGAAGGTGCCGGGGTTGACCCGCTCGGTGGTCACAACGATCTTGTAATTCCGGGCGATGTCTTTGACAGCCTTGAAGGTGTAGCTGAGAGCTTTCTCGGCAGAAGGATCCTTTTCACCGTTAATGGTGACGGAAGCAATCCGGAAACCCTCGGCAGCCTCGAAGATCAGAGCCTCGGAGGTCTCGCCGCCCTTGAGGTTCTGGGGGTTCGCGCCCTTGATGGTGCCGTGGTCGATAGAGCCGGAAACGGTGAACTCACCGACAGCGGCCTTTACGAGCAGGTCCAGGGTGACGGTAGAACCGCCCTCGGTGTTCATGGCAATGATGTCGACCTTGAAGTCGCCGGAAGCAGTAGGAGTACCGCTGATGACGCCAGTGCCGGAATCAATGCTCAGCCCGTCAGGAAGGTCCTTGGCAGTCCAGTTCACAGCCTCGGGGCCAACAGCCTGGACAGCGAACCGATAGCTCTCACCCACAGTAGCGTTGGGCAGGGACTCGGTTACGATGGTGGGAACACGGTTGTTGGCGATATAAAGGGTAAGCCGTGCAGAGGCAGTGCCCTTATCCTCGGAAGCAGCAGTGATGTCCACATTGAAAGTCCCGTCCTCGGTGGGAACGCCGGAAATGGTCCCGGTGTCCTTGTCCATCTCCAGACCGTCGGGCAGGCCCTTAGCGGTCCAGGTGCAGGGGGTGCCATCAGTGGTCTTCACGGTGGTGCTGTACCGGACGCCCTTGTCGCCGTCCTTCAGGCGGGTAGTGGCGATGTCCAAAGAAGAACCGACCCGCAGGGTGAACTCGTGCTCAGCCCGGCTCTTGTCGTTCTCAGCAGTCACCTTAACGAAGTAGTCGCCGCTGGTCTTGGCCGTGCCCTTGATAACGCCGGTAGAGGCGTTAATCTCCAGACCCTCAGGAAGGCCCTTGGCATCCCAGCAGAGAGCGCCGCCGTCGGCCTCCATAACCATCCGGTAGGGCTTACCGGCAGTCGCAGCATCCATCGCCTCGGTAATGAAAGCCGGATTAGTGGTGTCCGTCAGGATAGACAGGTGAACGATCTTTGCCTCGCTGGTCAGGCTGTCACAGATCTGGAGATCATACTCACCGCTCCCAATAGGTGTGCCGGAGATGATTCCGGTGGCAGAATCAATAGTCAGCCCGTTAGGGAGCCGGCTGGATTTCCACACGGGTTCGGCACGGGTGGTTTCCACCTGCACTGCGTAGCTCACATCCATTACCGCATCCGGCAGCTTTTCGGTAAGGATCTGGCTGCGGTCGACCGCAAACGCTGTTGCAGTCAACATGGGCACTGCCATCACAGCCGCAAGGGCTGCGGACAGTACCCGCTTAGAGAAACTCTTCTTCTCTGTACTCATTGAAAATTACCTCCTCAAAATGATAATGATTGTCGAACAGAAAATTGTCCCACCACTGATAAGTGTAATAGAAGTTAAGCCTCCGTCAAGCATTTTTCCGCAAAATCGCAAAGAAATTTCTGCAATAATCTATCCGTCATATTAACGCCAAATAGTGATAACAAGTTCGGGAAATACATTTCAATTTTCCGTTAAAACGGACTCTCCTGCTTCCCCAAATTGTTATTATCGGGGATGCCCGATACCCCCCCTTCCCTCAAATCGGCCGCCACCGGTGGCCATTTTTTTCCGAATGCCTCCGCCCAATAAAATCCGGCGCATTCGTAACGAATCCGCAAGAAAGCAAAAAAAGACCCTCCCGTTTTCAGGAAGGCCCCGCCAGCCGCAAATAAACCAAAAAAGAGAACCCAACCGTCTCCAGCCAGGCCCTCCTGTCACTCCTTTCTTTTTCTCAGGCCAAACGCTCCACCAGGCAGGATCCGTCCTGCCGAACTGTAAGCGTAACTCTGTCCCCGGCTCCGAGACAAACCCGGTGTCTGTAGTCCACAGGGACCACAAACCGATACTGTTCGTCCACGCATCGGATAACACCGACAAGCCGGTCCGGATCCGAATCGCCTCCCGAGTCCTCCAGATACGGGACAACAAGGATGTTGCCGTTCCGGTACGCGAATACTTCCAAAGAAGAGCCGGGCTCCAGCCTTTCCTTCTTCACAAACGAGGGCGGAAGCATGATCCGCCCGAGTTCGTCAACAATGCCTTGCACTTCGGTTCTCTTATTCATCATTTATTCCTCCTATGCTTTTACTTTTTGGACTTCGTCCACGAAGGTCGCCATGCAGTCCGCCATATGCAGCAGCATCGCAAACGGATACCGCTCCCAGGCTGGTCCAAGGGCGTAGTCCCCCGGCGCACGGTCGAAGGCCCCCATGTGGTTGGCAACAGCTACCCGTTCTTCATCGGACAGTTTCATGAAGTCGCTGATGAGGAAGACGGACTTAAAGCCATGCCCGCCCATAGGTTGCTTTTCGTCATGGATATAGAAGGGCTCCTTTACCCACTGGCCTTCCTCGTTCTTTTTGTTTCGCATCTCCACCGTATAGAGCCCAATCTTGCACACATCGTGCAGAAGGGCACAGATTGCGACACTCTCCGCCTTATCCTTCCAGGAGGCGATGCCCAACTCCGCTTTGTAGGTGTTGCAGAGACGGGCAAAGTGCCGGAAGACATTGAGGCTATGGACGCAGAGTCCGCCCTCATAGTTGCCGTGGAAGCGGGTGCTGGCGGGGGCGGTGAAGAAATCGCTCTCTTCCAGCCAAGCAAGGAGCTTGTCGGAGCCCTCGCGGTGGACATTCTCGGCCCACTGATTCAGAAACATTTCCTTCGGGGTGATATTGGTGTTTTCCATGTCGCTTTTCTCCCTTCTTAAATTCCGAGTTCCAACCCACCGAATGAGAACTGGAAGGTCTCGGCTTCCTTCTTTTGCTTGCGCTTTGCAATTTCGGGAAATCCCAAAATGGCTGTGCCGTCCGTTCGGATTCGCCGGGATTCGTCGGTGAAGATGTCCTCCACCAGGCGAACCTCGGCCTTTCCGAAAAGAACATAGAAGTTGTAGTTATCTCGGGAGATCGCCGAGGTTATCGCCGACCTTCAGATCTTGGATTCGCATAGCGCAACCAACCTCCTCATGTGTCATCGTCTTCCTCCCCATGCTCCTCAGGCTCCACCAACACTGTGTAGGTGATTTTCTCATCCATAAGTTATTCCCTCCCCTTAATAATCGAGCTTGAATGTACAATCTAAGTGCAACAGATAGGAAATGGCCCATAACTCTGGTATA
>CAJUFK010000005.1 GCA_910585535.1 uncultured Angelakisella sp. | reverse complement strand
CTCCCCAAACTGGATGTGGCAGGAGGGCTTGCCTCGGCGCAGGTCGTCATCGTCCATACAGGGGAGGTCGTCGTGGATGAGGGAGTAGGCGTGGACCATCTCGATGGCGCAGGCGAAGGGCATGGCCTCCTCTACGCTCCCGCCGCAAAAGCGGCAGCAGGCCAGGCAAAGGACGGCCCGGATCCGCTTGCCGCCCCCCAAAAGGCTGTAGGCCATGGCCTCCTGGACCGTCTTTTGCAGGTTCTCCTCCCGGGGGAGATACCCCGGCAGAGCGGCCTCCACCGCCTCGTAATATTCGTCAAACTGCTTCCCGTAACTGCTCATGGAACGGCCTCCTTGTCCCCCGGCGGGTCATCTGCTTCCCGCTGCTTTTCTTGATGGTGTGTACGATGCAGGCGATCCCGGCGATGAGGACCAAAAGGGTCATCCCGCCCAGGATGTCATTCAGAAAGGCCCCCAGAAAGAAGCCCGCCGCTGCCGCGATGACCATAACGACCACAGAGGTGACCAGTCATTCTTTTGTCCCCCTTCTCTTTTACGATACGCTGTGTTCCTCAACGATCAGTTCCGCCTCGTCCAGCTGCTTCATGCACTGCTGGGAGAGCTTCATCCCCTCGGAAAAAAGGGTGAGGGAATCATCCAGGCTGACGGTATCCTCCCCAAGACGTTCCACGATCTCCTCCAGCCGCCGGAGGGACTGCTCAATGGTCTGCTTTTCTTCCATACCTATGCCTCGTTTCCTTTCCAGCTTTGAACTACAGAGATAATTTCGCCGTCTGCCAGCAGCGTTACCAGCTCCTGTCCCGGGGAAAGTCCCTTCACTGTGGTCAGCACCCGCCCTTCCGCCATGGGAATGGCGTAGCCCTTACGCATCACAGCGGCGGGATTCAGCAGTTCCAGCTGCCGGAGAAGCTGGAGGGTCCGCCCTCGGGTCTCCCGGATCTTTTGCTTTTCGCCGTCCTCCAATAATCTTACCAAAAAACCAAGCTTTTGTCTATTTTTTTCCACCCGTTCCCGGGGGGATTTTGCCAAAAGCTGCTGGGTCTTTTGGAGCAGCCGGTTTCTTCTCCGGCTTACCTGCTCCAGGGCCCGGGCGCGAAGGGAATTTTGCAGCCCCAAAATCCGCTGGCGAAGGGCCTCCCGGTTTGGGGAAAGAAGCTCCGCCACTGCGGTGGGGGTAGCCGCCCGGGCATCCGCCACCAGGTCCAGGATGGAAACGTCGATCTCGTGGCCCACAGCGGAGACCACCGGCACCGGGCAGTTGTACGCTCCGTAAGCCAGGGCCTCGTCGTTAAAGGTGGAAAGATCCTCGTTGGAACCGCCGCCCCGGGCAATGACTGCCGCCTGGCAAAGCGCTTCCTGCTCCAGCTGCCCAAGGGCCCGAAGAATAGAGGAGGCACCGTTCTTTCCCTGGACGGTACAGGGATATAGGATCAGCCGTCCGGCGTATCCCCTTAACCGGAAAGCTTTGATGATGTCCTGAAGGGCTGCTCCCTCCCGGGAGGTGATGATCCCCACCGCCTGAGGAGACCTTGGCAGGGGGCGTTTATGTTCCGAAGCGAAAAGCCCTTCGGCGAGAAGCTTCCGCTTCAGATGGTCCAGGTCCTGTTTTCCCCGGCCCTCCCCCAAGGGCTGGACGTCGTAGGCCACGATCTGGAAGGAGCCATCCCGTTCGTAAAGGGAGGCGGCACCCCGCACCAGGACCAGGGAGCCCTCCTCCGGAAGGTCCGGTAGTTTTTGAACATACCGGCTGAACATAACACACCGGACCAGCCCCTCATCGTCCCGAAGGGAAAAATAGAGATGTCCCGAGGACTGCTTATAGGTGAGGCTGGCGACCTCCCCCTTGATCATTACATCCCCCAGCTCCCGGCGCTCCTCCAGGAGAGATTTTACGTACCGGCAAAGCTGGCCCACCGTAAGGATCCGAAAACCGGCCATCAGCGGTTCCCCCTTTCCCTTTGATACAAAAGGCCGCCGATAAGGGCCACCCCGGCGGCATTGTCCGCCGAAAGCTCCGGAGTGGCGAAAACACAGCGGAACCGCCGGGCCAGGGTCTCCCGGAGGATGGAGTTGGACATCACCCCGCCGGAAAAGACCAAGGGAAGCTCTCCCCTTCCTGCCAGGGCATCCTCCGCCATCTGACAGAGGACGGCGGCCAGGTACTCCAACACAAAACGGCAGAGATCCTCTGGGGAGGTTCCGGCCTCCAAAAGCTGTCCGGCTTTGTTCTCCATGCCGGAAAGGCAGCAATCCTGTCCCCGGAGGGTGGGAACCACCTTTTTCCCCCAGCGGCCCTGTAAGGCCAGCTTCTCCACCTGGGGGCCAGCCGGGAAGCCCAGGCCAAGCAGCTGCCCCACCCGGTCAATAAGCTGCCCGGCGCTGATGTCCAAGGTCCCCGCAATCTTTTGGGGCACAAAGACCTCTGGGCCCGGAGATACGGAAAGCACCTCAAAAGTCCCCCCGGAGACATGAAAAGCCAAAAAAGGCTTATCCAGAAGGTCCAGCCGCCCAGCGGAAAGAAGGGCGGCCGCCAAATGCCCGTTCTGATGGGAGGTGGTGTAAAAGGGAACGCCGCAGACCCGGGCCGCTGTCTGTCCCGCCGTTTTTCCCGCCAGGAAACAGGGCATATAGGAATCGGGCAGGCTCCGGGGCCGGTCAGAGGCGCAGACCGCCAAAGGCCGCGCCTCCCCCAGGGGCAGACTGTCCAGCACCTCCGGAAGCTGGCGGATATGATGAAAGAGAGCATCACTCTGCCGCAGGCCAAGCTCCCCCTCCCGCACCGGGAGGAGTTTCCTTCTGTGACAGACAGTGCTGCTCTCCGGCTCGTATCTTGCCGCCGAGGTGGTGTAATTGCTGGTATCCAGCCCCAAAACGAACGGTCTATCCAACGTCCTTGTCCCCGCTTTTTTCTTCTGTCAGACTTCGGGCATAGCCTCCCAGCACACCGTTGACATAGGCCGGGTCGTCGTCACCGCCGTACTTTTTCGTCAATTCCACCGCCTCGTCGATTACAGCCCCCACAGGGGTCCCCAAAAAGGCAATCTCACAGACCGCCAGACGGAGGATCCCAAGGGTGACCTTGGGCAGCCGGTGGGGCTTCCACTTGGTGGAAAAACGGTCGATAACACTGTCCAGCTCGTCCCGGTGGGCCCGCACCATTTCGGCGGCGGTCCTGGCATAGTCATCCACAAGGATGTCCCGGCACTGGGCCGCCCCCTCCACCAGTTCCTCCACTGGGGCGTTATTAAAAATCATCTCGAATACCAGGGCAAACGCCTGTTCCCGGGCTTCTCTTCTGGTGATCTGCGCCATACTTCCTCCTTTAGGCCGCCTGCCCGCACCTCTGGACCAACAGCCTGAAAAAACAAAGCCGCCCCCTCCGGAACCGATCCAAAAGAGGGGGAAGCTTTCACCTTGTTTATTCCGCGTTTACCGCAGCATCTTCAAAATCTACACCGGCGATCTGGAGGTTCACCTTAGAGACCACCACGCCGGTCATATTCTGCACTGCTTCCTTTACCGATGCCTGAAGCTTTTTGGAGAGTTCCGGGATCTTTACCCCGTGCTTGACCCGCAGGCGAATGTCAATAACCGCTACCCCGTCCTCCATCTGGATGGTGATGGGCCGCAGGGGCTGGCGCTCCAGCCATCCGCTGAGATTGGCGGGCATGGGCGCCAGGGCAGCAACCCCTTCCACATCGGTGGCGGTGTATCCGGCGATGGAGGCGATGACCTCCTGGGAGATCTTCAGGCTCCCTGCGTTGGAAACATAGTTCTGTTCAGACATTTTCGTTACCTCCACTTTGGGCAGCTCCCGCACAAGCGGGAAAAGCACCGTCAAAAAAATGGTATAATATCCATTACCAGGATATTATACCACATTTTCGCAACAGTACAACCTCTTAATTCAGATTCCTGGGGAATTTTTATCCATCGGATGCTGCCGCGATCCCCTGGCACTGCCTTTTCCCGGTCTCACTGGATCTCGATGATGGAGATGTTGCTGTCCGGGACCTCCACCTCACCCAGGATCACATCCTTGATCTGGGCAGCTTCGCTGTCGGTCATATCGGAACACTTCACCAGCACGTCGATCTTGTCGTTCTCCAGATAGACCATGCATTCTTGGAAGCCCTTGGCCTTAATAAGGTTCTCGATCTTCCCCTCGGTCTCGATAGACTTGGCAATGGCGGCGGCCTCCATGGTCAGCTGGGTCATCTGGTCGGTGGTGAGGTTGGCATCCTCCAGCATATACTTGAGGGCGTCGGCGGCCTCGTCCCTGGCCTTGGTTCTGGAAAGCTTCGCCTCTGCGAAGTAGGCTTCCCCATAGGCGGCGGTTTCACCAGCACCGTCCTCTGTCGGAGCAGGGTCGGTCATCCCGTCCACAGCCCCTTCTACCGCCACCTTGCTGGTGCTTTCAAAGCTGTCACCATTGGTCTTGACATACTCCCAGTTGAGGTACACCGCCACGCTGAGGGCCAGCACCAGGGCGGAAAGGACGATGTGCTTCTTGCTGATAATCATGTTCATTTTCATTGCTGCAAAACCTCCATGCGATACTGTGATTTCATACCGAAGCCTGGATGCTGCTCCCGCTGCCGGGGGCCGGATTACCCACCACCAGCAGCCAGCCGGGAGACCGAGACCCGGGCAGAGGATATGTTCAGAGCTACCCTCACTGTATCCACCACCTTTCCCGCCACCAGGGGGTCGCCGCCCCCTTCGCAAACCACCACAACACCTTTGACCTCCGGCTCCAGCTGGGCGGTGACCAAGGGTACCTTCCCCCCGGCCCCGTCTACCAGGACATAGGTCTGTTCGGTCACCTGCTTCTCCTGGGTCTTTTTTTCATCCCCGGCCCGGACATCCTCCAAAAGGTCGTTGTTCGTCTTTTCGGAGCGGGCATAAACCTTTTGGTAGCCGTTTTCCAGGGTCACCATCACCCGGGCCTTGCCCACTCCGTCGATCTCCTGGAGAATGGCTGTGAGCCGTTCCTCCAGGCCGTCAGCGTAGGCCCTGGCGTCCGCCTCCTGAAGCCCGGGATCCTCCTTCCTGGTCCCTTCCGGCAGCCAGGAGGAAAGACCGATAAGCAGGATCCCTGTGATTCCCAGAAGGAACACCAGGGTACTGAGATTCAGCCGGTATTTTCCGATCTTTAGGATAAGCTGCTCCTTCATGGTCACTCTCCGTTGTATTCCAACTGGACGTCAACGCCCAGTGCGTCTTTCAGCCGCTCCCGAAATTCCTCCTCCAGGTCCCGGAGCCTTTGGGGCAGCCGGACCCTGGCGGTGATCTCTGAGGGGCTTTCCTTCCCCAGGCTCCCGGCCTGCTCTCCCCCGTCTGCTTCTATGTATATTTGGATGTCCTCTTCCTTTATGCCATATTCCCGGAGTTCTTTCGCCGCCGCCTGCCGCAGCACCGTTTCCCCCTTTTCCACGCTGTCCCGGAGAAAAAAACCGGTCACCTCTCCGGCAGCCCGTTCTGCCTCGGCCTGGGCTCCCTCCAGCTCCAGATCGGGAAAATGAAGCGGTTTCCCCACCGGGAGGAGAAGGCAGCAGAGGAGAAAGAGCCCAAGGACCATCCGCATCAGCTTTTCCATCCCTTTGTTGGGGAGAAGCACCGAGACGATCCCGCAGAGGAGCGCCCCGCAGCAGACGGTAAAAACCCAGCGGTGTACCTCGTCCATCCGGAACCTCCTTTCTTCAGCCGCCCCGAAAGGCGACAATCAGCAGTGTTGTGGAGATTATAACCAGCAGAGCATCGTAAAGAAGCACCGCCATAATGATCCCTAAGGTGGAGGACAGGGCTTTCAAAAGCTTGGTAATCTGGGGAAGGTGAAGAATCTGGCTGAGGATCCCTCCCAGGTAGAGGGTGAAATACCAGGTCCCGGTTTGTATCAGGGCCGGCAGAAAGGTGACAACGGTGACCAGAATCCCAAAGGCCCCCAAAGTCCCCCGCACCAGCTGGATACATCCCTGGGCCGCCGAAAAGAGGTCCGAAAGAGCCCCGCCTACCACCGGGATCATGCTGCCGATAAAAAACTTGGTGGTCCGTGCCGCAATGGAATCTCCGCCGGATGCCACCACCGTCTGGATGGACAAAAGGCCGATAAAGACGGTAAGAATCAGCCCCAGAGACCAGGTGACAAAGGATTTAATCCCGCTGATAAGCCCGTCCAGTCCCAGCTTGGGACAGACCACCGAGATTACCGACAGGGCCAGGTAGGCGCAGAGAAGGGGCAAAAAAACAGCCGTCACCAGCTGGGCCGTAACCTGGCACATCCAGAAGAGAAAAAGGTTGTAGGCCGCCCCGGTCATGGGCTGGCCCGAGGCGGTAACCACTCCGGCAAAGGCGGGGATAAAGGCCAGGATAAAGGTACCGAAGTCCCGGATCACCTCCCGGGCCTCTACAATACAGCCTACAAGGGGATTGATGATGATACTGCTGATAAAAACGGTGACCACCACCCCAAACACCGTTTCCACGCCGCCGGAGGAGAAGGAGGAGCCAAAGCTGTCCAGCAAGGCGCAGAGGACCAGCACCCCTGCCAAGGAGACCAACAGGCGCACCGGCGCCCGAAGGTTCTCCTGAAAGCTGTTCCAGACCTTTTCCAGGAAGGTCTGTGGTGTAAAGCTATCCACCATGTCAGCCATCCCCCCGGGACTGAGATCGTCCAAAAAGTCCTCTGCCCCCTCCGGCACCTTGTCCATCAGCTCCCCTGTCCTGCTCTCCCGGAGGAAGGAATCCAACCCTTCCCGATAGTCGTATTCGATTCCCCAGGCCGGAAAAACCAAAAGGAGGAGTCCCAGAAGGGCTGCAATCTTCCGGAAAGTTTTCATTTCCTCCTCCTTAGCTGATGCTCAGCAGTGTTTCCGCCACCTGGAGAAGCCGTTCAAAGAGAGGCAGGCTCACCAACACCAGGGTCACTTTCCCTGCCAGCTCCGCCTTGGCGGCAATAGCGGCCTCTCCGGCATCCCGGCAGGTCTGTCCTGCCAGCTCGGTAAGGATACAAACCCCCAGGCATTTCAGCACCACCTGGACCAGATCCCGGGACAAAAGGCTGTCATCCAAAAGACCTTCCAGGGCCTCCATAATCTGGGCGATCCCCCCGATGATCCAAAGGAGGACCACCACGCTGCACCCCAGGCTCACCAAAACGGCATATTCCGGGCGATACTGGCGCAGCACCAGGGCCAAAGCCGCCGCGGTGATGCAGAATACCGCCGCACCGAAAAATTCCCCTGTCATAGGCCAAACACCGTCTTTACCGTGTCAAAGAGGTTGCTGATCTCCTGAATCATCATCATCAGCACAACGATGAGCCCCGCCAGGGAGGTGAGCATGGCCTGCTCCTCCCGCCCGGCCCGAAGCAGCACCTGGTACAGCACCGAAACGATGATGCCAATGGCGGCGATTCGGAAAATCAGATCCACGTCCATGTCCAGCACCGTCCTTTTCCCTGCTAAGCCAGTACCACCACTGCCAGAAGTCCCAGCAGGACCCCCATCCGGCGGCAGAGGCCGCCATATCTCCTGCTCTCCTCCCGGGCCTTCTGGGCCTCCCGGGCCAAGAGAGACGCCCCTGTCTGAAGGGCGGAAAGCTGCTCCTCCAGAGGCTTTATCCCGACGGTGTCCCCCAAGGAGAGGAGGACCTGTTCCACTGCTCCGGGCCTTTTGGCGGCCTTCGCCAGCGCCTCCGCCGCATGGGCAAAGCTTCCGCTCTCCCCAAAGGCCGAAGTCATGGTTTCCAAGCCAAAAAGTCCTGTAAAGGCGTTTTGCTTTTCAAGCATTCGGGCAATCTCCCTTGGCGCTGCCCGGGTCGTCTCCAGACAGATCCGGAACTGACAAAGAAACTCCTGCCACAGGGCCAGATTCCGGGCGCGCTGTTCCAGGCTCGAAGCCTTTCCCCACCCTGTCAGAACAAAGCCGCAGAAGATCAGGAGCAGGCCCAGCGCCTTTCCCATGGTAAAATTCCTCCTTTGTCATCAGCCGGACGACCTGGGAAGGCCGGGCTGGGGAATCCAGGAGGGCCGCCCCTCCAAAGGCCCCGGTGTCCATCAGGGCCCGGGGGATGGGGCCGGTGAGCAGTTCCTCCAGGGAGCCGCAGTGGACCGTGACCAAAAATTTTACCCCGCAGGCCAGACCGGAGGCGATCTCCCCCACCTCCGCCAGAGAACCTATCTCGTCGCAGAGGATGAACTCCGGGGAAAGGGTCCGCACCGCCTGCTCGATGGCCTCCCCCTTGGGCAGGCCGCAGATGGCATCCCCGCAGAGGCCAATGTCCCGTCGGGGCACCCCCCGGAACATGGCGGACAGCTCGTACCGTTCGTCGATGTAGACTACTTTCCGGCAGGGGCCCAGATCCCCGGAGGCCAGAAACCGCCCCAGGTCCCGAAGGAGGGTGGTCTTCCCTGTCCCCGGCCTCCCGCCGATGAGTAAGCCCCGGTTCAGGTCCCACCGGCGGCACAACTCCCGCCCGGCCCCGGGGATCTCCCGGGAAATACGAAGGCTCAGGGAGGAGATCTCCCGGCAGGATACGGTCCCGTCCCGATCCTTCACCACACTGGCGCAGAGCCCCACCCGGTCCCCTTTTGGCGTGGTGACAAAGCCCCGTTCCATCTCCCCCTGATGGGTGTGGACCGAGTAGTCACAAAGGCGGACAAAGGCGTCCTGGATCAGACCCTGGTCCACCACAAAGCCTCCGTTTCCCCCGTATGTCAGGGCTCCCCGCCTGGTGACGAAACGGCTCACCGCGCCGTCAAAGACGGAAAGAGGCCGCCCCGCCCGAAGGCGGATCTCCTGGATCCGGGCCTTTTCCCCCTCTGGGATGCTTTGCAGCGCCTCCCGCAGGGTGGGCGGAAGATAAAAAAGGGCCTTTTCGTACTCCTCCACCAGTTTCTGATCCCGCATGGTCCCTCCCCCTTTCGGCCGCTTGTCCCTTGGATAGTTCAGTATATGGGGGGTCGTCCGGGTTTATGACAAAGAAATCCCCCGGGACAATGTCTCGGGGGATTGAGTCGCACTATTTTTACCGGCCCGTCTCAAAGGCTGGGGCCTGTCCGGGGCGGCGTTTCTCATTGTGGGACTCCTTGATGGGGATGACCGTTTCCATATCAATGCCGTAGAGATTGGCAAGAGCCAGGGTATAGTACATCACATCCCAAAGCTCCTCGCCGAGGGTGCCGATGACGTCATCGGATGCCTTGGGAAGCAGGCCCTTGTGCATGGCCCGAGCCATCTCCCCTACCTCCTCCGCCAGCTTCAGGAAATATTCCCGCTCCTGCCCGGGTTTGAAATCCTTTTGCCGCAGATAGTCCTGTAAATACTTTACGGTGATGTTCCCATCCACGCCCGTTACCTCCGGTCGTCCCAGGGTCCCTTGACCACATTGTTCCGGCGCATCTGGTTGCGGAAGTTGTTGCGTACCTTGCGGTACTTAAAATAGTTGCGGACCGTCCCGGAGATGTAGGGCCAAAAGAAGATAAAGAAGTTGACCAGAGCCAGTACCGCCGCCAGCTTTCCAGCCAAGGGCTGGAAGAGAATGGCCGCGGCAAAGATGGCCCAATCCAGGTAGGCCAGATACTTCACCTTAAGAGGGAGGAACATCATAAAGAAGATCTCTTCATCCGGGAACAGAGTGGCGTAGGCCAGGAAGAGGGAAAGGTTCAGATAGGTGGGGGCGACCCAGCCCATGAGAAAACCAACGGCGATGGCCCCCAGCGTCCCCAGGAGGTAGTAAAGGGTGAACTGGAAGCTCCCCCAGGCGTATTCCAGGCGGCAGCCGATCCAGTAGTAAAAGAAGAGCATCAGCACCATGGAAAGCAGATTGCCGCTGTAATCCACAAAGAGGAAGGTGATGAGCCGCCACACCTGGCCTTGGAGGATCAGATCCCGGTTAAATCCCAGCCAGGCGTGGATGGGCGCACCGGCGAACATCTCGATGAGGGAAAAGACCAGGGTGGTGGAGGTAACATACATCATTAGATTGGGGATGCAAAACCGCCCGAACTTCCGTTCCAGCTTGTTGAGCCAGTTCATCGTTTTCCACTCCTTTCCTTGTTACTAGCGTGTCCCAAACGGCGGCAGTTTATCCCTGGGCCTTTTCCAGAAGCTCCCGGATGACGGCGGGGTTTCCCTGGCCCTTGGACTGGCGCATACACTGGCCCACCAGGAAACCCAGGGCATTGGTCTTGCCGCCGCGGTAGTCGGCCACCACCTTTTCGTTGGCGGCGATGACCGCCTGGACAATGGCCTCCAGGGCGCTGGTGTCGCTGATCTGGGCCAGGCCCTTTTCCTTGACTACCTGGTCGGGGGTCTTATCGCTCCAGATGATCTCCTCCAGCACCGTTTTGCCGGCGGTGTTGGAGATGGTCCCGCTCTCGATGAGGGCGATCATCCCGCAAAGCTTTTCCGGGGTGAGGCTGGTGTCCGCCAGGGTCTTGTTCTTCTCGTTGAGGATCCTGGAGACGTCCCCCAGCAGCCAGTTTGTAATGGCCTTGGGCTGGCACTTCCCCAGGGCCAGGCAGCGCTCGAAGTAGTCCGCCTTGTCCAGATTCTCACAGAGAAGGTTGGCGTCAAAGAAGGGCAGGCCGGTCTCCTTCATATACCGCAGCAGCTTGGCGCCGGGCAGCTCGGGGATGGTGGCTTTGAGCTGTTCCAACAGCTCCTCCTCCACCACGATGGTCCCCAGGTCGGGCTCCGGGAAGTACCGGTAGTCCTGGGCGTCCTCCTTGGAGCGGAGAAGGAAGTTCTTCCCCGCCAGGTCATCCCACCGCCGGGTCTCCTGGCTGATGGTGCCGCCGGCCTCCAAAATCTCGATCTGGCGGCGGGCTTCGTACTCAATGGCCCGTTCCACGGCGGAAAAACCGTTGACGTTCTTCATTTCACACCGGGTACCAAACTCGGTGGAGCCCTCGGGCATCACCGAAACGTTGACGTCGCAGCGGATGGAGCCCTCCTGCATCTTGCAGTCGGAAATATCCAGGTACTGAAGGATGGCCCGGATGGCATCCAGGTAGGCCTTGGCCTCGTGGGCGGAACGCATATCCGGCTCGGAGACGATCTCAATGAGGGGCACGCCGCAGCGGTTCAGGTCCACCAGGCTCCCGGAAAAGCTCTCCGAGTGGATGAGCTTGCCGGCGTCCTCTTCAATGTGGATCCGGGTCACCCCCACCCGCTTGGTGTTCCCCTCCTCGTCGACGATGGCGTCCACAAAGCCGTGTTCACAGAGGGGGATGTCAAACTGGGAGATCTGGTACGCCTTGGGGAGGTCGGGGTAGAAGTAGTTCTTCCGGTCCGCCTTACAGACGGGATTGATGGTGCAGTGGGTGGCGTAGCCCATGCGGATGGCGTACTCCACCACCTTCTCGTTGAGGGTGGGGAGGCTCCCGGGCATCCCGGTGCAGTTGGGGCAGCAGTTGGAGTTGACCTCCGAGCCGAAGGAGTTCTTGCAGCTGCAATAGATCTTGGTCCTGGTGGAAAGCTCGGCGTGGACCTCCAGGCCGATGACGGTGGTGTAATTCATGTCCTTCTCCCCTCCCCTTACAGATTCGGAATGTCACAGAGCTTGCCGCCCCGAATGGTCTGGAAGGCGTAGGCGGCGTCGAAGAGCCGCTCCTCCGAGAACCGGGGCCCGATGAACTGCATCCCTACCGGCAGCCCCTGGACCGCCCCGCAGGGGAGGGAAAGCCCCGGCAGGCCGGCGATGTTCACCGCGATGGTGCAGACGTCGGCGGCGTACATCTTCAGGGGGTCCCCGATGTTCTCCCCCAGCTTAAAGGCGGTGGTGGGAGAGGCGGGGGTGGCGATGAGGTCGCAGTCCTCAAAGGCGGCGGCGAACTCGGCCCGGAGGGACTTCTGGAACAGCTTCGCCTTGTTGTAGTAGGCATCGTAGTAGCCGGAGCTGAGGACGAAGGTCCCCAGCATGATGCGGCGCTTTACCTCGTCCCCAAAGCCCTGGCTCCGGGTCTTTTCGTACATATCCGTAAGGCCGTCGTACTCCTCGGCGCGGTAGCCGTACTTCACCCCGTCGAACCGGGCCAGATTGGAGGATGCCTCGGCGGAGGAGATGATGTAATAGGCGGAAAGGGCATAGTCGGTGCCGGGAAGGCTGATCTCCTTGAGGACGGCCCCGGCCCCCTCCAGCTCCCGGAGGGCGGCGTGGACCGTCTCCTTCACCTGGGGGTCCACCCCGGGCCCGAAGTATTCCTTGGGGATGCCGATCCGCAGGCCCTTGACCTCCCCCCGGAGGGCGGCGGTAAAGTCGGGATAGTCCCGGCGGGCGGTGGTGGCGTCCATGGGGTCCTTGCCGCAGATGGCGCCGTAGAGGGCGGCCACGTCCTCCACGCACCGGCCGAAGGGGCCGATCTGGTCCAAAGAGGAGGCGAAGGCCACCAGGCCGTACCGGGAGACCGAGCCGTAGGTGGGCTTTAATCCGATGACCCCGCAGAGGGAGGCGGGCTGGCGGATGGAGCCGCCGGTGTCGCTCCCCAGGGAGAGGACCGCCTCCCCGGCCGCCACAGCGGCGGCGGAGCCCCCGGAGGACCCCCCGGGGACCCGGGAAAGGTCGTGGGGGTTCCTGGTCTTTTTGAAGTAGGAGGTCTCGCAGGAGGAGCCCATGGCGAACTCGTCCATGTTGGCCTTGCCGGTCATCACAAAGTCTGCCCCCAGCAGGCGCTCCACCACGGTGGCGTTGTAGGGGGGCTTAAAGTTATAGAGCATCCGGGAGGAGCAGGTGGTCAGCACGTCCTTGGTGCAGATGTTGTCCTTCACCGCCACCGGGATACCCGCCAGGGGGCCGATCTCCTCCCCGGCGGCGATCTTCTTGTCCACCGCCTCGGCGGCGGCCAGGGCGTTCTCCCGGTCCAGGGTGACATAGGCGCCCACCCGTTCCTCGCATGCATCGATCCGCCCGAAAACCGACTCTGTGATCTCCGTGGCGCTGCATTCCTTCCGGTGCAGTTTCTCATGCAGCTCCTTGGCGGTCAGCTGATACAGGCTCATGGCTCGTCCTCCTCCAAATCTTCTTCGTCGTCGTAGTCTTCTTCATCCACCAGCCCCCGGACAAACTCCTCGAAGGTATCCGCAAGGGGGGTAATGAGGTAATCGTCCTCCTGGTCGATGTGGACCACCCCGGGCTCCCCATGGGGGCCGCACTCCCGGTAGTCCAAAAAAATCATGTCGTGTCCCGCCGAGGGGCAGTCGCAGATGGCGATGCCGATGTCCGGGTAGCCCCACTCCTCGATCATAAAGCGGGAGCCCAGCGTCCCGCAGAGGGAGTACATCTTGTCGTGGCCGATGCTGAGAAATCCATCGATGGCCACGTGATCCTCCGCCCAGCTGGTGGGAACATCGGTGGGACAGGCGGTCCTTTTGGAAAAGCCGCCGTTCTGGACCCGCATCAGGGCGATGTAGCTTTCCGGGAGCTTGTAGCCCAGCTCCTCCTCCACCGACCGGATCATCTCGTCGGTGGGGACGGGTCCGATATACTTGTCTTTCACATAGTTACTGGGCTCCTCCCAGAAATCGCCAAGGTCAAAGCCTTCAAAAGGCGCCATCTTCCCTGTCCCTCCTCACTCCACTGTCTTGGGGACCACGATGCAGCCGGCCACCGCCTTGGGGGCGTTTTGCAGCACCACCTCCCGGCGGAGGGAGGGGCGGATCTCGTCCTTGCGAAGCTCCATCCGGTCGGCGGGGTCCACCCCCAGGGTCTGGTTTTCCAGGTCAGGGAGCTTTTCCACCATGGTGACGATGTTTTCCATCTCCCGCTGGAACTTCTCCAGCTTGTCCCCTTCGATGGAAAGGCGGGACAGCTTTGCGATGTGCTGAATATCGATGTTCATTCGGTGTTACCCCCTTGGATCATTTCCATCAGCTGGGCCTCGGTGATGACCGGGATCCCCAGCTGGTTCGCTTTGGTCAGCTTGCTTCCGGCGTCCTCCCCGGCCAGGACAAAGCTGGTCTTTTTGGACACCGAGGAAGAGGTCTTGCCCCCGTGGGCCTCGATGATGGCGCCGGCCTCCTGGCGGCTGAGGGTGGGCAGCGTCCCGGTGAGGACGAAGGTGAGACCGGTGAACTCCCCGCTGGTCTCGACCTTGGCTGCGGTGGTGTTGAGGCCCAGCTCGGTCAGTTCCCGGCAGAGGTCCCGGTTGTGCTCCTCCCGGAAGTACCCCTCCACGTCCTTGGCCATAATCTCCCCAAAGCCGTCAATGGCGGCGATCTCCTCCCAGCCGGCGGCCTCCACTGCTGCCAGGGAGCCAAACCGCCCGGCCAGAAGCTTTGCAGCCTTCTCCCCAATCCCCGGGAGCCCCAGGCCGAAAAGGAGCTTTGCCAAGTCGTTGCCCTTGGACTTTTCGATGGCCTCGACGATCTTTTCCGCTTTTCGTTTGGCAAAGCCAGGCAGCGCCAGAAGCTGCTCCTGGGTCAGGCGGTAGATGTCCGCCGGGGTGCGGACCAATTCCCGGTCCACCAGCAGCTGGCAGACCACCTCCCCCATGCCGTCAATATCCATGGCGTTGCGGGAGCAGAAGTGGATGATGCTCCGGACCAGCTGGGCGGGGCAGCTGACGTTGGGACAGCGCACCGCCGCCTCCCCCTCCTCCCGGACCAGTTTGGCCCCGCAGGAGGGGCAGTGTTCCGGCAGCTGATAGGGGGCCTTTTCCGGGTCGTGCCAGACCACCGAAAGGACCTCGGGGATGATCTCCCCCGCCTTCCGCACCAGGATCTTGTCCCCGACGGAAAGGCCCATCTGGTCGATGAAATCCTGGTTGTGCAATACCGCCCGGCTGACGGTGGTCCCCGCCAACGTGATGGGTTCAAAGACGGCAGTGGGGGTGACAGCCCCGGTGCGCCCCACCTGGACCTCCACCTCCAAAAGGGTGGTCTCCTTCTCCTCCGGGGGGTACTTGTAGGCGATGGCCCAGCGGGGGAACTTGGCGGTGGAACCCAGTTGTTCCCGGTGGGCAAAGTCGTTGACCTTCACCACCGCCCCGTCGATGCCGAAGGGGTAATCCCCCCGGTTCTCCCCGATCTTCTCAATATCCCGGATGACCTCCTCGATGTCGTCGTAGGCCTTGTACTCCGGGATGACCTTGAAGCCCAGGCTCTTGATGAAATCCAAAGAATCGCTGTGGGTGGAAAGGGTCTTGCCCTCCACCTGCTGGATATTGAAAACGAAGATGTCCAGCCCACGCTTGGCGGTAATCTTAGGGTTCTTTTGGCGAAGGGACCCGGCGGCGGCGTTTCGGGGGTTCTTAAAGGGCTGCTCCCCCGCCAGCTCCTGGGCCTCCACCACCCGCTCAAAGCTTTTCACCGGCATATAAACCTCCCCCCGGACCTCCAAAAGGGGGAGCTTGTCCGGCAGCTGGAGGGGCACCGAGCGGATAGTCCGGATGTTCTCGGTGACGTCCTCCCCGGTAAAGCCGTTGCCCCGGGTGGAACCCACTGTCAGCACCCCGTCCCGGTACTCCAGGGAGACAGAAAGGCCGTCGATCTTGGGTTCCACCACATAGGAGGGATGGGGAACCGTCTCCCGTACCCGGCGGTCGAAGTCCCGTAGCTCCTCGAAGGAGAAGATGTCCTGGAGGGAACCCATCTGTACCTTATGCTCCACCTGGGCAAAGGTGTTGGAGGCGCTGCCCCCCACCCGCACCGTGGGGGAGGTGGGGGAATAATACTGGGGATTCTGCTCTTCTAGGTCCAGCAGCTGGTGGAACAGCTTGTCGTACTCAAAGTCGGAGATCTCCGGGTCGTCCAGGTTGTAATACCGGTTGGAATGGTACTCCACCTGGGCGCGGAGCGAAAGGATTTGCTCCAGGACCGGATCTTTGGGGGAATCTGACATAATACTCACCTCATTTTAACCAAAATATTTTACCACACTTCGGCGCCTAATACAATCGAATTTCCGAAAATCTGGGGGAAATTATCGCTTCTTCTCAGTCTTCCCCCGCCCCGTAGTCCTGGATAAGCCCCACCAGAGGGTCAGTGCCGTCGGAAACCCAAGTATAGGCCCCGGGAACCAGGCCCACAATCACCGTTTCTGCCAGGCAGATGTCGGTATCTACCTTGGTCCCCGCCGAATACCCCGGCAGCACTGCCTGGACATCCAGTCGGACGTTGAGAAGGATCTGGTGCCGGGTCTGGTTGATCCCCGCTGTGTCAAAGATGTTCTTCACCCGGGTCTCCACAAACCCCGCCGGAACAAGGCGGATCTCCACATCCGGGCCCCTGCCGGAGAGAAAGGCGCTTCCGGTAAGGCTTCCTGCCGGGAGAAGGATCTCCTGGTGGGTGAAGTCCAGAATACTCCCGATCACCGAGGTGGTCACCGAAGACTGGAGCTTGGAGAGGGCCAGCATATCGGTCTGTAAAGAAGTGACCGTCCCCTGGTCGCTGTAGGTCAGGCGCACCAAGTCGCCATATTCGGTCTCCAGCCGCTCCAACTCCTGGTACACCGCGTCCTGGATGGCCCTGGTGGCGTAGAGGTTGGCCTGGCTTCCCGCCGACGCAGTCACCGCCGGGCGCAGCTGAGCGTCGGTGAAAAGGGCGCTCCCAAAAAGCAGGAGGGCAAGGAGAAAGCATTTGCGCCGAAACCGTTTCTTTTTGGTCTTTTGCCCCTTGGGGATGTTCATTTTCCGCCACCTCGTTTCTTTTTCCAGTATATTCCCCTGGGGCCTCAAGGTTGAATCCGAACCTCCGGGGCTTTTCCTGCATATTCTGGGGGAAAACCAGAAAACGAGGTGTTTCTTCATGGATAAACGCTGTCAGTGTGACCTCCCCTACCCGCCCATCCAGGTCAGCAGGCCCGATCCCCGGTGGCTCCCGCCTCTGCGGGACCTTTACGCCGGGCGGCGGAGCGAACTGGGGGCCATCACCCAGTATTGCTACCAAAGCTTTGTTTTAAGCGGCCAGGACGAGGAGATCTCCAAGCTCCTTCGGGGAATTGCCATTGTGGAGATGCACCACCTGGAGATGCTGGGGCAGCTCATCTGCCTTTGCGGCGGAAGACCGGACTTTGCCGGAGGCCGCCGCCAGTGGTGGAACGGCTCCTTCCTCAGCTACCGGAAGGACCTCTGCGGGGCCCTCCTGGTGAGCCTGGGGGACGAGGTGGCCGCCGTGGACGCCTACCATCAGGCGGCTTCCCGGATTGGGGACCCCAAGATCCGGGCGGTGCTGGAGCGCATCGCCATGGACGAGGCCCACCACGTCCAGCTGCTCCGGGAGCAGATCAGCTGCTGCGGCTGTCCCCAGAGGCGGTCCTGACGCAAAGACCCCGGCGACGTGTTTTCTGCGCCGCCGGGGGCCTTTCTGATCCGACCTGCAAATGGGAATGTGTCCATTACGATTCGCTTAATTCCAGAAAATCAACACATTCTTTTGTTGCAACGCCAACATATAGCTTATCCGTCAGACGCCCCGCCGAATAATAATGTTCCACAACATATTTGGCCGTAAAGGGCATCTCAAGGCTGGTTATTTCGTCAATAGAAAACCACTTACAAATTCCTTCATTTGATCGTAAATGGTCATTGACATGATCTTTTAGCGTTGCAAAAAAATAGTAGTTTTGCCTTATTTCACCTTTTGTGTACCTTAAAGTGACATATCTCAGTGTTAATCCTTCAATATCATCTGATCCCAAACCCAATTCTTCTTCCATTTCTCTAAGGACACAAGCCTTTGCGTCATTTAGTTCCTCTTTTTCAAAATGACCGCCCGCCGACCCAGTCCATACATGATCTACAACCCTGCCGCCTTCTCTGTACAGCATCAACACCTTATCTTTTTTTGCAAGATAGACCGCGGTCATATTTCTAAGTTTCCCATCCATACTTTTACCCTCACAAATTCTGGTTTGAGACCGTGGGCCTCACCCTTTCCTCCCCTGGGGAAAGTAGAGGTAAAGCTGACACTTCACCATGCCGTTGTACAGCTTCCGGCGCTTGTCCGCCGGGCGGCCGAACAGCTCCTCGAAATTTTCCACCGAGCTGATGATGAAGTACCCCACCCGGTCCGAGGGGCGGAATACCCGGCCCATGGTCCGGCAGAGCTCCTCCGCCTCCCGGGGGTCCAGAAGCCGCTCCCCGTAGGGCGGGTTGCAGACCACGATGGACTTCTCCTCCGGGACGGTGAAGTCCTTCACGTCCATCTGTTTGACCTCCGCCAGGGAGGCCACGTTGGCCTTTTTCAGGTTGCCGGCGGCGATCTCCAACGCCTCGGGGCTGATGTCGCTGCCGAAGGCCCGGAAGTCGATCTCCTTGCGGATCTGGCTAAGAGCATCCTCCCGCTGGGACTGCCAGACCTTTTTCGGGAGACAAGCCCAGCTTTCCGCCGCAAACCGCCGGTAGAGCCCGGGGGCGATGTTCTTGGCCTTGTAGGCGGCCTCGATCAAAAAGGTGCCGCTTCCGCAGAAGGGGTCGTATAAGTGGGTATCCGGGTAGATCCGGGCAATGTCCAAAATCCCCGCCGCCAGGGTCTCCTTGATGGGCGCCTGGGTCTGGACCCGGCGGTAGCCCCGCTTGTGAAGGCCTGCCCCGGAGGTATCCAGCATAACGGTCACCTGATCCTTGAGGATGGAAAACTGGATTTGGTACAAGGCCCCGGTCTCCTCAAACCAGGTGATGCCGTACTTTTTCCCCAGCCGCTTTACCGCCGCCTTTTTGATGATGGACTGGCAGTCGGGGACGCTGTGGAGCTGGGAATTGAGGGACCAGCCCTTTACCGGGAACCGGTCGTTTTTGCCGATGAAAGCCTCAAAGGGAAGCTTTTCCACCTCGTTGAAAAGCTGGGCGAAGGAGACGGCGCGAAAGCTTCCCAGCACCACCAGCACCCGCTCGGCGGTACGCAGCCAGAGGTTCGCCCGGGCCAGGTCCTCCACCGTACCGGAAAAATCCACCCTGCCGTCCGCCGCCGTCACTTCCTTTGCTCCCATCCGCTTCAGTTCCCCGGAAAGGACGCTCTCCAGGCCAAAATTACAGGGACAGGCAAACCGAAATTGTTCCATGGGACCTCCTCAAAAACAGCGGGAAGCCGATGGCGGCCCCCGCTGCTGCTCTTGTTGCTTTCTTACTCCCCAAAGGGCTTGTCCCTTAGTCCTGGACAGGCTCCAACAGGCCGTAGTTTCCATCCTTCCGGCGGTAGACCACATTGATTTCCCCGGTCTCGCCGTTGCGGAACATAAAGAACTCGTGGCCCAAAAGGTTCATCTGGAGGATGGCTTCCTCCACGTCCATCACCGCCACCGGGAACTTCTTGGTCTTTACCAGGGCGTCTGGGCCTTCCTGCTCCGCCGGCTCGGGGATCTCCAGTTCTGCCGGCTTGGGGACAGGCGCCTTCAGGCGGCGCTCCAGGCGGCTCTTATTCCGGACAATCTGGCTGGAGAGGACATCCACCACCATATCCAAAGAGACCTGACGGTCCCGGCTGGTTTTTTCGCCCCGGAAGAACATCCCCCTGGACTTGACGGTAACTTCCACCGTCTCTTCGTCCCCTTCGTTGCTCACCACAATCATCACATTGGGATCGTCGTCAAAAAATTTCTCCAGACGCTTTAACCGCTTAGCGGCATACTCTTTGAAGGAATCCTTGATGGTGGTCTTCCTTCCCAGATAGGTAATGTTCATCATAAGTTTCACGCTCCTTGTCCGATTTTGGCTTCCTGTTTTTTGCCAGGAGCCTTATCTAAAGTATACCGCACTTTTCCATGATTTACAATATATTTTCCAAAATTTGTTCACCTGATTTGTTCTCCATTCACAAAGACGTGTACCGGTTTTACCAAAAGGCCGATGGGGTCCCGGTCAAAGAGGAGCAGATCTCCATCCAGCCCCGGGGCCAGGCGGCCCACCCGGCCGCCAATGCCGCAGATCTTCGCCGGATTTCCGGTGAGGAGAGCCACGGCTTTCTCCTGTGGAACTCCCGCCGCCACGGTAATGGCGGCCTCAGCGGCCAGCAGGTCGATAGGGACCTCCGGGGCGTCGGTGTTGATGGCTACCTCCACCCCCGCCTCCAAGAGAATGGCGGCGTTTCTGCGGTCCAGGTTTTTCAGTTCCGGCTTGGTTCGGGTGGAGATAATAGGTCCGCAGATTACAGGCACCTTTGCCTTTGCAATGACGTCGGGGATAAGGTAGCCCTCGGTGCCGTGGACGATGACACCATCCAGCCCAAACTCCCGGATGATCCGCAGGGCGGTGCAGATGTCGTCCGCCCGGTGGACGTGGAAGTGAGCCTTGACCTTTCCTTCCAGCACCGGGAGCAGCGCTTCACACTTGACATCCAGCTCCGGCGGGTCGGTGTCCTCATCCTCCTCCGCCTTTTGCAGGTCCTCCTGGTACCGCTTCGCTTTTTGCAGCTCCTCCCGGATGATGGCGGCAATGGCCATCCGGGTCATGGGGGCCTGGGATTTCTCGTTGTACACCGATTTGGGGTTTTCACCCAGGGCGAACTTCATCCCCACCGGGGCTTTTATCACCATCTCGTCAGTAACACGCCCCAGGGTCTTCATGGCACAAATCTGCCCCGCCACAGGATTGGCGCTGCCGGGGCCGGTGACCACGGTGGTGACGCCATAGTCCAGGGCCTCCTGGAAAGCCCGGTCCAAGGGGTTCACCGCGTCAATGGCGCGGAGGTGGGGGGTGCAGGGGTCGGTCATCTCGTTGCCGTCGTCCCCTTCAAAGTCCAAGCCCTCCTCCCACATCCCTACATGGCAGTGGGCGTCGATGAAACCAGGGGTAACGATCATCCCCCGGGCATCCAGGATTTCCAAATCTTCGCCGTTGTAGGGGCCCGGAGCGACCTCCGCGATCTTCCCGGCTTCCAGCCGGAGATAGCCGTTTTTTATGACCGTTCCATCCCCAATGTGGATCATACCACCCTGGATAATCATTTCTCTTTCCCCCATCTAACATATTCCATCATAAGATCCCTGGTCCGGGGCCGTCCTACCTGGCAGCTGACCAGGTATTCCGCCATCACCCCATCCCGGCCGGGGTCGGTCTCCCGGTACTGGCTCGGATCCCGGTTCACGATGCCGCCCCGTATCGCCCCTTCCGGGGAGACAGGAATCTGGTAGATGCAGAAGCCTGTCCAGCTGCGGCAGATATAAAACACCCCGTCCTCGAAGAAGCGGAACCACTTGTCCTCCATCTCCTGGGGGATATGCCCCTGGCGGAGGCGTTCCAACTCTTCCGGGGTGAGATCCATCTCCAGGGGAAAGGGCTCCCGGCTCTCTGGCATCTCTCCTGATTTCCAATCACTTCGCTTGGCTTGGGCCATTTTCCGTTTTCCTCCGACGTTTCGTTTCTGTTCTTGTTAAGATCAGTTCCGGGATCTCAGAACCGGCATCCATCAAGGTCAGGCTGTCGATGTGCCAGTGCTGCCCCTCCGCCTCTCCGGACAGGGCCAGGGAAACCAGCAGGTCCGCCAGACCGATGAAATCCGCCGGATCCCCCTGGAGCAGAAGCCGGTGGTTTTCCAGGCTTAGAAGCAATCCGCCACTTTCCAGGTCATCCCATTTGGGGTACCGGCCCTCCCTTTTCAAAAAAGAGCTTACCGGTTCGTCGTTGTACATAAGGGCAAGCCTCCCTTGTTCCGGCTGCATCCCGGAAAAAAGGGCCGATCGTTTCGGCCCTTCTCCATTGTTTACTTGGACCGGGAACGGCGGTTGGCACTGCCCCGGCGGGTGTCGATGACCCGTTTCAGATCGGACATCCTGTCGTCGCTGGACTTTTTGTAGCGGCTGAGCATATCCTCGAAGGCGTCCCCCGTGCTGGGCACCTGAGCCGGACGGTTAAAGGACCGGGGAACATACCCGCTGCGGCCCTGGGGCCTGCCGCCCTCCCGCCGTTGACTTTGACCCTGGCTCTGCTGAGGGCCCTTCTGCATGGTCTCCTTAATGGAAAGGCTCACCTTCCCCTGCTCGTTGATGCCGATGACCTTGACGGTGACCTCCTCGCCTACATGGAGATAGTCGTTAATGTCCTTTACATAAGTATTGGCCACCTCGGAAATATGGATCATTCCAGAGCCTCCGCCCTCCAGATCCACAAACGCTCCATAATTTGTCACCTTCGCAACCTTCCCGGCTATGATGCTTCCTACCGCTACCAAGTTCGTTCCTCCCACACGCTCAAAAATTACTGTTGTTCCCGCTAGTTCGTCCCTGAGATGTCAACGAAGATCCGCTCGTCGGGATGGGCGTAGTCCAGCTTCTCCCGGGCGGCGCGCTCCATTGTCTCGTCATCCTCCCGAAGGGAAAGCTCTGCGTCCTTGTTTCGCAGGCGTTGTAGTTCCACCTGCTGCTGCATCTCCACCAGCTGCTCCTGCATCTCGATCATGTCTAGCTGGGTCTTTACGAAATAGATGACCAAGAGGATCCCAAGAAAAATGCAGGCGAATTTGAGAAGAGAGTTAATGGAAAATGGATTCGCCCGCTCCTTCCTGCTCATCCCCTTCACCATCCTTTCGGAAATCCAAAGGCCCGGAGCCTTCAGGATCCTTCTTATTATACAACATAGCGGCCCTGGATTTCAAGGTGGTTTTCGCCCTTTGGAAAGCTTTCTTACTACTTTTTTCCACACTTTTTCCAGCGTCCCCCAGCTTTCGACCCAAAAGGGCAAAGGGCCGCCACAAAAAGGCCAGAAACCGCCCGACAAGGTCGATGATCTTTGCAGAACATTTCATCACCAGGCTCCCCAGGGTAAAGTAATACAGGACCCAGCCCAGGATCACCCCCAAGAGGATGAACCAGCGGATCTGTCCGTAGCTGCGTTCCAGCATAAAGCCGAACAGGACGATGCTGGACAGGAGGAAAAACAGAAGATCCTCCACCAGCACAAGAACCGCCGGGACCAAAAAGGCGATGCGGGTGATGCGGAAAACATCATAAAAGCATCCCAGTATGACCCCCAGAAAAAGGGAGTGGAGGAAAACCGCTGTCTGTTCGGTAATGGCGATGGCCATACTGTCCCCCTACCGGAACAACCGGCTGAGGAACCCGCCTCCGCCGGCCTGGGTGTCGGTGTACCCCAGGTTGTAGATCTCTCCCTCCAGGGCAAGATCACCGGACACCACATCGATCTTGCTGATGTGCAGGCCAAAACCTTTGATGACCAGCTCCCCCAAATCGGTCATCAGGATTACTGTCTCCTCATCAAAGCTTTCCACATCGGTGACGCCGCTGATGGTCACATTCTTTCGGTCCTCTATGATGATGTTGTGGGGCGCCGGCAGCTGCTTCGTTTCCATTTTCAGTCCTCCCCTTTTATTCTGTCCAGGGGGTGTTGTCCCATCCTGGCCGTCCCCGGGGCTGCCGGGAACGCATTAACAGCATATGTGCCGGGAGACAGAAATAGAAGCGGAAGCCCCAAAACGCCGGGCTTTGACTCCTTATCCTTCCAGAATGGTGTAATTCTGGGAGGCGTTGTCCTTGGTGGTGACCTCGCTGAGGCCGGTCACCTGGATGGTCAGGGGGCGCTGGCCCAGGTTGATCTCGATCTTGTCCCCCAGCTTCACCTCGTAGGAGGCTCGGGCGGCCTTGCCGTTGACCAGCACCCGCTGGGCGTCGCAGGCCTCATTGGCCACGGTGCGGCGCTTGATGATCCGGGATACCTTGAGGTATTTATCCAGACGCATGGCGTTCTCCTTTCTTCCGGTGTCTAAAAATTGGAATAGGGCTCGTACTTCTCCGGCAGCTCATCCAACGGACAGCCCGACCGCTGGCCTTTCGCCGGTAAAAAAGAGGAGCTGGCACAAGCCGTGCCGGCCCCTCCTGTGATGTTGAAAAATTTATTTGATGGCGTCCTTCAGGGGCTTGCCAGCCTTAAAGACGGGGGACTTGGAAGCGGGAATGGTGATGGGCTCCTTGGTGCGGGGGTTGACGCCGGGACGGGCGGCGCGCTCCTTGACCTCAAAGGTGCCAAAGCCCACCAGGGAGAGCTTCTCGCCTCTCTGCAGGCTCTCGGTGATAGAAGCAAAAACAGCGGCTACCGCCTTCTCGCTGTCCTTCTTGGACAGACCGGTTTTTTCGGCAACAGCGCTCACCAGTTCAACTTTTGTCATTTCAGAATACCTCCAATAGATTTTTCTTCTTTTTTGGCTTCCCGCCAAAGGTCGTTAAGTTCATCCACGGTGCAGCCGGCAAGGGGTCTTTCTGCCAGCTGCTCCATCCTGGAAAAGCGTCGGACGAATTTCTCGGTGGAACGGCTCAACGCCTCCTCCGGATCCGCCTTCAACAAGCGGGAGACATTGGCGGCGGAAAAGATCACGTCCCCTATCTCCTCAAAGACATCCTGGGCATCCTCCCGGGACAGGGCCTCCTCCAGTTCTGCGATCTCACTACGCAGGTCCCCAAGGGCGTCGGATAAAGCGGGGTACTCGAACCCAACCTTACCCGCACGCTTTTGCACCTTGGCTGCCCGCACCAGGGCCGGGAGCGCCTTGGACACCGCCTCCAGCGTGCTGGCCGCGGTCTCCTGGTGTTTTTCCACCGTTTTAAGCTTGTCCCAATTGTCCAGCACCTGACTGGAGTTTTCCACCGATACATCCCCAAATACATGGGGATGGCGGTAGATCAGCTTTTTGCAGATGCCGTCGCAGACATCGGAGAAGGTGAAACGGCCTGCTTCTTCCTCCATCCGGGCGTGGAATACCACCTGGAGCAGGACATCCCCCAACTCCTCCTGCAAAAGGGCAGGATCCTCCCGGTCAATGGCCTCCACCGCTTCGTAGGTCTCCTCGATGAAATTGTTCCGGATGCTGTGGTGGTCCTGTTCCCGGTCCCAGACACAGCCTCCTTCGCCCCGGAGAAGTTCCATGATCCTCAGCAGATCGTCCACCTTGTAGTGGTCCTTGATCGTAAAGTCTACCATCTTGCTCCTCCTAAACCGGCCATCCCAGAAGAAAGGCCGTTTGACGCTTTCCCTATTTTAACTGATAAGACCTCTCTTTTCAAGCCCTTTTTTGATTTTTTCATGGTTTGGCAACATTTCAAGGTCACTTTTTTGCAATGTCCGGGTGAGAAGAAGGGCAGCCAGGTAGACAGCTCCCCCCAGCGCGATGGCCGCTAAAAGCCGCATAGAAGCGGAAACGGACGAAAACAGGAGATAATAGCTGCTATATGCCGCCCCGGCACAGAGCAGGGCGCAAAAAAGCGGTTTTGCCACGACCTGGCCAAATTTCAGGCGGATTCCCACCCCCACGCGGAGAAATCCCAGGGAGACCAAAAGGATAAGCCCGTAGCAAAGGAGGGTCCCGTAAGGCACTCCGCGGATGTTCAGTTCCGGGCGGGAGACCAGGCGGTAATTGGTAAAAAGCTTCACCGCCGCCCCTGTCAGCATCATCCCCAGGGCCAGCCTTTCGTGGCCGGTGGCCTGGAGAACGCTGTTGACAGGGGTAGTAACTGCCACCAAAATGGTGCTGATCCCCATGACCTGCAGCACCGGGGTGATAATGGCGGCCTCCATCAGCCGGGCCGGGAACAAAAAGCGCAGGATGGGCCCTGACAGGACAGAAAGTCCCAG
Source organism: uncultured Angelakisella sp. (assembly GCA_910585535.1). GTDB lineage: Bacteria > Bacillota > Clostridia > Oscillospirales > Ruminococcaceae > Angelakisella. Next base: position 46,282 of record CAJUFK010000005.1, on the reverse strand, counting down.
CCCTGCCGGAAGGGCGGTGAGAAGGGCGATGCGGAGTACCGAGTTTACCGTTTCGGCCAGCTGTTCCCGGTTCCCCCCGGCAAACGCCCGGGTCACTGCCGGAAGGGCGCTTACCCCCAGGGCCGCTGTAATGGCAGGGGCCAGGTTAAAGAGGGAGAACGCAAGGCCGGAATAGGAGCCGTAAAGGTACTCCGGCAGAAGGTCGTTGGTGACGGCGGCGGGGATCAGCCCGTCATACATCTGCCGGATTGCGGCGCCGTCGCTGGCAATGGCGGTTTTAAGGCAGTTCATCACCGACATAAGATCGATGACCGAGGTAAGATTCACCACCAAAGTGCTGAGGGAGATGGGAATGGCGATTTGCAGCAGCCGAAGGACCAGCCCCTTTGGGGAGGCCGTTTCCCTTTTTCGGGAATGGTGCAGGCCTCTGGTCTCCCGGCGGTACCTTCCACGAATGTAGAGCGCCCCCGCCATTGTACTTGCCGTTACCCCCGCAATGGCCGCAGCGGCAGAAAACCGGAAGAGGAACAGGCTGGCCTCATCCAAGGTGGCGAAGCTTCGCCCCAGCACCGCTCCTGTCTCCAAATAACGGCGGCGCAGAAAGAGGGTGACCCCGTAGGAAAAGGCCGTCCCCGCTGTCAGCCGGACAAGGGATTCCAGCACCTGGCTTTTTGCTGTGGGGATCATATTGGTCATCCCTTGGAAGTATCCCCGGTAGACGGCGGAAATACAGCTGAACACCACCGCTGGCGCTATGGCACAGACCGCTAGGGTTGCTCCGGGGTTATTGATGGTCCTGGCAAAAGCGGGGGCCAGTACCAAAAGTAACCCCATCCCCAAAAGGCCCAAAAGCAGGAACACCCTGCGGCTGGCCCGAAGCACCTCCCGGCCCCCCTCCGCCCCAAAGACCGCCGCCTGCTCCGCCACCAAGCGGGAGGCCGCAATCCCCAGACCGGTAGCGGTCATGGAGTAGATCGGGGTAAAGATGTCGTAGGCGGAAACATAGTAGGACATCCCCACACCGCCCAGGATATTGGCTAGGGGAATTTTGAAAAGCGCCCCGATGACCTTTACAATCAAGGTGGAAAGGGTGAGGAGCATCGCTCCCTCCAGGAAATTCTGGCCGTTCTTTTTCACCGGCGCGCCTCCTCTCCTGCTCTGTCGTTTCCAGGGGGTGTTCCCAAAGTCCCGGCACCCCAGCCAAAGGGCTGCCCCTCTGAAAACGCCCGGCGTACAAAAGCGCTGCAATCACCGGGCCATATCTCGGAAAAGAAAAATGGGGAAGGAAAACCCCTCCCCATCATGGTATGCCTGGAAAAACGCTTTATGCCTCTGTTTCCGGAGCAGGCTCGGCGGCAGGGGATTCCGGAGCGGCCATGGACAGGGGCGCCCCGCACCGAAGGCAGTAAACCGCGTCACTGCCATTGGTGGTCCCACACTGAGGACAATACTTCTCCTCGGGGGCAGGGGTCATTTTAACCGTTTTCAGCTGCTCCAGGCTTTGGAGGATGCCGTCGATCTCACTTACCACCAAATCCATCAGCGCTTTGTTCTCCACGCCATTCTTCATAGCGTCGTAGGTCACCGAACCCAAGCGCTCGTAGGCGTCCTTCAGCTCGGAGTTCAGCTTCAGCTCCTGAAGCTTGATCCGGGAATCGTCTACCAGTTCCCCGGTGGCCTTCCCCACGGTATCCGCCAATTCTTTGGCTTTGCTCACCAGATCGTCCAATGCTGCCATAAAAATAACCTCCTTCATAATCATATCTTACCATATGCGCTCATCCTGCGGCCGGCCCCAAAGAAAAGACCTTTGCCGCTGTCCGAGGCACTACAGATCAAAAGCTCTCAGTGCATCCTTTCGTTCCAGGATCGTCGGAAAACGATCGATATATTCATAAGGATACTTGAAATTGAAAAGCCGCTCAATGCGGTTCCCCGGAAGGACCACTTTGGTCACGCCGCCGCCCCCTACCGAAAGGATGGTATGGGTCTCGTCCATAATGTATATGTTATAGCAGCAGAGGGTATCCCCCCGGCAGTATCCCACATTTTCCAAACTGTCCACCGTGCTTTTCTGGCGGTAAAGGTAGTAGGGCCGGTACCCTGCCCCGGCCAGCGCCTGCTGGGAATGGTCTACCATCTGGCCCACCTGGGAGACGCCCCCTAAGCGGGCTTCCTTCTCCCCGATCATGTTGGCGGCACGCTTCATGGTCAGGGCGTGTACTGTGATGTTCTCCGGCTCCAGGGCCATTACTATTTCCAGCGTCCTCTGAAAAGATTCCAGGGTATCTCCGGTTAAACCGGCGATCAGGTCAATGTTGATTGCTGTAAAGGGAAACTGCTTTGTAAGGTTGTAGGCCTGGAAAAACTCCTCCGCTGTGTGCTTTCGCCCCACTGTTTGGAGAACCTGGTCATTCAGGGTTTGGGGATTGACGCTGACCCGATCCACCCCTCCCCGGATCAGGGCCTCCAGCTTGGCTTTGGTAATGGTGTCCGGGCGGCCTGCCTCCACGGTGAACTCCAGGCAGCGGGAGCGGTCAAAGTTTTGATTTACCGTCTCCAGCAGCCGGTCCAGCTGCTCCGCTTCCAGCACGGTGGGGGTCCCTCCGCCCATATAGATGGTCTGTAGCGTCAGCCCCTTTTCCTTGGCGATCTTCGCGGTATAGACCAGTTCTTCCTCCAGCTTGTCCAAGTAGGCAGGGATCAGCCGCCGGGTCTTTTCAATGGAATGGGAGACAAAGGAGCAATAACTGCACCGGGAAGGACAGAATGGAATGGAAAGGTAAAGGCTGTACCCTTTGGGTTCCGCTTTGCCGATGGCCGTCTGCTGGACCTGGTCGGTCTGGATGCAGAGGGCGGCTTTCTCCGGGGTGGTGAGGTACCGGCGGGTGAACCGGCCGGCAATCTCCCCGTAGGAAAGACCCTGTTCCCGCAGTTCCCGCACCAGCTTCACCGGACGGATGCCAGTCAGCACCCCCCAGGAGATCTTCTTCCCGGTGGCTCGGACCAGGAGCCGGTAGAGACAGCGGCAGACCGAGGCTTCGGTGTCCTTCCGGCTGGCAGAGGCGGGCTCCCGTTCCTCCCCGAAAAAACCGGGAACTGACAGGGTGACGGTGTTCTCCCCTTCCCCGGTAACGATGACCACCTGTTCCGAGGACGGTTCCGCCTCCGCCTGGGCGAAATCCAGGCGGAGTTGGGGCAGGAACATCCGCAGGATACACTCCACCTCGTAGTGAAGGTCCTTCTGGTCCTGAGCCGATAAAATCACCCTCATTGGTACTTCTCCAAAAGGGCGGCAATCCAGCCCCGTTCCTCCTCGATGGAGGTCAGCTCCCCGTGTCCGGGGCGAACCGTGTAATCCCTTTCCAGGGCCGCCAGCCGCCGGAGAGAATTACAGATTTCCGGGAACGAGCCGCCGTAAAGATCGGTTCTGCCGCAGTCATGGAGAAACAGGGTGTCCCCGGAAAAGATGGTGCTGCCGCAGAAAAGGCAGACCGACCCCTTGGTGTGCCCCGGGGTGGCCATGACCTTAACGGTAAGTTCATCCAGGGTAAGGTTCTCCCCCTCCCGAAGGCAGCCATCGGCCTGGAAGGTGTATGGATCCTGGTTCCGGATAAACCGCCGGCCCAGGGCCCCTGTCTTGTCGTCCCCTTCCAGCAGCTCCTGATCTTCCCGGGCGATATAAACCGGGAGGCCGGGGTACTCCTTCTGCAGGTCCTTTACCGCCCCAACGTGGTCAAAATGGCCGTGGGTGAGAAGGATCATTTTGGGGGTTATGTGATGCTCCCGAAGAAATTCGACAATCCCCTCCGCCTCCGCCCCAGGGTCTACCAGAAAGGCGTTTCCCTCCCGGCTTTGGACCACATAGCAGTTGGCAGCAAAGGTATGCTTTGCGCGGATCTCGGTAATGGTCATCTGTTCTGCTCCTGTTTTTTCATCATTTCATCGGTATCCATTAGAATGGTCACCGGACCATCGTTGAGGAGAGATACCTGCATATCCGCCCCAAACTCCCCGGTGCCTACGGTGAGGCCCATCTCCCGGAGCTTTGCCACAAACCGCCGGTACAGGGGGATGGCGGTCTCCGGGCGGGCGGCATCCACAAAGGCGGGGCGTTTGCCCTTGCGGCAATCGGCGTACAGGGTAAACTGGGAGACCACAATAACCTGCCCCCCAATGTCGGCCACCGAAAGGTTCATTTTGTCCTCCCTGTCCCGGAAGATACGAAGGCCGGCGCATTTGGCCGCCAGATAGTCCGCTTCCTTTTCCCCATCTCCATGGGTCACTCCCAAAAGGATGAGGAGCCCGTTTTGGATGGCTGCCACTTCTGCCCCGTCAATGGAGACCGAGGCCCGGGCCACCCGCTGGATCACAGCGCGCATTTTCTTCCCCCTTCCTAATTGGACCGCTGGACCGAAATAACACCGCTGATCTTCTTCAGGCTGGCCATGATCCCCCGCAGCTGCTCCAGATCGCTGATGCCAATGGTCACCTGGATGATGGAATGGTTGTCCTTTGCCTCCCGGGCCATGAGGGTGTGGATGGGGATACGCATATTGCCCAGGGCCACGGTGACGTCGGCCACCAGACCCTGGCGGTCGGTGCCCAGGATGTCGATGGTGGACTTGAAGGTCTCCTTGACGGTGGCGGCCCACTCGGTGTGGACCCACCGGTCGCTGGTGGTGTCGGCGTTGACCACGTTGACGCAGTCCTTCTTGTGGATGGAGACCCCGAAGCCCCGGGTGATGAAGCCGATGATGTCGTCCCCGGGGACCGGGTTGCAGCACCGGGCGAACTTCACCAGACACCCGTCCAGCCCCTCCACGATGACCCCGCTGGAAGCCTTGGCGGGCCGCTGCCGGGGCGGGATACGCCCCAGGAGGATCTCGTCGTTCTGGGTGGGGGTGCGGTACTTCTTCTGGAACTCCTCCCGGATGCGGGGGATGAGCTTCTGGAGGGAGAGGCCGCCATAGCCGATGGCGGCGTAAAAATCCTCCACGCTGTTGTATCGCTGCCGGGCCGCGATGTCCGCCACAAAGGTCTCTTTGTCGCTGTCGCTGAGGGTGATAAGGTTGCGGCGGAACTCCTTGTCCAGGGCGGAGCGTCCCTCCTGGATATTCTCCTCCCGTTTTTCCTTTTTGAACCAGGAACGGATCTTGTTCCTGGCCTCGCTGGTGCGGACGATGCCCAGCCAATCCCGGCTGGGGCCGCTGCCCCGCCCCGAGGCGGTCAGCACCTCCACGATCATTCCGGTTTTGACCTTAAAGTCCAGACTTACCATCCGGCCGTCCACCTTGGCCCCGATCATCTTGTTGCCCACGGCGGAATGGATGGCGTAGGCGAAGTCGATGACGGTGCTGTCCACCGGCAGGGTGATGACATCCCCCTTGGGGGTAAAGACAAAGACCTCCTCCGGGGCGATGTCGCTTTTGATGGACTTGACCAGCTCCTCCACATCGTCGGATTCCTTCTGGGATTCCAGGATCTGGCGGATCCAGGAAAGGCGCTCCTCCATGCTGTCCTTCCCGGCCACCCCCACCTTGTACTTCCAGTGGGCGGCAACACCGTACTCGGCGGTGTAGTGCATATCCCAGGTGCGGATCTGCACCTCGAAGGGGATCCCCTCCTTGTCGATAACGGTGGTGTGAAGGGACTGGTACATATTCTGTTTCGGGGTGCAGATGTAGTCCTTAAAGCGGTTGGGGATGGGCTGGAGCATATCGTGGATCACGCCGAAGACGTTGTAGCAGTCCCGCACCGTATCCACAATGACCCGCACGGCGTAAATGTCGTAGATCTCGTCCATGTTCCGGCCCTGCATATACACCTTGCGATAGATGCCGTAGATGCTCTTGACCCGCCCGTCGATTTGGGCCTTGATGTTCTCCTTTTCCAGGCGCTGGTTGATCCGGGCGATGATCCGCTCCACAAAGGCCTGGCGCTCCTCCTTGCGGAGATTCAGCTGGCTTTCGATCTCGTTGTAGGCGATGGGATCCAGGTACTTCAGGGAGATGTCCTCCAGCTCCTCCTTGATCCCCCGGATCCCCAGGCGGTGGGCCAGGGGGGCGTAGACCTCCATGGTCTCCAGGGACTTGAGCCGGCTCTTCTCCTCGGGAAGGGAATCAAAGGTCCGGGCGTTGTGGAGGCGGTCCGCCAGCTTGATGATGATAACCCGGACATCCTGGGCCATGGCCAGGAGCATCTTTCGGACGTTTTCCGCCTGCTGATGCTCCCGGGAGGAGAAGGGGATCTTGCCCAGTTTGGTCACTCCGTCCACCAGGAACGCTACATCTTTGCCAAACTCTTTGCGGATCTCCTCCAGGGTGACCTCGGTGTCCTCCACCACATCGTGAAGGAGAGCAGCGACGATGGAATCGGTATCCATCCCCAGCTCCACCAGGATAATGGCGGCGCACACCGGATGGACGATATAAGGCTCCCCGGAGCGGCGAAGCGTTCCCTCATGGGCGCGCTTTGCCAGGAGATAGGCTTTTTCCACCTTCTCCATATCGTACTGCTTATTGGTCTGTTCGATCCGCTCCGCAAGCTTCTGATACAGCTCGTCCATCAATTCACCAACTTCTCCTGGAATATCCGATAGGTGGGAGAGGCGTCCAGCTCCGCCTTCCCGGCTGCGGGAAGCACCTCAATGGTCTCCGCTCCCCGCTGGGTTTTTCTGGAGATCAGCCCCAGTTCGCACAAAATATCCAGGGCGGCCAGCACCTTGCCATAGCTGGAGCTGTTCCCCAGACGGTGGGCCAGCAGATCCGTCCCCTTTTTCCAGGGGGCGTGGCTGCGAAGCCAGCGAAACACCACCGTAAGGTCCTCCCGGTTAAAGGTAAGGGGCTCTTCCGGTTCCTCGCCCCGGCGAAGGCTTTGGTAGGCGGCTCCTGTTTTCAGCTTGCCGGCCATATCGAAGCCGTGGGGCCGGATGGAGAGGATCCGCAGCTGGGGCCGCTGGCTCCCGTTAAAGGTGTTTACCGAAAGGACAAAGGCCACATCGGCAAGTTCTCCCTCTTCCAGGGGGAAATACTCCGGACCTGTGCCAAACAGCACCGCCTGGGCGGAGATCCCGTCCTGCTCCAGGGTGATGCGAAGGTGGTTCCCCTCCTTCCCCATGGGGACAAGCTTTGCCACCTTGGCGCCTACAAGGGCAAGCACCGGCTGGGGGTTTCCGCAGCCAAAGGGCTCCAGCCGTTCCAGCTGTTTTGCGTTGTCCAGGGTGGCCTCCCCCAGGCGCACGATGGTATCCACCCCAAGGGTGAGCAGGGGCATCGACGGGTACTGTTCCCGGGCGTAATCCTCCAGTCCCTGAGCAAAGGCCGAAATATTTTCTTTTGGAAGGGTGAGCCCTGCGGCCATGGGGTGACCGCCGCACTTTTCCAGATACTCTGCCTGGGAACGGATGGCCTCGATGATGGAGAACCCCTCCACGCTTCGGGCGGAGCCTCTGGCCTCCCCGTCCAGGATGGAAAGGAGGAGGCAGGGCTTTCCATACCGTTCCACCAGCCGGGCGGCAATGATGCCGATGACGCCGGGATTCCACCCCTCTCCGGAGAGGACCAGCACCCGGCGGTCCAAAAGCTGGGGCTCCCTTTCCAGCAGCAGTTGAATGTCCTGTATGATCGCCCCTTCCAGTTCCTTCCGCCGGTCGTTAAGGGCGCAGATCTCCCCTGCCAGCTGGGCGGCCCGGTCCTCGTCCCGGCAAAGGAGCAGCTCCACCGCCTGGTCCACCGAGCCGATGCGCCCGGTGACGTTAATCCGGGGGGCGATGCCAAAGGCGATATTCTCCGAGGTGATGGCGGAAAGATCCAGCCCTGCTCTTCGGGCCAGGGCCTGGATCCCCAGGTTTTCGCTCTCGGCCAGAAGGGCGATTCCCGCCTTTACTAAAGCGCGGTTCTCACCGGTAAGGGGTACCAGATCGGCCACTGTTCCAATGGCCAAAAGGTCCCCGTAATGCTCCAGAAGCATCCCCTCGGCGTCTTCCTCCAGGGCGCAGACCAGCTTAAAGGCCACTCCGGCCCCGCAAAGATCCGGAAAGGGATAGGTGCAGTCGCTTCGGTGGGGATCCACTACGGCCACCGCCTCCGGGAGGGTTTCCCCCGGGCGGTGGTGGTCTGTGACCACCACATCGATGCCAAGACTTCCGGCGTAAGCGACCTCCTCCAGGGCGGTGATGCCGTTGTCCACTGTGATGATAAGGGCCACTCCAGCCTCCTTCATCTTGTCGATGGCGGACTTGTTGAGGCCGTAGCCCTCCTCCTCCCGGGCTGGGATGTAGTAAAGGACATCCGCCCCGGCATTTTCCAGGTAGTCGTATAGGATCACCGTGGCGGTAACCCCGTCGCAGTCGTAATCACCATAGACCAGGATCTTCTCGTTCTCCTGGATGGCCCGGCGCACCCGGGCCACAGCTTTGTCCATATCGGCCAGGGCCATGGGATCGTGAAATCCTTCCGGTCCCTCCAAAAACTCCCGGGCGGTTTCCGGTTCCCCAAACCCCCGTCCCTCCAAAACGGCCTGGAGAAAGCCGGGGAGCCCGTCCGCCTGGGAGGCGGCGTTCTTTCGCCGGTGTACCGCGATCTTCCAGGGCTTGAATTCCATGGGGCGCCGCCTCCTTTCTTGTAGATACAAGGGTTATTTTACCATGTTTTCACGGGATACGCAAGAACAACCTCACGCTTTCCCATATCCTATCTTCCGGAAGCAGCTTTCATACCGCTCCATCTGGACAGAGACAGCCTTTTCAGAATAGATAGAATCCCGTTCCCCCACCTGTGGGAAAGCCGTAGTTTCTTCTTCCTGGAGGTGTATGGCAGCCTCATCCCAACCCGGTCCTGCAAAGAAAGCTGCAAAATATGTATCCGTCATCATAGACTCTTTGGCCGGTCTAAGCAAAAGAACCGCAGGCGATCCTTATTTCCTCAAAGAAGCGCCCCCTTCTCAATCCGGCGGAGCGCATTCCCCGATGATCCCCTCTGCCACCCACAGGCCGTCCACGGCAGCGCTGGTGATGCCCCCGGCGTAGCCACCCCCCTCCCCGCAGGGCCAGAGGCCCCGGGCCCGGGCGGCCTGAAGGTTCTTGTCCCGGCAGACCCGAATGGGCGAAGAGGTCCGGGTCTCCGGCCCGGTGAGAAAGCTGTCCGGGGCGTCAAAGCCCGGGAGCCGCCGGCCAAAGATCCGAAGGCCCAGGCGAAGCTGCTCCGTCACCCGGGGCGGAAACAGCTTGTCGAAATCTGCCCCCTCCACCCCGACGGCGTAGGTGGGCCTTACCCTGCCTTGGGTGTATCCCGGCTTGCCGGCTAAAAAGTCCCCCGCCGACTGGGCCGGGGCCCGGTAACTCCCGGTGAGCTGCCAGGCGGTACGCTCCAGCTGCTCCTGCCAGGCCAAAGCTGCCATGGGGTCCTCCCCGAAGTCCCGGCTGTCCACCGAGGCCACCAGAGCGGCATTGGCGTTCTCCCCATCCCGAAGGTAGTTGCTCATGCCGTTGGTTACCACCGTTTTCTCCACCGAGGCGGCGGGGACCACCAGGCCCCCTGGGCACATACAGAAGGTATACACCGCCTGGCCCTCCTGGTTTCGGTGGCTTAGCTGGTACTCCCCCTTGGGGAGGAGGGGGTGTCCCGCCCATTCCCCGTAGAGACCCCGGTCAATCTCCCTTTGGAGGTGTTCTATACGGACCCCAATCGAAAAGGGTTTGGCCATAAGCTCCAGACCCAGATCCCGGACCATAGCAAAGGTGTCCCGGGCGCTGTGGCCCACCGCCAGCACCAGGTTTTCTGTTGGAAAGCTGACGCCTCCCGCTGTAACCCCTGTGACAGACCCGTTTTTCAGGGTGACGCCTTCCAGCTTTGTGCCGAAGCGAACTTCTCCCCCCAGCTTTTCAATCTCCCGGCGAAAGCCTACCACAATGTCCCGGAGGCGGTCGGTGCCGATGTGGGGCCTCTGCTCCCAAAGCAGTTCCTCCGGTCCGCCGAAGCGGACAAACTCCTCCAAAACGAAGCGGCACCGGGGATCGCCGATCCGTGTGGTCAGTTTTCCGTCGGAGAAGGTCCCCGCTCCCCCTTCCCCAAACTGGACATTACTTTCCTCCCGGAGGGATCCCCCGGCGAAGAAGGCCTCCACCGCTTTCACCCGATCCTCCATGGCCTGGCCCCGTTCCAGGATGATGGGGCGGTAGCCCATCCGCGCCAAAAGGAGCCCACAGAACATCCCTGCCGGGCCGAAGCCGGCGATCACCGGGCGGTTTTCCATCGGCTTTGCCCCAGGCGCCGGACGGAGGGGCGCAGTCTCCGGGGCGGGACGGACCCCCTCCCGCAGTTTGGGCCGCACCCCTTCCTTTAATTCCAAAGCGATGGTATACAAAAAACGGATGCGGTCCTTTCGCCGGGCGTCCACCGATCGTTTGGCGGTGTAAAAGCCCTTTACCTGGTCCGGGCGCAGCCCTGCCTTATTCAGCGCCTGCTGCCAGCGGTCCTCCTGGTCCTCCAAAAGACCAACCGAAATATCGTTTACAAAAACCGTCATAAAAGGCTCCTTGCAATTCCAAAAGTTGAGCCTGCCCTTTCCTGGACAGGCCCAATTTTTATTGAATATTGATAACCGCTGTGTGCGCCCCCAGGGCCCACACCTTCCCCTGGGTGGGTGCGGAGATATTCACCGGCACCTCGTACTGCCCCACCTGAACATCCCGGTCGGACAGGTCGATGGTCACCATAAAGTCCCCGGATTTCAGGGCCTTGACCGCCTTTTCCTCCCCGATGATCTTCACGTTATAAAGGGACTGGGTCATAGAGCTCACTGTAAAGCCGCTGGGCTCATTGACGATATAAAACTGATTTAGATTCAGATAGGTGGAGGCCAGGCCTTCGATATCAAACTCCACCACCACGTTTTCGATGTTTTCGATGTTTACAAAGTCGTCGGAGAGCCGCACCCGGAAAGTATAAGTGCTTTGCTCGGTGAGATCCAGCTGCTCAAAATCGATGACCCCGGCGATGATCTCTGTTGTGTTGGCGATGGACCGTTCCTGGGCCGCCACCACAATGGTCTCGTTGGAAAGGGTATACTCCAGTTCCTCCAGGGGGAAGCCTTCGGGGACGTTGATAAAGGAGACCCGAAGGGGCAGTTCCACCTTGCGCTTGACCGGGATGGTAATGTCAGCGGCGGTGAAATCGCTGGTGATATGTCCGCTGGTAACCTCCTCATCTTCGCTGTTTATCAGGGAGATATTTGAGGAGATCACCTGGGACCGGGTGAGGGGTTCGCTTAGGTCGGCATGGACCACCGCCCGGGTGATGCGGCTGACCTCCTTTTCCGGCCCCCGAATGACCACCGAGGAAGGGCTGGCGGAGACGGAACCCAAGATATAATCGTTTTCCGGCACGGAAAGACCGTTTACATCCACAATCACCGGGATCTCCTTGTTGACCTCGCGGTCAAATGTCATGGTGATGGTGGGCGGGGTGATGGCCTCCACGGTACCGGCGGAAGTTGTTGCGGTAAGGCGCAGATCGTAGGTTCCCGCCCCTACAATATCGGCAAAGCTGGCGGTGACCTGAATGTCCTCGGGCTCCAGGTTTCCCACATCGATGACCCGGCCCTTTACCCGGACCGATACCCATGGATCGCCGCCTTCAATGACATTTAATCCCAGACTTGCCAGGGCGTTGGTAGAGGTATCCACCGGAACCCCCCGCACCGTCACGGTGCGCTCCTGGTCCGGGGCGGTGTTGATGACTACGAACCATGCCATTACAGCGATTAAAATGGAAAGGATCATGGTATAGCTGGGCTTTTTCAGAAGGCCCGAAAGGGTCGGCAGTTTCATTTTCTGGACCTCCTGAACAGCTTCTTCTTTTCTGCGGTGGATTCCTTTTCCTCGGTGACGAACTCCCGATAAAGGATGGCGCTAAGGGTGCTGACGGTGATGCCAATGTCCAGCTTGCCGTTTTGGGCCACGGTGATATTGCCGGTTTCCTCCGAAACCACCACGATCAGGGCGTCGGAAACTTCACTCATTCCCAGCGCCGCTCGGTGCCGGGTCCCCAGGGCCTTGCTGATGTCGTAGTTGTCGGAAAGGGGCAGAAAGCATCCCGCTGCGTAAAGGCGGCGGCTCCGGATGACCAATGCCCCGTCATGGAGTGGGGAATTGGGAAAGAACACGTTCTTGATAAGGTCCGCGCTGGGCTGGGAATCGATAATGGTACCGGTAGAGATAATATCCCCGATTCTGGTCTCCCGTTCCAGGACGATCAGGGCGCCGATCTGCTCTTTGGAAAGGATAGCGCAGCTGTCGCAGATTGCGTTAATCGTCTTTATCATCTGCTTGCGTTCGTACTCGCCGGCGCTCATATTGGGCGCAAACACCGAAAGGTTGGAGATGGAGGTCCGCCCTACCTGCTCCAGCACCTTGCGAAGTTCCGGCTGGAACAGCACCAACAGCACCAGCGCCCCGTACCGAACCACCATTTCCATAACGGTACGCAGGGTGTAGAGTTCCAAGACATAGGCGAAAAAGTAAAGGAGAAGGATCCCGAAGACACCTTTGAGAAGCTGCCCGGCCCGGGTCTCCCGAAGAAGGCCGATGAGATGGTAGATGAGGAAAGCCATAATGAGAATATCGAAGGCGTCCTGAACACGAAAGGTACTGATCGCCCCTGTCACCATCTCTCTAAGGGTGATCCAAAAATCGTCGGCAGCAGACTGCAATAACGGCATCGGCAAACCTCTCCTCTCCCAGTTACATTACAGGAGCCTGGTCAACTCCCTGGTCAGACGCTCCTTCAGCACCTGGATTACACTCTTTTTGGTGTAATATCTTACCTGCGGACCTTTTTTACCTTGACCCGTCCGGCCTCCTGCTGACCGGACACTGGGGGAAAAAAACGGCTTTCCTCCTGGGCCCCCTTATCCCCGTGAAGCTTTGAGATCTCTCCCTCCAGCTGGGAAAGGGTCTTCCCTACCGATTCCTTGATCTGGCTAAGCTCGTCCTGAAGCCGGGCAATCTCAGCGGTGTGATCCGCTTCTCTGGCCGCAGCGGCCTCACGAATGCCGGCGGCCTCCTTCCGGGCCTTTTCCAGGATGGCGGCAGCCCTGGCTTCCGCCTCCTCCAGAAGTTCCTGGGGGGTGGGGCTCTCCTCTTCCTCCTGCTGCTCCTCCCGGGCGGCGGCAAGGCGGCTTTCCAGCTCACTGTTGCGGCCCTGAAGCTGCTTGTTCAGTTCCAGCTGGATTTGGAGTTCCTTGTCCTTGTTCCGCGCCACCTGGACCAGCTGGTCCGCGTCGGATTTCAGTTTTTCGTAGTTGGCTCGAATGGCTGCGGTGGTCTCCCTTTCTCCATAAAGCTGGGACTGCATCAGTTCACATTGGGCGTTCAGCTCCTCAATGGTCCCCTGGAGTTCTGCAACCTGGGCTTCCAGCTTGGCGGCATGTTCTTCCTGCTCCGCTTCCCTGGCCTTGGCGGCGGTGTCCTGTTCATATATGTAATCCAGAACCACCTTTTTATCGAACCCGAAACAAGCGGTGGGAAAAACTTTCTGCTGCTCCATCATTTACCTCCAGTCATTTTCTTTATCGCTTTTGGGAGTCCTCTCCCAAAGTGGATTACGCTATTTTCTTATTATAGCACTGCCCACCAAAAAAAACAAATCATTTTCCTGCTATATTTGGAGATTTTAGGGAATTTTTCTCTGCTCCCGGCCAAGGTCAGCCTTTTTGATAATAGGGGCGCAAAATGTCCGCCATCTCTCCCCACTTTGTCTCGTAACGCTTCCGGTTCTTCTCCGGAGATAGAGGAGTCACCATGGTGGTCTTTCCCCGATAGGTAACGGGGTAAGGCTCCCGGGGCTCCAGGTCGGGGAAGCCCTCCAAAAGCTCCCGCCCCTCCGAGATGTTCCGCAGCAGCAGGGCCCGGGTGTCCTGCTCCCCCTCCGGGATGTCGTGGATGTCCACCCCGTGCTTCAGCAGCAGGTCAAAGATGGCCCTGCACATCTCCCGCAGGCGGCGGTTGTCCTCGGAATACAGAGCATAGGACCATCCACTCAGGTTTTCTCTGGCGAAATAGTCGTACTCGTCCAGCACCCCTACCCAGGCGTTCCGGGGGGCGCCGGCGTAGTAATGGCTCTTTTCCGCCTTCTGGTTGGGGTCCAGGCCCAGCTCCAGCATCCGGCGGAGGAGAGCGAACCAGGTCTCCGCCCTTTGGATGGACTGCCGCTCCTTTTCCTCGGTGATGATGTTGCCATCCGCCGTCACCACCTGCCTGGCGCTGTGGACACATTGGCAAAGGGCGTCCAGCCAGATGGGGGCGGACTGGCCGTAGGGGTCGTAGGGATTGGGCTGCTCCTTGAAGTTGACATCCGCCTTGTAGTCCAGCAGCAGGTTCGCCGCCTCCGGCCGGCCCGCCTTGATGGCCACCATCAGCGGGGATTGGCCGTGGTCCTTCTTCGGCGGGGCGGTGGCGGTGCAGGCGATAAGCGCCGGCTTTTTGTCCAGGATCCGGGCGACCTCCTCCAGGTCGCCCCGGCGGATCATGGTAAACAGTTTTTTCATCTTTCGACCTCCTTAGAAGCTAGATTCATAGACGGGGGATGCCAGATGAGCGGCAAAAGACCCGGCCAGATGACGTCAAACGGTTGTGAATCCAGCTTCTTATTCTTTTGTTCACCCAAAAGGATAGCATAAAGGGCGGCGGAAATCAACGAGAAAAGACGGGAAAAGCCTGCCCTTTCCCGAAGGAAGGACAGGCTTTGAATGCCTATTGAATTACAGCTTGTGGATGACATGAACCGGGCAGACCTCAACGCAGGCGCCGCAGTTGGTGCATTTTTCGGGGTCGATGTGGGCCAGGTTTCCTGTGACGGTGATGGCGCCGTACTCACAGGTCTTTTGGCACTTCATGCAGCCGATGCAGCCGACGGAGCAGATCTTCCGGACAGTGCCGCCCTTGTCGTGGGAAGCGCAGCCCACCCAGACGATGCTGCTGTCGGGGATCATCTCAAAGAGGTGGTTGGGGCAGACCTTGGCGCAGGCGCCGCAGCCGGTGCAGAGGTTCCGGTCTACCACGGCCAGACCGTTCTGGATGGACAGGGCGTTAAACTGGCAGGCTTCCACACAGTCGCCGTAACCCAGGCAGCCATAGGCGCAGCTGCGCCGGCCCTGGAAGAAGGTGCTGCAGGCCTTACAGGTCTTGGGGCCCTCGTAATCCATCTGGTAGGTGCTGGTGTCAAAATCGCCGGTGCAGCGGACCATAGACTTTACCGCCTTAACCCCTTCAAAGGGGATTCCCAGCACTTCACAGATCCCTTTGGCGGCAGCTTCACCGCCGGGGGTGCAGAGGTTGGGCTTTACGGTGCCATCCCGCTTGGAGAGGGCATCGGCGTAGCCATCACACCCTGCAAAGCCGCAGGCGCCGCAGTTTGCGCCGGGCAGGCAGGCCCGAACCTTCTCGGCGGTTTCATCCACCGGAACGAACATGAACTTGGAAGCGATGACAAGGAGGACACCGGCTGCCAAGCCAACGCCGGAGACGACTAAAATTCCCTGAAGCATCTCTGTTCCTCCTTACTTAAACATATTCTCCACCAGGCCGGTGAAGCCCATAAAGGAAACGGACATGATGGAAGCGGCCACCAGGGTGATGGGAACACCCTTGAAGCATTCCGGCACGTCGGCTGTGTCCACCCGGGAGCGGATGCCGGAGAACAGCACCATCGCCAGCAGGTAGCCCAGGCCCGCGCCCAGGGAGTTCACCATGGACTGGGCGAAGGTGTAGGTCTTGGTGATGTTCAGCACCACCACGCCCAAAATGGCGCAGTTGGTGGTGATTAGAGGCAGGAACACGCCCAAAGAGCGGTACAGGGGGGGCATGAACTTTTTCAGGATCATTTCTACCAGCTGCACCAGGGCGGCGATAACCAAAATGAAGATCACCGTCTGCATATACCCCAGCTGGAGGGGATCCAGGATAGAGTGGTAGATGGGCCAGGTGGCGGCGGTGGCCATAAGCATGACGAAGATCACGGCGGCGCTCATGCCAACTGCGGCATCCAGCTTCTTGGAAACACCCAGGAAGGAGCAGATGGCCAGGAACTTCATCAGGACGTAGTTCTCAACCAGGATGGCGGTAAACAGGATAATAAGCATTTCTTTCATTATCTACCGCAGCCCCCTTTCATCGCCCCGCTGCATCCGGCATGGGAGGGGCAGGATTCACAGTCAAAACTCTTTCTCTTGACAGCCTTGCCGTTGGAGACCTTGTTAAGGATGGCAATGATAAGGCCATAGACGAAGAACCCGCCGGGGGCCTGGGCCAGGATGGCAATAGGCGCAGAGGACAGGCCGGGGATGGGGATATTGCAGAAGGTACCTACCCCGAAGATCTCACGAAGGGCGCCCATGAGGAAGAGGGCCAGGGTAAAGCCGATGCCCATACCCACACCGTCCAGGAAGGAGTCGTAAACGCTGTTCTTGTTGGCGAACATCTCGGCCCGGCCCAGAATAACGCAGTTGACCACAATAAGGGACAGGAAGATGCCCAGGGCGTCGTAAAGGGACTTCATATACGCCTGGAGGACCAGCTGGACCACCGTTACAAAGCCGGCGATGATAACAATATAGCAGGGGATGCGGACCTTATCCGGAATCACTTTTTTCAGCAGGGAGATAACGACGTTGGAGCAGATGAGAACGAAGGTGGCGGCAATGCCCATCCCCACGCCGTTGATGGTGGAGTTGGTAACCGCCAAAGCCGGGCAGGTGCCCAGCACCAGCACCAGTACGGGGTTTTCCCGGATGATGCCGTTTGTCAGGATCTTCAGCTTATTCATTCCTTACGCTCCTTTCGAAGCATTGTAGGCGGCAAAGGCTTTGGCAACAGCCTCCTGTACTGCGTTGGAGGTGACAGTTGCCCCGGAGATCGCGGCGGGAGCTTCCCCTTCGCCAAGGCCCTTCCAGGTATCGGTGTAGGCGGCATCCTGGGCCTGGGTGCCAAGGCCGGTGGTCTCGGAGCTGGCGTCAACAGAAATACTGGCGATCTTCCCTTCGGCGTCGATGGAAACGGTAACCGAGACCTCGCCGCTCTGGCCGTAGCCTTTGGCGGTTGTGGTTGTGGTGAACAGGTCACCGGCTGGGACGTCGCCCTCTGCAGGGGCATCGCCGCCCTCAGAAGGAGCTGCATCACCAATGAGGCCGGGGGCCAGTTCCATGGCGGCGCGAACCGCCTTCTTGATCCCGACGGAAGTCTGGCTGGCACCGGAAACGTTGTCGATACCGTCAGGGGAATCCTTGCCAATAAACTTGGAAAGGTACTCGGGCTTGAGAACGTCGCTCACCGGGGGGGTCTCGGAATTTTCGCCTACGACCACACCAGCGATCTTGCCGTCATTGCCGATTCCAACAAAGACTTCCATGGGACTGGTAGCGTGTTCCCAACCCTTGGACTCCATCACCAGGACGTATCCGGCGTCCCCAGCCTTATAGGCAGCCTTGGCGCCGTCCACGGTGATCTCGGAGAAATCGGTGACATCCGGGAAAACAGTGGCTTTGTAGTCCTCGGCTTCAGGGGCGGCGACTTCTACACCGGCCAGAGAACCGTAGGCCTGGAAAATGCTGGTCACAGCGGACTGGAAGGCCTTGGAGGAGATGGTAGCGCCGGAAATGGTGGTGACGCCATCCAGGGTGCTGTCCTTGCCCTTGTACTGGCTGGTGTAGCTGTCCTCACCGGTCTTGGAGCCGATGCCCTGGGTCTCGTTGTTGTCCATCAGCTTGACACCGGCGATCTTGCCGTCCTTATCAATGCCGGCCATGACCTGGAGGTCACCGCCGTAGCCCTTGGCTTTGCCGGTGATGACATAGCCGGCGCCGTTGCCGGCCTTATAGGCGTCCACGATATTTTCCAAACCGCTGGCGGAGACTTCCTCGAAGTCCTTGCCGTCGGGAAGGACCACGACACGGGAGGCGTCGGCCTCCGCCCTCTTGGCGGCCTCGATGACAGGCTTGGTGACCTGGTAGGTTCCCGCCAGGACTGCTGAAACCACGAGACAGATTACGGTCAGTACCGCTGCGGGTACCACAAATTCCTTTACAGCATTCATTTCACAACACCTCCAAAAGGCTTCTTTCTGGTCAGACTATCAATGTGCGGGGTCATAATGTTCATCAGAAGGATGGAGAAGGAAACGCCCTCGGGATAGGAGCCGAAGGCCCGAATCAGCATCGTAATGATACCGCAGCCCAGCGCAAAGATGACCTTGCCGGATTCGGTGACAGGGGAGGTCGCGTAATCGGTGGCCATGAAGAAGGCGCCCAAGACCGCACCGCCGGCCACCAGCTCATAGGCGGGGTTCAGACCGAAGCAGAGGGACAGGACAACGATGGTAAGCAGGAATACCACAGGGGTGGTGGCGGTGATGACCTTCTTCCAGATGAGGAAAATCCCGCCGATGACCAATGCCACAATGCAGGTCTCCCCTACGCTGCCGCCCCGGATGCCCAAAAGCATATTCAGCATATCGGGAAGGGGCTTGAGGCCCAGTTCAGGGTTCTTGAGGATAGCCAAAGGGGTCGCGCCGGAAACGGCATCCACCCCAAAGTAGCCCCGAGGGGCCGCCCAGGTGGTCATCTGGCCGCCAAAGGAGACCAGCAGAAAGATACGGCCTACAATGGCAGGGTTGGCAAAGTTCTGGCCGATGCCGCCAAACAGCTGCTTGGTGACGATAATGGCCACGGCGCAGCCCAGCACTGCCATCCAAATGGGCATCCCCACCGGAAGGTTAAAGGCCAGCAAGAGGCCGGTGACAATGGCGCTGCAATCCCAGATGGTGTTGTCCCGCTTGCACATAATGACCCGGAACAGGTACTCGAAGAAAACGCTGGCCACGACACAGACCGCCTCCAGCAGGAGGGCCTGGGGGCCAAAGACCAGGAAGGACACCACCACTGCGGGGATGAGAGCCGCCACCACGCTGAGCATGATGGTACTGGTGGTTTCCCCACTCCGGAAGTGCGGAGCAGGGGCAATGACTTTTAGATTAGACAATTCTTCACACCCCCTACTTCGCTTCTCTGAGCATACGCTTGCCCAGCTTGTTGTACATGGCAAGTTCCCGGTGGGCAGGGCAGACATAGGAACAGCTGCCGCACTCCATGCAGAGGTTCACCTTCAGGGCCTGGAGCTGTTCCACATTGCCCATATGATAGGCTTTGTCCATAGCAGCAGGGGCCAGGTCGAAGGGACAGGCCCGGACGCAGCGGCCGCAGCGGATACAGGCGGTCTCCTTCACCGGGGCACACTGGCTTTCGTCAAAGGCCAGGATGGCGTTGTTGTTCTTTAAGAGGGGGAACTCGTCGGAGAAGACGCAAATTCCCATCATGGGGCCGCCCAGAATCAGCTTTTTGGGCTCCGACTTGTAGCCGCCGCAGAACTCCACCATGTCCTTGATAGGGGTCCCGATGGGGGCGATGATGTTCTTGGGTTCGGCCACCGAGCCGCCATCCACTGTGAGCATCTTCTCCACCAGGGGCATCCCGGTTTTGAGGAAATCCGCCAGTTTGCTGATGGTAGCAACGTTCATGGCAATGACCCCGGCGTCGGCAGGAAGTTTCCCTTCCTCCACCACACGGCCGGTAGCTTCATAGATGATGACCTTTTCCGCGCCCTTGGGGTAGAGGGCCTTCATGGCCAGGACACTGACGTTTTTCATTCCGGAGACCGCCTGGTTCAAAGCGGCGATGGCCTCCGGCTTGTTGTCCTCAACGCCAATGACACAGGTCTTGAGGTTCAGGTACTTCATCACCACCCGGATACCCTCCACGATGCTGTCGGTTCTTTCCAGCATCAGGCGCATATCGCAGGTGATAAAGGGCTCGCACTCCGCCCCGTTCACCACCAGGGTGTCCACCTGGTCCAGGTTCTTGGGGTTCAGCTTGATGTGGGTGGGGAACCCGGCCCCGCCCAAGCCCACCAGGCCGCAGGCCCGGGCCGCCTTGATTAGGTCCTCCCTGCTGTTTACCACAGGGGGGGCGATGTCCGGGCAGACGGTTTGAAGCTTATCGGTGGTAATGACAACGCTTTTGCACACCTGGCCGCCGGGAGAGGTAAAATCCTCGATGGCGGTGACGGTGCCGGAAACGCTGGAATGGACCGGCGCAGAAAGGAACGCGTCGCTGTCCCCGATGAGCTGCCCTACCGTCACGGTGTCCTTCACCTTCACCAGGGGCTCACAGGGGGCGCCCATGTGCTGGAGCATCGGAATCACCACTTTGTCCGGCACAGGCATCCTCACAGCCGCGCTGCTGGCGGTGTTTTTGCAGTGCTTGACACTGACACCATTTAACGCTTTGCTGAATAATGATGGCACTTGCACATCCCTCCAAATCTCTCTTGTTGCTGGCTTGGACCGTTCCGAAAAACACCCCTTCCGGACCGGTCCTGGGACCCCGCCGCGCTTTCCTCAGCGAGTTGAGTGCAGAGAGGTCCCGATTTTATTGATATAGGGCATTACCACCTTGAGAACCACCCCGGTGACGATACCCATCATTACCCCGGAAATGACAAGGACCGGCATATAATAAAACATCACCGCGCCGGTATAGGTCACCGAAGCCAAAAGCTGCCCGAAATTGTGGGCCAGCGCCCCAATAACGCTGAGAAGCAGATAGTCCTTTTCCAGCGGCTTCAGCTTGGCGGCAAGACTCATGGCAAGCACCGAGAGAAGACCGCCGCAAAGGCTGAGGTAGGCCGCCATAGGGGCCCGGGTGAGAAGCACGAACACCGACTTCATCACCGCGATGGCAAAGCCCTTTCTGGCCCCCAGAACAAACAGGGTGTACATGGTGATGATGTTGGAAAGCCCCAGCCGGAAGCCAGGGGGCAGCATGGGCAGCACCGGAAGCATCGACTCGGCGAAGCTGAGGGCCATGGCCATGGCGAAAAGCATTCCCATCAGGGCCACCTCTGCCGCCGAACCGGACCGTCGCACCTTCAACCGCCTCACACTCCCCATTAAATGCCCCAGGGGGCTTGTTTCATACTAATTGCCGCCGCTTTGGTTCGGACAATCGCCAGGCGGCCGTATATTGCTATGCGACCGCCCCTTGATAACGCTGTATATTTCCCGGACCGAACTCAGTCTTCGTGATGATGGCCGCAGCCGCAGGGCTCGTCCCCATCCTCAAAATCAAACTCCAGCTTTTCGCCGCAGTTGGGACAGTCGATCTCCCCTTCGTCCAGCATCTCCTCATCCAGGCAGATAATATCGCCGCAGCTGGGGCACTCCACTTCGTAGAGGGTATCTTCCATCTCGTCGTCACAGCAGCACTCGTCGTCCTCGTCTCCGTAGAGGTCTTCCTCCACCGAGCCCAGGTCGTCATCGATCTCGTCTACCTGGGCGGAAAGTTCCGCTACGGTGTCTTCCAGATCGGAGACCGTAAGGGCGACATCATCCAAAGTGTCGATAATTGCCAGGAGCAGCTTTCCCTCGTTGGTGGAGCTGTCCATCTTCATCCCTTCGGCCAGGCCCTTGAGGTAAGCCACTTTTTCGGTAATGGTCATCATGTTTGAAATCCTCCCCTTACGCTCTCTCCATGTACTCTCCGGTACGGGTGTCCACACGGATGCGGTCCCCTTCGTTGACGAAAAGGGGAACCTTGATCTCTGCCCCGGTCTCCAGGGTGGCAGGCTTGGTGGCGTTGGTGGCGGTGTTGCCGGCAAAGCCCGGATCGGTCTTGGTGACCACCAGCTCCATAAAGTTGGGGGGCTCCACGCCGAAAACAGAACCCTTGTAGGAAAGGACCTTCACCACAGTGTTCTCCTTGACGAACTTAAAGTTGTCCCCCAGCACCGAGGCGTTGATGGGCAGATTCTCGTAGGTCTCGCTGTCCATGAAGTAGTACAGATCCCCGTCGTTATACAGGTACTCCATATCCTTGCGCTCGATCATAGCCACAGGGAACTTTTCGGTGGGGCTGAAGGTGCGCTCGGTAACGGCACCGGTAATAACGTTGCGGATCTTGGTACGCACAAAGGCGGCGCCCTTCCCGGGCTTTACGTGCTGAAACTCGATGATGGAATACACGCTTCCCTCCATATCGAAGGTGGCGCCATTCCGAAATTCTCCGGCAGAAATCATAAACTGTTACCTCCTAGTCAATGATGTAACTCTATCCCCGCTATTTTACCATATGTCCCCCCCACGATGCAAGGTGTAATCTGAATCTTTCCTCCTCTTTTTTACAAAAATGTGTTTTTCCGGCGCAGATCTTCTCCGAAAACGAGCTATCTTTTCCCCAAAAAGAGAAAACAGCCGGCGACTGGATCACCGGCTGCTGCAAATTTTTATCGGTTTCAGGAGAGTGCTTCGCCTAAGCGGACCCCCAGAGCCCTGGCCTTTTCCAGGTCCTCCTGGGTGGGGACAAAGGTCGCCCGCAGAGGCTCCTCCACCATAGCGCACTTAAGAGACTGCAGTCTTGCGGCTACGTTGGGGCACCCTTCCCCGCTCCAGCCGAAGGAGCCAAAGACAGCGCAGGGGCGCTTCTGGCTGTTGATGGCGTCCATCCCCGCCAGCAGCTCCCACACCGGAGGCACCGCGTCCCGGTTGATGGTAGGGGTACCGATGGCAAAGGCGTCGCACTCGTTGAGGAGGGCCCGCATCTCCGCCATGGGATGCTCGATGATGTCGCAGAAACGGGTGTCCAGCTTCTGGTTTCCCTCCAGAAGGCCGTGCCAGACCTCCACCGCCATCTGCTTGGTGTTGCCGTAGGCGCTGGTGTAAAAGACCACGGCCAGCTTCTTCTCCCGCTGAACCGGGGCGCTCCAGGAACGGTACCTGGCAATGGCGGTCTGGAGCATGGTGTCGATGGTCAGCACCGGGCCGTGGCTGGGTAGCACCATGTCGAAGTCAAGGGCTTCCAGCTTCTGGAGCCCCGCCTGAACGTACTTTTTGAAGGGCCCGAAGATGGCGTCGTAGTACCCCCGGAAAGCCTTGTCGTACTTTTCCGGGTAGGCCATGTTGTAGTCGAAGGTATAGGGCTCGGCGTAGTGGGCTCCCAAAAAGTCGCAGGTGAATACCACACGGTCCTCCGGCAGGTAGGTGAAGATGGAATCGGGCCAGTGGAGGAAGGGGGCGGAGATGAACCGGAGGGTCTTGCCCCCCAGGTCCAGGGTCTCCCCGTCCTTGACCACGTGGATATTCAGGTCCTGGCGGTTGGTGATGCCCTTGATGTAGATGGAGCCCGCCTGGGAGGTGTAAATGGTCACATCCCCCAGCTCCGGCAGCAGCTGGGCCAGGGCGCCGGTGTGGTCCGGCTCATTGTGGTTCAGGACGATGCAGTCGATCTCCTTGGGGTCGCAGACCTCCCGGATATTCGCCAGATAGGGCTCAAAAAAGCTCCTGTGGCAAACATCAATGAGAGCCGTTTTCTGCTGCCCCTTTACCAGATAGGAGTTATAGGAGGTGCCATAGTCGGTCTCCATTACAATGTCAAACACCCGCATGGCGGGATTCAGCGCCCCTACCTCGTAAATCCCTTCCAGGATCTGCTTCATGGGAACCATCTCCTCTTCTGTCTTGTTCTGTTATTCCTGCTCAAACTGATCTTTGCCCACGCCGCAGAGAGGGCAGGTGAAGTCTTCGGGAACATCCTCCCATTTGGTGCCGGGGGCGATTCCGCCGTCGGAATAACCCTCCGCCTCATCATAAACAAATCCGCATACGGTGCAAACATACTTTGCCATCTTGTTTTCTCCTTTCAGCTTTTCCTATTTGCTTGTGATTAAACTATACCATATCGGTATAGTTATGTAAAGGCTTTTTTCCAAATTTTCCCCTTTTACTAAAAAAGGAGACCCGGCAGGGGAACTTTCCTGTGCAGCCTGCGGGCCTCCTCTCCCCTATTCTAAAATGCGTCTGCCCGTTTTGCTGGACAGACGCATGGGACCGCTTACCGTCCCAGGTATTTCTTCAAATACATTCCGGTATAGGAGGCAGGGCAGTCTGCGACCTCCTCCGGAGTACCGCAGCAAACTAAAGTGCCCCCCAGATCTCCCCCTTCGGGCCCCAGGTCGATGATATGGTCTGCGGTTTTAATCACATCCATATTATGCTCAATGACGATGACAGTATTACCGGTCTCCACAAACTTTTGCAGCACTTCGATGAGTTTTTGAACATCGGCGGAATGGAGGCCGGTGGTGGGCTCATCCAGGATATACACGGTTTTTCCGGTGGGGCGCTTGGAAAGCTCGGTGGCCAGCTTTACACGCTGGGCCTCCCCGCCGGAGAGGGTGGTGGCGGGCTGACCGATCTTCAGATAACCCAGCCCCACGTCGTAAAGGGTCTGGAGCTTCCGCTTGATCTTGGGGATGTTCTCGAAGAAGGCCAGCCCCTCCTCCACGGTCATCTCCAGAACGTCGTAGATATTCTTCCCCTTGTAATGGACTTCCAGGGTTTCCCGGTTGTACCGGTGCCCCTTACAGACCTCGCAGGGGACAAAAACGTCCGGGAGAAAGTGCATCTCAATCTTGATGATGCCATCCCCTTCACAGGCCTCACACCGGCCCCCTTTGACGTTGAAGGAGAAGCGGTTGCTCTTGTACCCCCGCATTTTTGCATCGTTGGTGGCGGCGAATACCTCCCGGATGTCGGTAAAGGTGCCGGTATAGGTGGCCGGGTTGGATCGGGGGGTCCTGCCGATTGGCGACTGGTCAATGTTAATGACCTTATCCAGGTACTCCACCCCCAGGATCTCCCGATGGGCCCCAGACCGGGCCCGGCTGCGGTTGAGGGCGGAAGAAAGACTCTTAAAGAGGATCTCGTTTACCAGGCTGCTCTTTCCCGAGCCGGAAACCCCGGTGACGGCGATAAAGGTCCCCAAGGGGAACCGGACATCGATACCTTTAAGATTATGCTCGGTAGCCCCCAGCACCTGGAGGAACTGCCCATTCCCCTGGCGGCGGGTCTTGGGCACCGCCACCTGGCGGGCCCCGCTGAGAAACTGCCCTGTCACCGACTCTTTGCATTTCTCGATCTCATCGGGGGTCCCGGAAAAAACGATGTTCCCCCCATGGACACCAGCCCCGGGGCCCACGTCCACGATGTAGTCAGAGGCCCGCATGGTGTCCTCGTCGTGTTCCACTACAATGACGGTATTTCCCTGGTCCCGGAGCTTCTTCAGGGTAGCGATAAGACGGTCGTTGTCCCGCTGGTGCAGGCCGATGCTGGGTTCATCCAGGATATACAGAACCCCCATCAGACTGGAGCCAATTTGGGTGGCCAGGCGGATCCGCTGGCTCTCCCCGCCGGAAAGGGTGCCGGCGGACCGGGAAAGGGTGAGGTAGTCCAGCCCCACGTTGACCAAAAAGCCCAAACGGGAACGGATCTCCTTGATGATCTGCCCGGCGATAAGCTCCTGTTGCCGGGTAAGGGAGAGCCCTTCGGTAAAGCGGAGGGCTTCTTTCACCGACAGCTTGCAGAAGTCAGCGATGTTCTTCTCTCCCACCGTCACCGCCAGGATGGTCTTTTTCAGCCGGTCCCCGTGGCAGGCAGGGCACTCCACGGCGGTCATATAATTCCCCAGTTCAAACCGGGCGTATTCGCTGTTGGTCTCCCGGAACCGCCGCTCCAGGTTGTTGACGATGCCCTCAAAATCGGTATAATAGCTGCCGGTCATGGTGCCGGTCTCCCGCTGCATCTGGAACTTTTCTCCCCGGGTGCCGTAGAGAACGATGTCCAGCTTGGCCTGGGGAAGATCCTTTACCGGAACATCCAGGGGGATGTCAAAATGCTTGGAAAGGCCGTCGAAATACATCCGGGCGATGCCCCCGTCCTGGTAGTTCCAGCCAGAGACCCGGATAGCTCCCTGGGCCAGGGAAAGTTCCCGGTTCCCCACCACCAGGTCCGGATCCACCCGCTGAAAGGTCCCCAGGCCGGTGCATTTCTCACAGGCCCCGTGGGGGTTATTAAAGGAGAACATACTGGGGGCCAGTTCCTCGATGGAAATGTCGTGGTCGGGACAGGAATAGTTCTGGGAGAAGAGGATCTCCTCCCCGCCGATGACATCCACCAGGGCCAGCCCCCCGGTGAGGCCGGAGGCGGTCTCGATAGAATCGGTGAGCCGGGAGTGGATTTCCGGCTTGATGACCAGGCGGTCCACCACCACCTCGATGGTGTGTTTTTTGTTTTTCTCCAGCTGGATGGTCTCGGTAAGGTCGTAGAGGTTTCCATCCACCCGGACCCGGACATATCCGGACCGGCGGGCGGCCTCAAATTCCTTTTGGTGTTCCCCCTTCCGGCGGCGCACCACTGGGGCCATCACCTGGATCCGGGTCCCCTCGGGGAGGGCCATCACCTTGTCCACGATCTGGTCCACCGTCTGCTGGGTGATCTCCCGGCCGCAGACCGGACAATGAGGGGTGCCGATACGGGCGTACAGAAGGCGGAGATAGTCGTAGATCTCGGTGACGGTGCCCACGGTGGACCGGGGGTTCTTGGAGGTGGTCTTCTGGTCGATGGAGATGGCCGGGGAAAGCCCCTCGATGGAGTCCACATCCGGCTTGTCCATCTGGCCCAGGAACATCCGGGCATAGGAGGAAAGGCTTTCCACGTACCGCCGCTGGCCGTCGGCGTAGATGGTGTCGAAGGCCAGGGAGGTCTTGCCGGAACCGGAAAGGCCGGTAAAGACAATGAGCTTGTCCCGCGGAATGGCAAGGTCCACATTTTTCAGATTGTTCTCCCGAGCCCCTTTGATAATGATCTGATCGATTGCCAAATTTTTTTCCTCCCTGCCCTACTTTTCTTCCCGCAGCTTTTGGATCTTGTCCCGAAGATAGGCGGCGTGTTCAAATTCCAGGATCTTAGCGGCATCCCGCATCTCGGCGGTGAGCTTTGCGATCATGGCCTCCCGCTCTCTGGGGTTCATCCGTTTCTTCATCTTTTTGTCCACCGACTCACTGGTGGAGATCTCCAGGATCTCCCGGATCTCCTTCTTGACGCTTTGGGGGGTGATGCCATGTTCCTGGTTATACCGCTGCTGGATCTCTCGGCGGCGGTAGGTCTCGGTGATGGCCCGCTCCATGGAGTCGGTCACCGAATCGGCGTACATGATGACCCGCCCCTCCACATTCCGGGCGGCCCGGCCGATGGTCTGGACCAGACTGGTCTCACTTCGCAGAAAGCCCTCCTTGTCGGCGTCCAGGATGGCCACCAGGGAGACCTCGGGGATGTCCAGCCCCTCCCGGAGAAGGTTGATACCAACCAGGACGTCAAATTCCCCCCGGCGCAGGTCCCGGATGATCTCCATTCGTTCGATGGTGTCTACATCGTGGTGCATATACCGGACCTTGACCCCTGCCTTGTCCATGTAATCGGTGAGGTTTTCCGCCATCTTTTTGGTCAGGGTGGTTACCAGTACCCGCTCCCCCTTGGCGGACCGGGCGTTGCACTCACTGAGGAGGTCGTCGATCTGACCCTCCACCGGACGAACTACGATCTCCGGGTCCAGAAGCCCGGTGGGACGGATCACCTGCTCCACCACCGTGGCGCCGTTCTGGCGCTCCAGCGGCCCGGGAGTGGCGCTGACGTACAGCACCTGGTTGATCTTCCCCTGGAACTCGTCGAAGTTGAGAGGGCGGTTATCCAGGGCGGAGGGAAGGCGGAAACCGTACTCGATCAGGTTCTCCTTTCGGGAGCGGTCGCCGCCGTACATCCCCCGCACCTGGGGCAAAGTGACGTGGGATTCGTCAATGAACATAAGGAAATCCTCGGGGAAATAGTCCATCAGGGTGCAGGGGGTACTTCCCGGCTCCCGCCCGGCCAGCACCCGGGAGTAGTTTTCGATCCCCTTGCAGAAGCCGATTTCCAGAAGCATCTCCATATCGTAGTTGGTCCGCTCGGCGATGCGCTGGGCCTCGATAAGCTTGCCGTTCTCCCGGAACTGCTCCACCCGCTGGCGGCACTCCTGGCGGATCTCCTCCACCGCCTCCAGGATCCTTTCCCGGGGAACGATGTAATGGGAGGCGGGATAGATGGCCAGGTGGCTGATGAAATTTTTCACCTCTCCGGTAACGGTATTGATCTCAGCAATGCGGTCGATCTCGTCCCCGAAGAACTCCACCCGGTAGGCGGATTCGGCGGAGTAGGCGGGGAAGATCTCCACCACATCCCCCCGGACCCGGAACTTGTTCCGGGTAAAGTTCAGGTCGTTGCGCTCGTACTGAAGCTCCACCAGCTTTTTGATAAGCTGGTCCCGTTCCTTCTCCATCCCCTTTCGGAGAGAGATGACCATGCTTTTGTAGTCGATGGGATCCCCAAGGGTGTAGATACAGGAAACGCTGGCTACGATAATGACATCCCGGCGTTCCGACAGGGCGGAGGTAGCGGAATGGCGCAGCCGCTCGATTTCGTCGTTGATGGCGCTGTCCTTTTCAATATAGGTATCGGTGGAGGCGATGTAGGCCTCCGGTTGATAGTAGTCGTAGTAGCTGACAAAATATTCCACGGCATTGTTGGGGAAGAATTCTTTGAACTCGGAGCAAAGCTGGGCCGCCAGGGTCTTGTTGTGTGCCAGGATGAGGGTGGGGCGGTTCAGCCGCTGGATGATATTGGCCATGGTGAAGGTTTTTCCGGAGCCGGTAACTCCCTTAAGAATCTGCTCCCGGTTCCCCGAACGGACGCTTTCCACCAAGGCGTCAATGGCCTGGGGCTGGTCCCCGGTAGGCTGAAAGGGCGAAACAAGCTGAAAGGTATCCGGCATTTCTTCTCCCCCTTTTTCTTGTCGTGTACATATGTTCGGACTTGGCCGAAGCTATTATACCCTATTTTTCCTCAAACTGCAAGACGCCCAGCGGGAAAAATCTCCCCGGCCGGACGTTCTTTGTCATTCTATGCCGATAAAGCCGCCGCACTCCCGCATGGAGACGTATTCGTCCCCGGCTACAATGAAGTGGTCCAGCAGGTTGATGCCAACTTCCTGAAACCGCCGGTGCAGGGTCCGGGTGGTATCTCGATCCGCCCGGGAGGGGTGGGCCATTCCTCCCGGGTGGTTATGGGCCAGGATGGCGTTGGTGGCGTTAAATCCCAGGGCCTTCCTTGCCAGGTCCCGGAACTGGATCTGTACCTCATCCGCTACCCCTGTTTTTATTTCATCCACATGGAGGATCGACAAATTATTATCCAGGCTGATTAGGATAAGCACCTCCTCGGTACGCCCTACATACCACGCTTTCAGCCATTCCCCAATGGCCTGCATGGGATCCTTCAGCGGGGCCGCTGACGCCTTGTCCAAATAGTACCGTCTTGCCATGCTGCTGATGAGCCGCAGCAGCACAGCGGTGTTATCCCCCACCCCGTTCACGGTAAGCAATTCCTCGTAAGGGGCATCCAGCACCCTTGCCAGCGAGCCAAAGCGGTCCTCCAGCCGGTGGGCCAGTTCGTTGGTATCCTTTTGGGGGATGGCATAGAAAAGCAGGATCTCCAATACCCGGTGAGCCGGCAGATTGTCCAGGCCGTTTTTTAAGAACTCTTCCTTAACCCGCTTCCGATGACCGTTGTGGGGGTTCTTAGCCGCCATGGTCTCCCCGCCCCTTTCTTTTGTCGCAGTACGTTTTCCATCTTTTTTCCAAAATCGAGGAAGGAATCAGAAAACCCTTCCCTTTTAGGGACCTTTTTTCCCGTTTTGACATAGGATGAGGCAGATTACCCGTAAAGCTGGTTCCAAATGGCGGGCATCTCCGGGGCCAGGGCGCGGGTTACGGTAAGTCCCCTAAAGCTTTCGGCGGTTTCCTCCTTCCGGAGCCGCCGGGCCGCCACCACCAGGCGCTCTCCGGAAAAGTCGTAAAGACAGGTGGACAGTGTAAGCAGCTCGTCCCGGACGTTGACCTCTACTCCGATGTTCAGCAGGTTCCGCTTGGCAATCCGGTCCAGATACGCCTGTTTTTCCTCGATGGTTTCAAAGGAAGTACAGTTGTGGTAAGCGAAGTCGTCCCCATGCTGGGGGAGGGTGGCGGCCACAAACACCCCAAACACCACATACTCCCCCTTTTCCCGGAGGGTATCAAAGGTGATGATGGGATCCGCAGCCACAAACTCCGGGTTTTGGTAGTTTACCAGATAATGGAACCAGGCGCCGTCGTTCATATTGTGCCCATAAATAATCAGGCTGTCGCCCCTGGGCGAGATCTTGTTGCGGTAGTCCAGAAACACCGCGCCGTGGCGGTCCTCCCGGCCGTAAAAATCGTGGTTGAGGTAGTAATCATTGTCCCGCTGGACCACCGGAGCGGAAAAAGCCTTCTCTCCCCCCAGTTCCAGCCAGCCCACCAAATCCGGATTGATGGTATAGAGGGAGGCCAGGCGGGGATCCATCTCCCGCCCTTCCTCCCAGGAGCCGTTGTCCTCCACCTGGCGGTAAATACGTTCCAATTCCGCCTCCTGGCGGTTGGCTCGGCGGGCCTGAACGCTGATGTAAACCTCATTCCCGGCATAAAAGCAGGAAAGGGTCACCGACACCGCCAGCAAACAGCTGAGACCAGTACGGGCCAATCGGCGGAGCAGGTACACAGCGAACACTCCTTTCGGACACATTTCGGGCGATATGCCAAAGATACCCTCCCATGATACCGGATAAATTTGAACAAATCTATATTTTCCCACAAATAAATAAAAATTTAAGGTTTTTTCCAAATTTTGTGGTATAATAGCTACAGAGCCTTTTTCTTGTCCCTTTTTTGGGAGGTGGCTGGAAAAATTGCCAGGCCATACCATTTTGTTCTGTTTTATGGTATACTGTTTTATTGCAGCAACCACATAGGACTTTCCCTTTCTCGGGAAATGGCCGCAGCCACCAGCCGGTGAGGCCAAACTTGCCGGCCACTGCAGATCGTCAGATTTCATGATATGGAAAGGGGGCGTTAAAATGCCGATTGGTCACGTTGTTTTTGACATCGACGGGACCTTGATTGATACCGAGGCTGCATTTCAGCTGGCCCTTCAGGAGACGATGGAGGAATTCTTGGGGCACTCCAACAGCTTAGCGGAGCTTCACTACACCTTTGGGATGCCCACCGAAACCACTTTGCGGGTGCTGGGCTTCCCCGATGTTGCGGCAGCTCACCTGGTTTGGGAGCGCAAATGTATGGAAAAGCTGGGAAAGGTCCGTCTGTACGATGGGATCGCCCAGCTGCTGGATGCACTGCTCCTTCGGGGGTATTCTTTGGGGGTGGTCTCTTCCCAATCCCGGAAGGAGTATGAGATGGTCTTTCTCCCCCTGGGTCTTGGGGACTGTTTTGGAACGGTAGTGCTGCTGGAAGATACGGTAAAGCACAAACCCGATCCGGAGCCTCTTCTTCATTATATGCAGGTTACGGGGACAAAACCGGAGGAGATCCTTTTTGTTGGGGACAGTTCCGGGGATATGATCTGTGCCCGGGAGGCCGGGGTCGTTGGCGCCCTAGCCTGTTGGGGACGGTATCCTGCCCAAATCGATGCCCACTATCAGGCCAGCCGCCCGGGCCAGCTGCTGGACCTTTTGTTCCAGCTGGAGGCTGCGGAACGTCTTTGACTAAAACAGAGGGGGCCGGAGCCCCCTCCTTCTTCTCTCTGCAAAGTACCTATTGTACAGAGCCTCTCTTCCGGAGCGGCTCTTTATGTTGTCCTGCTGCTGTCAAGAGGTCACTTCTGCGCCGCTGTAATAATGCTCCAAGATCTCTACATAATCCCAGCCGTCATTGGCCAAATGCTTTGCCCCCACCTGGCTCATCCCTACCCCATGACCATAGCCCCGGGTGGTAAAGTCGAAGGCTTCCGCGCCGGGGTCATAACGGACCTCAAAGGCGGAAGAACGTAGGCCAAAGATATTCTCCCGGATCTTTCTGCCGGTGGTAACGGTTCCCCCTACCAGCACGTTTTCCACATAAAGGCCGGTGTCGTCGCAATGGGACTGTATCTCGATCCAGTCATCAGGAGAGAGACCGTCCAGCTTCACCCCCAGGGCGCTTTCCAGCTTGGACTTCACCGTGGCCTGGGGGATGGAAACCGTTTTCTGGAAGGAGGGTTCCAGCTCGTCCACGTCGCTGTCCACCGGGGTGAGATAAGGCAGGGAACGGCCCCAGACACTTTGCGAAGAGGCGGTCCACCCGGCGCTCATGGCACAGTAGGAGGCCAGAATCGTCTGTCCGTTGTAGGTGATTTGCTCCCCTGCCACCTCCTTCACCAGTTGAGTCACCTTGGAAGAGGCGTCCCGGAGCCCCACCGCAGGGGCGCTTCCGGTGGCGTTGTGATAGCGGACAAAGGTATAGGCCGCCACCGCCTGAGCCTTGATGGCCTCATCTGGGTAGGAGGATCCCATTTCGTTCTGGACGATTTGGGCAACGATGGAAACGGCGTTTCCGCTTACCGTCCGCCCTCCGGACTGGACCTGAAGATCCTTCCAACCAGCGGAATCGGTGTCATCGGGTTCTTCTTCCTCCTCCGGTTCGGGCTCCGGAGCAGAGCTGGCGGGAGGCGGCGTACTGTTGGATGGCCGGGAGGGTGCGGGGGGAGGGGCTTCCTCTTCCGGCTCCTCTTCTTCTGGATCTTCCTCCTCCGGTTCAGGCTGCGAAGAACTTTCCGGCAGACTGGAACTGGAGGAAGGCACCGTGCTGGAACTAGAGGAAGGCGCCGTGCTGGAACTGGAGAAGGGCGCTGTGTTGGAACTGCTGGAGGATGGCGAGACGGAGGAAGAACTGCTTACGGAGGAGGAGGGCGGCGTTGTCTGTGAGGAGGGCAGTTCGGTAAAGGAGGGGACCTCCTCCCCATCCGTCTCCTGTTCCTCCGGGGCGGAGGAAGCGGCCTCCCCTTCATGCCCACCCTGATGAGAGGAAAGGACAACCCCTCCCCCTGCCGCCAAAGGGGGCAGGCTTTCCGGGGCTTGTCCCAGGGCCTGAGCCGAACAGCCCCCAAGAACCACGGCCCCTGCCAGCAGACCCGCCAGGAAGGTTCTGTGGAATTTGATATGTAGCAAAAACAACCCTCCTTACCCCAAAAATGTCGAATCGTATTTAGTATAGCATAGGAAAATCCAAAAGGCCAGCCCTTTTCAATAAAAAACAAGGAGGATGGGGTCATGATTTTTTTGATCGCCGGACCATCTCACACAGGAAAGACCCTTTTTGCACAGCGGCTGCTGGAGCGGTACAAATATCCTTACCTCTCCATCGATCATTTGAAGATGGGTCTGATCCGCAGCGGGAACACCACCTTGACCCCCGAAGAAAGCGACCAGACCCTTACCGCATACCTTTGGCCCATTGTCCGGGAAATGGTCAAGACGGCGGTGGAGAACCATCAAAACCTTATTGTAGAGGGCTGTTACATCCCCTATAACTGGGCGGCAGATTTTCAGCAAGATTACCTTCGGGAGATCCGATACCTTTGCTTGGTTATGAGCAAGACCTACATCCAAAGCAGCTTTGACAAGATCCAGGCCTATGCCAACGTTGTGGAGACACGGCTGGATGATTCCGGCCTCACTATGGAAGAACTGCTCCGGGACAACAGGGAGGCTTTGGAGCAGTGCCGCCGCAACGGGGCAGACTATCTTTTCATCGACGGAACCTATCCGGAAAGCCTTCCATCTTTCTGGCTTTGATCGAAAAAAACGGTCCTGACTCTGCATATCATTCCTTTGGCACCTTTTCCACTGTCAGGAAGCCGAACTTGCCCTCGGATACGGTGAGGGCTGTTCCCTCCTCCAAAGCGCCCAGGCCGTCGTACTCCGGCTCCACAACCACGGTACCGTCAAGATCCAAAAGGCCGTACTTCTCCTCCTGGGCAAAAAGGAGCAGTTCTCCGCCGTCACTGTACAGATAGTCGTACTGGAATGGCAGAAGTTCCTCCCCGGTGAGGGATACCAAACCCCAGCGGCCCTCCTTCTCCACCGAGGCCCGTCCATTTTTAGGCACCCCGGATACGTTGTCGTACCGGGCCGGAGTGAGGACCTTCCCTGCGGTGTCTACAAAACCATAGCCTGTCCCCTCCTCCCAAAACCAGCAGACTCCATCCATAAAGGAGGCGGCGTTATCCAGCACCTGGCCGGAAAGGCGGGTCCCTGTTCCATCAATAACCCCAAGGCAAAGGTTTTCTGTATCCTCCTGGTAGAAGGCGTACCCCTCTGAAAAGCCGGAGAGAAAGGAAAGACTGTCGTCGGCAAACTGCACCGCTCCCTTTTGGTCTACAACCGTATAGGCGGCCCCTGCCCGCTTGGGGTCCGGGGACTGGCGGTAGAGAACGATATGGTCCGGATCCAGGGTGGACTCAAAGTCACTGCCGGAGACATGGGGGTATCCGTAGATGGTCACCTGGCTGGTGATCCCCGCCCCGTAGTTCTCCACCACCGGAGCCCCGTTTCGATCCACCAAAGCCCATCGGTTCACCGCCGCCAGATCCTCCTCCGGCAGCTGTACCGCCAAAAGGCCATTTTTGTATACACCGCCGGAAATCTGGTCCACGGAGAAGACCAGTTCGCCGGTGGTATCGATGACGCCGTATTGGGTCGTTCCGTTTTCATCCTCCCAGCAGACGGCAGCCCGTCCCTGGGAGAAGGGAACGCCGGTCAGATATTTTCCGGGGATGACCTGTTCATTTTTGTTCAGATCGTAATACCCCCAAAGGCCGTCCTCCCCGCAGACCGGAACCAGGCCCTCCTCCGAGGCGGGAAGCTGGTTATACAGTCCCCCGTCCATAAGACACTGAAGGAATATCTCCCGGCTTCCCTCCGGGAAGGAGTAAAGGAAGCGGACCGCCCCGGTTTTATCCAGGTATCCGCATCGATCCTCCTCTACAGCAAAGGCGTAGCCGTTTTGGAAAGGCTGAAGAATATCAAACTTAGGCGTCAAAGCCCGGATGGTGTAGCCGGGATCCTCCGGCGCCGGACCGGGGGAAGGATCAAGGGGGGGCTCCCCGGAAGCGCATCCACAAAAAAGGAAGGCGAGGGCGGCAAAAAGGGCGGCAATTCGTTTCATTTTTCTCTCCTGTCAGGCCAGGGGATCGCTGGCCAGATACTGTTCCGGATTGGTATAGACATTGTTCACCGACATGGTAAAGTGCAGGTGAGGCCCGGTGACAAAGCCGGTAGCCCCCACCTTGCCAATGGGATCGCCGGTTTTAACCATCTGCCCGGCCTCTACCTCCACGGCGTCCAGGTGGTAGTACCAGCTTTTCAGCCCAAAGCCGTGCTCGATGCAGATCATGTTGCCGGTAAGCTGAAGGTACCCAGCAAAAAGGACCCTGCCGTTGTTGGGGGCATAAACCTGGGTCCCGGTAGGCGCCGGATAGTCGATGCCGGCGTGCTGGCTTTTGGAGCCGTTGATGACCCGGATCCGCCCAAAGGTGCTGCTGGAGGCCACATACTGCTTATCGATGGGCAGCTGGAAGGCGCCTTCCCAATATTTTTCCGGGTCACCCAAATTTTTCAGAGGCCGGGTCACCTGCTCGTAAACGATGTTGGCCTCCTGGTTGTTGACGGTGGAATCGGCCACGCTTTGGTCTACGTTGAACTGCTGTACCGTCACGTCAAACCCGCCGTCGGTAACCGAAATGGTAAAGTCCCGGCTCTCCTCCCCGGCGGTAAGGGTAAGGTGGTACTCCCCGGTGTTGCTGCTGTACTTGGCGGGAAGAAGAGCGATCTGCTCCCCTTGGTAGGGATAGAAGGTGGGGGTAAAGCCCAGGTCGGTGGTGGCGGTGACCTTCTCCACCCCCTCGGGGAGGTTCCCCGCCCGGAGGACGACGCAGTATCCCTGGGGGACCTCCTGGCGGTCCACCTCTAAAAGGAGCTCCCGCTCATAGGTCAGAGAAAGGCGGTAGCCGGTAAGGCCGGCGAAGCCTTCTTCCCTGCCGTCCCAGCTGGCCCAGAGGTCCAGATAGTACTCTCCGCTTTTTTCCGGGGAAAAGTCCTTCAGCTGCTCCAGCGTCCCCATAAAGACAGGCTCCCCCCCTGCCGCCGGAGCCAGCGTGGCTGTTGTCTGGTCCGGTGCCTGGGAAAAAACCAAGGCAGGAAGGGTCTCCCCCCGTTTGATGACGGCGGACCCGGCGACGCCGGAAAGCTCCCCGGGGGCCGCCTCGTTTCCCCGGGCGGTAAAGCCGGGAAGCAGCACCTCACCCTCCAAAGACATGGTAGGGGTCAAGGGCTCCTGCCGGACCAGCTGACCCGAAGAGGAGACGGGATCCGAAGATGGAATTGGCTCCTCCTCCCCGAAATCCCTGGTCAAAAGGAAGATCCCTCCTGCTAACAGCAGCACCACCGCCGCCAGAATGGCGAAAAACAGTTTCATCTTGCACTCCCCCTGTTTCAGTCTTGTCTTTTTATCTTATGCGACTATCATACCACAGACGCCTGGGTTTTTCAAATGGGTCCGGTTTTTTTATCCCGCCGGTTGCGGGCAGGGGCGGACGGTGGTATAATGGATGCCATCAAAGTAAGGGAGGTGATCCCTGCATCATGTGGGAGGAATTGGGCATCAGCGGAGGCACAGCCATCATCGTTTTGGCCGCACTCTACTTCGTCATCAAATGGGCGGTGAAAAACGGCGTCCTGGCGGCCTACGAGAAGATCACCGGGGAAAGGGTCCGGGATGACCTGGACGAATACTTTGAAAAAGAGGCGGAAGGAGAGAAAGAGGAACAGTCCTAAAACAGGCGGGCGAGGGCATCCCATCGGGGGAATTTTGTGTTGTCCCATCTTGACAAAGCTTTCCTGGTTATGCTATCATAGGGAAAATTCAAAAATCCAAAGACGATGACGAGGAGAAGTACCCCGGAGGGGCCGGGGCACAGAGAGCGGCTGCTGCTGGGAACGCCGCCCTCGGTGCCGGGGGAAGGTAGCCTCAGAGTCCCGGACTGAACGGCGGGTCCTGGCCCGCTCAGTAGGCTTCGGCGCAACACTCCCTGCGTTATCATGGGAGGCGGAATCGAGGGGAACCTCCGTTCCGGCAGAGGGCGTATGGGCTGTCCATACGAAATCAGGTGGTACCGCGTGACCGATTTGGGAGCGTCCTGTTTGTGAAACCGTGCCGATACCCGGGCGTGACGTCGGGGGTGTCGGGATGGCTGTTCCAAACACAGGGCGTTCTTATTTTGCCTGCGGAAAGGGAGACAGAATATGCTGGAAAAGTTTCTGGATCGTACCGAGTTTGATTCCTACGAAGATTTTAAGGCCAACTACAGGGTCCGCTGCCCCGAGGACTTCAACTTCGCCACCCACGTGGTGGACGCCTGGGCCGAGGAGGAACCGGCCAAGCGGGCCCTGGAGTGGTGCGACGACCACGGGAACAGCCTTGCCCTCACCTTTGCCGAGGTCTCCCTCCTTTCCCGGCGGGCGGCCTCCTGGCTGCGGGAACAGGGGGTCCGGCGGGGGGACCGGGTCATGTGCCTGCTGAAGCGCCGGTGGGAATACTGGATCACCGCCGTGGCCCTCCACCGCATCGGGGCAGTGGTCATCCCCGCCTCCTACCAGCTTACTGCCAAGGACATCGCCTACCGAATCGACGCGGCGGAGGTAAAGTTCCTGATTGCCCTTTGTGACGACTGGATCGTAAAACAGTGCGAGGAGGCCGTCCGGAAATGCGCCGGAAAGCTTGTGGGCAGGGCCCTGGTAAACGGGACCCGGGATGGCTGGCTGGATTACTCCGCCGCCCTGCGAAACAGCCCCGCCGGCTTCACCGCCGACCCCAGCCTCACCGCCCGGGATATGATGCTCATTTATTTCACCTCCGGCACCTCCGGGATGCCCAAGATGGTCTGCCACGACTACTCCTACCCCTTGGGACATATCGTCACCGCCTGCTACTGGCAGAAAGTGCAGAACAACGGCCTGCATCTCACCGGGGTAGATTCCGGCTGGGCAAAGTTCGGCTGGGGGTGCATCTACGGGCAGTGGATCGGCGGTTCCGCCATTTTGGGGTACGAGGTGGACAACAAATTCGACGCCAAACGGATGATCGAAGTGATCCGAACCAAAAAACCTACCACCCTCTGCGTCCCCGGCACCGTCTACCGCTTTATGATGCGGGAAGGGCTGACGGCGGAGGACTTCGCCTCGGTCGGCCACTGCTGCACGGCCGGAGAGCCCCTTTCCCCGGAGATCACCCGGGAATTCCGGGAGATCACCGGTCTGACCATCCACGAAGGCTACGGCCAGTCGGAAGGGAGCGTGCTGGTGGCCAATTTTGACTGGTTCGAGCCCAGGCCCGGCTCTATGGGAAAACCCAGTCCCCTCTATGACATTGTTCTCATGGGAGGGGACGGCCAGCCGGTGGCCCCTGGCGACGAAGGGGAACTGGTGGTGCGGAACCTGGACCGGTACTACCCCGAGGGTCTTTTGCGGGGATACTGGGTCGGAGACCGCCTGGTTCCCGCCGAGGACCAAAACCACATCTACCACACCGGGGACATGGTGTGGATGGACGAGGACGGCTACTACTGGTTCATCGGTCGCAACGACGACATCATCAAATGCTCGGCCTACCGGATCGGGCCCTTCGAGATTGAGTCGGTGCTGCTGACCCACCCCGCAGTCCACGAGTGCGCCATCACCGGGGCCCCGGATCCTATGCGGGGACAGGTGGTAAAGGCTACCATTGTTTTGGAAAAGGACTATCAGCCCAGCGACACCCTCACCAGGGATATTCAAAACTATGTCAAACGGATGACCGCCCCCTATAAGTACCCCCGGGTGGTGGAGTACGTAGACCACCTGGAAAAGACCACCTCCGGCAAGATCATCCGCAACCATCTGCGAAAGGCCTCGGAGGACGCCTACCGGGCAGCCCACCCGGCCAAGCCGGTGATCCGTCCCGCCAAACCCGACGATGCGGTGGCCCTCCTCACCTTCCTGGGGATCGTGGGAAGCGAAAACAACTTTCTCTCCTACGGGGCTCAGGCGGTAGGAGGTGCCGGGAAAAGCGGAGAGGAGATCATCAAAAACTGCACCCAGGGCAGCGACCGGCTCATTATTGCGGAACTGGACGGGCGGATTGTAGGTGCCGCAGACCTTCGGGCAGGGCACCGGGCCCCCATCGCCCATACAGCGGAGATCGGCCTTTCGGTGCTGCGGGAGCATGGCAAGCAAGGGATCGGCCGCTCCCTGCTGGAATACCTTATCCAGGACGCCAAAAAGGGACGGCGGCTCCGTTCCCTTACCGCCACCGTCTCGGCCAACGACGCGGCGGCGGCCAGTCTCTGCCGCCGGTACGGCTTCACCCAGATGGGGCGGTATCCCCAGTTCTTCCATGTAGGCGGGGAGTATGTGGACGGGCTGATGATGATTTTGAACCTGTAGCGGCCGGAATTTTAGGGCACACCTCAGTCAAGTTATAAGGAAGGATGACAAAAACATGGAACCCTTTTATCTAAGGCTGACAGAAAATATTGTCGAAGCCGTAACGGCGGACCTGGGGAAGATCCTGCAGGAGATCGGAGAGGAACAGATCTACGCTGCCGCCCTGGTGACGGACAGCGACTGCATCACCCTCTTTTTGGCGGTGAACACCCTGGAATACCTGGAAGAAAACGGAGACCCGGAGGGGGAGGAAAAATGGTTCCCCGATGAGTGGGGGTACTCCGACGGCCCCGGCAGCTCTTTGGAAAAGATCAGCCGCCTGCTCTATGAACACAACCAGGCTTTAAGCTGCGGGGACGACACCGAAGAAGATCAGGAAGCCCACCACCAGATGTTCTTTGAGGCTGTTATTTCCGCCCTGGCGCGGCTAAAGGAGCAAAAGGCATTTGGAGCGAACACCGGGAATGTCACCTGCTTCCTATCCATTTCGGATGACGAGCGGGCCGAGGAGCTGGAAAACCGGTCGGCAGAGCGGTTGAATCCGCCGGAACTGGCCGAAGCCTTCTTAAAGCGGTTCCAGTAAACAACGTCTTTCTCTGCCGCTGAAATATTTTGTAATTCTGCGATTTCGGGAGAAATAGGAAGTATCCGCTTGCTATTTCCCCGAAATCGTATTTTTTATTATGCTATCATATTAGCGCAGTAGCATGATAAAGTGTATAATATCTCCATTGATCCAAACAGCCCGGGCGGAAGGGACAACGGAAGTCTCCTCCCAGGGCGCACCAAACAATTTATGGAGGTATCAACTATGAAACGGTTCCTTTCCGCCATCGCCATTACCCTGGTCTTCGCTCTCCTTGCCGCCTGCGGGAGCAACCCCGCCTCCCCCGCCCCCAAGAGTGAAGACCCCTCCCCTGCCCCGGATTCCCCAGCGGCCCCGGCCATTACAAAGCTGGTCATCGGCCTGGATGACCAATTCCCGCCTATGGGCTTCCGGGATGACAAAAACGAACTGGTGGGCTTTGACATCGACCTGGCCAAGGCGGTCTGCGACAAGCTGGGCATCGAAGCGGTCCCCACCCCCATCGATTGGTCTGCAAAGGAATTTGAACTGAACGGCGGCAAGGTGGACGTGCTGTGGAACGGCCTTACCATCACCGACGCCCGGAAGGAAGCCATGCTCCTATCCCCTGCCTACATCGCCAACGCCCAGGTCATCGTAGTACGGAAGGACTCCGGCATCAAAACCCTGGCCGACCTCAGTGGAAAAACGGTGGCCCTCCAGGAGGCTTCTTCCGCCGATGAGGC
Organism: uncultured Angelakisella sp.; assembly: GCA_910585535.1. Lineage (GTDB taxonomy): Bacteria > Bacillota > Clostridia > Oscillospirales > Ruminococcaceae > Angelakisella. The sequence continues at coordinate 5,674 of CAJUFK010000005.1, read as the reverse complement.
CTATATGGCCTGTTCCGCCGCAGGCACCGAAAAGGAACTGGTCAAGGCCCCGGAGAACATCTCCCTCTTTAACGACCTTAAAATCGGCCGGATCGACGCCGTTGTCATCGACAAGGTGTTTGGGGATTATTACATCGCCGAAAACGGGGAGGGCCTTCTGGAGATTCTGGAGGAACAGCTGGCCGACGAGGAGTACGGCATCGCCTTCAAAAAAGACAACCAAGAACTGGCCGACCTGGTGCTGGGCGCTTTGGACGAGTTGGTAAAGGACGGCACTGCTGCACAGATCAGCCAGAAGTGGTTCGGCGAGGACCGGATCCTCTTCTCCTACACCAAGTGACGCGATGGACCTTTCTTACATCGTCACCACCTTTCTGCGGGTCGGCGCGGGACTTGGCACCACCCTAAAGCTGTTTTTTATCACCATCCTTGTTTCCCTTCCCCTGGGATTCCTTATCACCATGCTGATGCGCTGTGTCATTCCGCCTTTGAGATGGCTGGCCCGCTGCTTCGTCTATCTGATGCGCAGCACCCCCCTGGTGCTTCAACTGCTGTTCCTCTACTTTGGGCTTCCCTATCTCCCGGTGGTAGGCGGATATTTCAGCACCATGGGACGGTTCACTGCCACGATCTGGGGCTTTGTCCTCAACTACGCGGCATACTTTGCGGAGATCTTTCGGGGCGGACTGCTGGCGGTGGATCCCGGCCAGTATGAAGCGGCCAAGGTGTTGGGGCTTACCCGGCGGCAGACCATCCTGCGGATCGTCGTCCCCCAAATGCTCCGGGTGGCTATGCCCTCCATCTCCAACGAGACCATCACCCTGGTAAAGGACACCTCCCTGATGTTTACCTTGGCGGTGCCGGAGGTTTTGCAGTTCGCCAAATCCGCCGTAAGCTCCACCGGCAAGACCTTTCCCTTTGTGGCTGCGGGGATCATCTACCTGCTGATGAACCTGGTCATTACCTGGCTGCTTAAGATACTGGAAAAACGATTTGATTACTAAAAATCTCCCTGCAAACCGCCTGGAGATATGGAGGAAACGTTATGGCATTTCTGGAGGTCCGGAAGCTGAAAAAATCCTTTGACTCCCTTCCCGTTCTAAGGGACGTCTCTTTTACTGTGGATCAGGGGGACGTCATTGCCATCATCGGCGCTTCCGGCTCCGGCAAATCTACCCTGCTACGGTGTCTTATCGATCTGGAGACGGTGGACGGGGGCTGGGTGACCATCGGCGGGGAACCCCTCATCGCCGGCGGGAAGTACCCCGACCCCCGCACCCGCCGGGCCCTTCTGGGCCGGATGGGGATGGTATTCCAGGGCTTCAACCTGTTCCCCCACATGACGGTGGCCCAAAACCTTATCCTGCCCTACGAGATGACCACCCCCGGGGCCCGGGACGGCCGGGAGAAGTGCCGGCAGCTGCTGGAAAAGGTGGGGCTGCTGGACAAGGCGGAGGTCTACCCCGGGAAGCTCTCCGGCGGGCAGAAGCAGCGGGTAGCCATCGCCCGGGCGCTGATGAAAAGCCCGGAGATCATGCTTTTTGACGAGCCCACCTCCGCCCTGGACCCCCTTCTCACCGGGGAGGTGCTGGTCATTATGCGCCGGCTGGCGGAAGAGCGGATGACCATGCTGGTGGTAACCCACGAGATGTCCTTTGCCCGGGACGCCGCCACCCGGGTCCTCTTTATGAAGGACGGGACCATCGCCGAAGAAGGCTCCCCGGCGGAAATCTTCACCGCCCCAAAAAATCCGGAGACGGCGGCCTTTCTTGGGTCGGTGCCCAGGTAGCCCCTCTCCCCTTCCCCGCCACGGGAGGGGGAGTTTTTTCTGCCAGGCGGTTGCTCCCGGGGGCCAGGTCTGGTATAATTGCCTTGGGAGGTGAGGTTCCATGACACGGGAGGAGGCCCTGACGATCCTCCGGGAGGAGGGGCTGAGCTGTTACAACTGGTACGGAGACCACCCCGTTCGGCCCAACGAGATGATCCTGGCCAAGGAGGGGGACCGGTGGGTGGTCTCGGCGGCAGACGAGCGGGCCGCCGTGACGGAAACCTCCATTGTGGATTTTGACACCGAGGAAGAGGCCCTGGACTACTTCATCCCCTTGGTCCGCCTGGAGAAAGAGGGCCGGGATTGGTCCTTCCGGGACATCCCGGAGGTGGAGGAAGTCCTGGACACGGCCTACTGGATCGCCCATCCCCCGGGGACCAAGCCCGGGAATTTTGACGCTTTCTATCCCTTTGTCCTCATCCTGGCCGTGATTTTTCTGGCCGCCTTCGTTGTGGAAATGGGGTGGCTCGTTTTGATCCTCCTGGCCCTTTTTGGGCTGGGAGCCGGGGTGGTCTTTCTGGCTCGCCGGGGGATCAGGAAACTTTTCCCAGGAAAAAAGGACCAAGAATAGAATACAACGGCCCCCTCCGCCAAAACCGCGAAGGGGGCTGCGCTTTGTTCTGCTGCCGGTCGCCTTATTCCTCCTCGTCGTCCTCTGCGACGCGGGTGCGGATAAGGTCCGAGGTAACGGTGCGGTTGGTGATGTACAGCCGCTTGTTCTGGTCCGGAGCGATGCCCACCGTTTCCGCCGTGGGCTTCTCCCCAGCCACCAGGGCTTTGGCCAGCTTGCCCACCGCCGTGCCGGTGTCCCCGCCGTTGATGCCGGTGGCGAACATGGCGGTGCCCTCCTCCACCATCTTTTGGGCTCCCTCGTCGGCCACGGTGAGGTAGATCCGGGTATTGATAAGCCGCTCCAGCACAAACTCATCCGGGTCGTGGAGGTAGTCGGAGATCTGCCGGGCATAGCTGCTGCTGTCGCAGATAATCATTTCGCCCCCGGCGTAGAGGATGTTGTCCACCTCTTTTTTCAGGTTGAAATTAAAGGCGCTGGTGACGCACTGACGCCCCATCTCCACGGTGAGGCCGGCGTCGGAGAGGTACCGGTCCAGGGTCTCCTGGTTGCCGTTCTCCTCGTAGCTATCCTTGGTAAAGATGCCGTAGATCAACCGGTCGTCGCTTTTGAGATCAAAGGCAGCCTGGTTGTTCTTCCACCCCTGGATGATGGCGTCCGCCAGCTCCCGCATGACGTTGCCCTCGGAGAAGCCCACATAGTACAAGTCGCTTTTCCTGGCCATCTGCTCCGCGCTGGGCTCCTCCCCGGTGAAGATCAGGGAGACGCCGTTTTCCTCCGCCAGGTCGATATACTCGTCCACAAGGGCAGTATCGTAAAGCTCCACTACAATCAGCCGGTACCCTTTTTCCACCATTTTCCGGAACATCACCGGCTGATCCCCGGTGTCCGAAGTAGAAAGGGCATGGACAGAGAAGCCATCCCCCAATTCCTCCAGCAGGGCATTCTTAAAGTACATATCGTCCATACTGCTCATATTTACCTGGAGAAGCCCGGCCAGCACAGCCTGTTCCTCTTCCGGCGCATCCCCTTCTTCAGAAAGAACCGCCATCTTGGCCACAGCCGCCATAGGGGCCGCTGTCTTTTCCGCCGCCACTACCGTTTCCACCGCCGCAAATTTTCCCAGCATTGTAAAGATTAGTACCGCAGCAAGCCCGTATATCAAAAAATGCCTCATAGTCACGCTCCTTGGTTCTTCTTTTTTGTTATCCTACCACAACGGGGCGGAAAATGCAAGGGCAGGAATGTGAACAATTTTACGAATCGTAGAGTTTTGTATTACCGGTCCCGCAAAGCATCTACAAGCTGCCGGATATGTGCGACGATCTCCGGTTCCAAGCCGCTGACATCCAAATACTCCCCAGAGTCCAGTCCAAGCAGATAATCTGTTGTCACGGAAAAGGTCTTTGACAGCTTTACCAGCATCTCGATAGACGGCTGGATATTGTCGTTTTCCCAATTTGATACGCTTTGCTTGGTGACCCCAAGCCGCCTGGCCAGGTCCACCTGGCTCATCTTCCGCGCTTGCCGCAGGGCACGAAGTCTTCGATCCAGCATAGCATCACCTCAAATATTTCAATACTAGTGTATCTTCTGCCTTGACAAAATAAAAATACTATGGTATTGTAATATTGTACTACAAGGAGGTGACACCGGCAGGGATAGCCCTGCGCCATTGGTATGCTATATCACTTTTTTACAGTCGCCTTGACTGCTTCTGCGCTCTTCTTCCTGGAGCAGCTTCCCGCCTCTCCCCTGTCCATTCTGTTTCAAAGAGTCCCTTCCCTGATTCTGGAATTGCTCTCCCCTCTTTTTTCTCTCTGTCTTCAGACGCCTCTTCTTTCCTTTCTTCTAAAGTGACAAAAAGGCCGCTCCACCCTTTTTTTGGGGGAAGCGGCCTTTTGGTATCCCGGTTCGTTTTACCGGACCGGTTTCTGCTTAAGCCTTTTTGGCCTCTCTGGACTGCTGGACCATCATGTCCTTGATCTTCATGAGTCGGGCAAGGTTTCCCCGCTCGTTTTCATCCAGCTTCATGGAGATGCTCTTAATGGTTTCCTGGAGGGAGGGAATCTGGACATACTCCAGGGCATTGACGCGGCGGCGGGTCTTTTCAATCTCCTCTGCCAGGAGCTGGGCGCTTTTTTCCATCTGGGCCAGCTCCAGCATCAGGGGGAGGACCTTTTTCAGGGCCGCTACCGAATCATCCAGTTCCCCGGAGGTAAAGGCGAAGCCGTAGGGGGAGATGTCCTCCTCCTCGTCGGCGGAGCGGCTGAAATGGAACACCGGCACATCCACGCTCATCACGTTCTGGGTGGTGATGTCCAGTTCCACCTGCTCCTTGGGGAGCATGAGGGCTTCCTCCAGCATATTGGGGCTCATCACGGCGCCAGCGATGGCAAAGCCGTCGTACACCCCCATAATCATCTGCTCCACCTGCTCGCGAAGCTCCTTGTTCCGGCGCACCTGCTCCAGGAACTTCTTCATCAGGTCATCCCGCTTGTTTTTGAGGAGGCTGTGGCCCCGCATGGAGGTTTTGAGCCGGGTTTTGAGCCGGGTCAATTCCATCCGGGTGGGGTTTACCTGCATGATTGCCATGGCTTGGCCTCCTTACTTGTCCTGCTGCTTGGGCAGATACTTCTCGATCATCTCCGGCTTGATCCGCTTCAACTCGGTGGTGGGCAGGATGGAGAGAAGCTCCCAGCCGATGGTGAGGGTCTCCTCGATGTCGCGGTTGGTCTCGTACCCCTGGGAAACGTACCGCTTCTCGAACTCGTCGGCAAACTTGGCGTACAGCTTATCGGTGTCGGAGAGAGCCGCCTCACCCAGAATGGTCATCAGCTCCTTGGCGTCCTTACCGCGGGAGTAGGCCGCAAACAGCTGGTTCATGGTGCTGGCGTGGTCCTCCCGGGTCTTGCCCACGCCGATGCCCTTGTCCTTCAGACGGGACAGGGAGGGCAGAACGTCGATGGGCGGGGTGACACCCTTGCGGTACAACTCACGGGAGAGGATGATCTGACCCTCGGTGATGTAGCCGGTGAGGTCGGGGATGGGGTGGGTCTTGTCGTCTTCGGGCATGGACAGAATGGGGATCATGGTGATGGAACCCTCACTGTCCTCCCGGCGACCGGCGCGCTCGTAGAGGCCGGCCAGGTCGGTGTACAGGTAGCCGGGATAGCCGCGGCGTCCGGGAACCTCTTTCCGGGCGGCGGAGACTTCACGAAGGGCCTCGGCGTAGTTGGTGATGTCGGTGAGGATGCAAAGGACGTGCATCCCCT
>CAJUFK010000004.1 GCA_910585535.1 uncultured Angelakisella sp. | reverse complement strand
TCGGCGCCTTCAACGTGAACAACATGGAGATCGTCCAGGGCATCACCGAGGCCGCCGCCGAGGAGAAGGCCCCCATTATCCTCCAGGTCTCCGCCGGAGCCCGGAAGTATGCCAAACACATCTACCTCACCAAGCTGGTGGAGGCCGCTGTGGCGGACACCGGTCTTCCCATCGCCCTGCACCTGGACCACGGCGCGGATTTTGACATCTGCAAGTCCTGCATCGACGGGGGCTTTACCTCTGTGATGATCGACGGCAGCCATCACGACTACGAGGACAACGTGGCCCTCACCAAAAAGGTAGTGGAGTATGCCCACGCCCACGGCGTTGTGGTAGAGGGCGAGCTGGGCCAGCTGGCCGGCATCGAGGACGACGTCAATGTCTCCGCCGAGGACGCCAACTTCACCAATCCCGCCCAGGTGGAGGATTTTGTCACCCGCACCGGGGTGGATTCCCTGGCCATCGCCATTGGCACCAGCCACGGAGCCTACAAGTTCAAGCCCGGCCAGAAGCCCCAGCTGCGCTTTGACATCCTGGAAGAGGTGGGCAAGCGCCTGCCCGGCTTCCCCATCGTTCTCCACGGTGCTTCCTCTGTCATTCAGGCCGACGTGGCTATTGTCAACAAGTTTGGCGGCCAGATGCCCGACGCCATCGGCATCCCCGAGGAGATGCTCCGCAAGGCGGCCACCATGGCGGTCTGCAAGATCAACATTGACTCCGACCTGCGTCTGGCCATGACTGCGGCTCTGCGGCAGTACCTGGTGGAAAACCCCAGCCATTTCGATCCCCGCCAGTACCTGGCCCCCGCCCGCTCCCACATCAAGGAGCTGGTCAAGCACAAGCTGGTGGATGTTCTGGGCTGCGCCGGCCACGCCTAAACGATCCCCTTGTTCTTCCCCAATCCCCTCCCTTCCCGGGAGGGGATTTTTTCGTTTTGGACCTCCGTTACTCCACGGCCTCCCCTGCCGCTTGGGCGGCGGCCTGCACCCGCTTCTTCACCTTGCGGACAAGGGGCAGGGCCAGGAAGATGGACAGCAGATCCGCCACCGCCTGGACCGAGGCCACTCCGTACCCGCCCCACAGCCAGGCCATGGGGTAAACGATGGGCAGAAAGCAGGTCCCCTGGCGGGCGGTGGAAAGGGTCAGAGCCCCCTTGGCGTCCCCCAAACCGGCACAGAGCATATTTACCACCGCCACCCAGCCATGGATGGGCAGAACCAGGGCCTGGAGCCGGATACAGAGGGTCCCGAACTCCAGCATGGAGGCGTCGGTCTTGGTAAACAACCCGATCAGGGGGCCCGCTCCGGCGGCCAGGACCACCCCCATAAGGACGGTCCCCGCAATGGCGGTCCTGGAGGCAAACCGATAGGCTTCGGTGACCCGATGATACTGCTTCGCCCCCCAGTTGAAGCCTGCCACCGGCTGGAATCCGGTTCCAAAGCCCAGGACGATGCCAAAGGGAAACATCATGATCTTGGTGGAAACCCCGATGCCGGCCATAAGGGAGTCGGAGATATTCCCTGCCAGATTGTTCAGGACGATGCCGGAGACCACTGCCAGCCCCGACCGGAACAGGGAGGAGGAGCCCACGGTGAAGATCTCCCCCACCACATCCCACTGAAAACGAAAGCTTCGGGGAGAGATGCAAAGGGTGGTCCGCCGGGTAAGGTAAGGGAAGATGAGGATGGAGAAGCTCACCAGCTTGGAGATAGCGGTGGCGATGGAGGCCCCGGTGACCCCCATGTCGAAGTAGAAGATGAACAGGGGATCCAGAAAGCAGTTAAGGATGCCCCCAAAGCCCATGCCGAACATGGAGAGAAGGGCGCTGCCCTCGGAGCGCAGACAGTGGTTCATCACAAAGTTGGCGGCCATAAAGGGGGCCACCAGCAGAACGTATGTCGCATACTGGATGGAGTAGGCTTCGCAGGTATCGGTGGCCCCCAGCAGGCGCACCATGGGTTGGATGAAGACAACCCCCAGGACCATCACCGCAGTGCCGAACAGCACCGCCAGGAAGAATGCGGTGGAGAGGACCTGGTTTCCTTTTTTGGCGTTCCCCGCCCCCAAAAGGCGGGAAATATAGCTGGCCGCCCCCACCGCCAGCATGGAACCGGCCATCATAATCACTTGGTCCAAAGAGGCGTTGACGCTCACCGCCGCTGTGGCGTTGGTTCCCAGGGAGCTGACAAAAAAAGCGTCCGCCAGGTTGTAGATGGAAGTGATAAGGAAGGAAATGATGGAGGGCACGGCCATCTTGGTGATGACCTGTGGGAGGGGGCCGTCCAGCATCATCCGTTCCCGCCGGGTTTGTTTGGCTATTTCCATAGACGTCCTTTCCACTGGCCGAAAAAACTTGTCCAGCTTTGTCTTTCATTTTGTACATTATAGCACAAATTTGAACAAAAGGCCAGCTGTTTCTTTGTTCCTCTTGCGGACAAGGATGGAGGGCCTGGCGCAGGACCGGGGCCCGCCGCCCAAAAGCAGCAGGCCCCGGTCCTATATTCGTTTGGAGGAGAATATAGAAGAAATCAGATACGGATGGCCACCCGGTAAGCGGTGTGGATGGCGTCAAAGATCTTGCCGGCCTTTATGGCGTCGCCGGCCAGGTAGACCTCCTTGCCTGCGGCCAGAAGCTCGTTGTAAAGCCCCTGCTCCGCCTTGAGGCCCAGGGCCAGAATGACGGTGTCGGCCTCCAGGATCTCCTCGCCCTTCTTGGAGGATACCCGGGCGCCGTTGTCCAGCACCTCCTCCAGGCGGGTCTCGGTAAGAACGCGCATATCGGTCTTGGCGATGCGCTCGCTGTAGGCCAGGAAGTCGGTAACGGCAACGTCCTTCATGATCTTGGGAAGCATCTCCACCAGGGTGACGCTGTGGCCGTTCTCCGCCAGATCAAGGGCGGTCTCGGTGCCTACCAGGCCGCCGCCGATGACGACAACCTTCTTGCCCACAGGCTTCGCCCCGTTGATGGCGCTGAGGCAGTCCACGGCGATGGGCTTCTCCACCCCGGGGATCTTGGGGATGATGGGGAGGGAACCGGTGGCACAGATCACCACGTCATAACCGGCCAGCTTGGCGGCGTCGGCTTTCTCCCGGATGACGGGAACGCCCAGCTTCTCCAAAGCGGTGACCTGATACTTCATAAAGGGCCGGATGTCTGCCTTGAACTCGGGAGCGGCAGCCTCGTGGAGGAGCCCGCCGTTCTCCGGCTTCTCCTCGTAGACGGTGACGTCGTGGCCCCGGAGCTTCAGCACCCGGGCGGCCTCCATACCGGCGGCGCCGCCGCCCACCACGGCTGCCTTCTTTTTGACAGGAGCGGGGGTGATCTTCAGCTCGCCTTCGCGGCTGACCACAGGGTTCAGGGCGCAGGTGATGGCCTTGTAGTGGAAGAAGGTGCGCTCCAGGCAGCCCTCGTTGCAGCGGATGCAGGGACGGATGTCCTCGGGATGGTCGGCGGCAGCCTTGTTGGGCCACTCGGGATCGGCCCACAGGGGACGGCCCAGGCCGACGAAATCTCCCTTACCGGAGGCGATGATCTCCTCGGCGTACTCGGGCAGGGTGATGGAGCCGGAGGCGATGACAGGAACGCTGACCACCTTCTTGATGGCCTCGGCGGCCCAGGTGTTGTGGCAGACAGACATAGCCATGGGAGAGACCTGATGGATCATGGTGTGGTGGTCGCCGCCGGAGATGTGGAAGGCGTCGATGCCCTCCCGCTCCAGGACCTTGGCCAGCTCGATGGTGTCCTCAATGGGGAAGCCGTCGGGCTCGTAGTCGGTGCCGGACAGGCGGATGGTGACAGGGAAGTCGGGGCCCACCTTCTTGCGGACATCCCGGACGATCTCCACGTAGATCCGCATCCGGTTGTCCAGGCTGCCGCCGTAAAGGTCGGTGCGGTGGTTGGTGTGGGGGGAGAAGAAGTTGGTCAAGAGGTACCCGTGGGCCCCGTGGATCTCCACCAACTCAAAGCCGGCTTCCTTGGCCCGGAGGGCAGAATCGCCAAAGGCGTGTACGATGTCCTGGATCTCCTCGATGGTGAGGACATGGGGAACCGACTGGACCCCGTACTGGTCCCACAGCTTGGGCCAGGGGAGGGCGGAGGGGGCGCAGATGGGCTGGGTGCCCAGGAACTTTTGGCGGCCGCAGTGTTCGATCTGGATACCGGCGGCAGCGCCCATCTCCTTGATGTTCTCGGCCAGCCAGGCCAGGCCGGGGATATGTTCGTTGTTGGAGATGCCCAGGTGGCAGTGGGCGGACTTGGCGCCGATGTCATCCACGTAGGCGTATTCCACCACAATGAGGCCCGCGCCGCCGGCGGCCTGGTCGCGGTAGTAGCGGACAAGACGTTCCGAAACGGTGCCGTCCATATTGCTCATCCCAGAGGACTGGGGAGCCTTTACGACGCGGTTCTTCAGGGTAAGGGTACCGATCTTTCCAGGGGCGAATACATGGGGGAACAGCTTTGACATAACAGATGACCTCCTTGTGGTGTTGTCCGGCCCCCGGTTCTTTCCCATACCGGGGGCTCGGGAAATCTCCTGGGAAATCCCATTGATAACAGTATAAAGGGATTGACAAGAAAACGACAATGTCTTATGATACAGAAGGAAAGTTTTTGCGCCTGCCGGATCCGGTCAGAGGCGCAGCGGGAAGGGGTCCTGTTCATGGCTGCATCGGCGGCGGTGAAATTCATCTTTGCCGGGGAGCTGGCGGTCCACCGGCAGTTTATATTAGAGAACTGCGGGCCGCCGGTACCTTTTCCGGCCGGAACAGTATTGAGCCGGGCCGCGGAGGTGCCGGCCCGGGTATACTACCTTTTGGAGGGAATGACCAAGGTCTACACCAGCAACACCGACGGATACATCCGGCTGCTTGGGTACCACCGGGCGGACACCCTCTGCGTCCTGGACGGACTGCGGGGGGTGATGCCCTCGGTGGTGACCATCGAGACCATTATGCCGGTTCGGGCGGTACCCCTCACTTCGGAAGACCTTTGCCGGCTGGGGAAGCTTTCCCCGGAGTTCGCCCTAGACCTGGCCTTTTTTGTTGGGGATACCCTCCGCCTTATGTGCTTTGACGCAGAAAACCAAAGCATTGGGGACGTGGGAACCCGGCTGGCAAACTTTTTTCTCCTCTACCGGACCAGCCCGGATTACCAACGAAGCGGCTTTGTAGCCATGTCCCAGGACAATCTGGCCTCGGCGGTAAACGCCTCCCGGGTCCAGGTGGCACGGGTCTGCTCCAAAATGCAGAAGGCGGGGATAATTCGGACCCATCGGGGAAAGGTCGAGCTGCTGAACGAAAAAACATTGGAACAATGGGCGGAGGGCAGCGCCCGATAGCCTGACTTCGCACTGCAAAAAACCGGAGGCTCCCAATGGGGAGCCTCCGGTTTTTGTGTTATCTGCCGAACAAGGCCGCCAAAAATTCCTCCACCGTCTCCGGACCGCCTCCCGGCCAGGGACAGGGGCCGCCCTCCTTCATATCCTCCAGACGGTGGGCGTCAGAGTTTTTCAGGATCAGCCGTCCTTGTCGAACCTCCGGGTGGGCGCCGTCCCGGAAAAACTCCTCCGGCTTCCAGACCTCTGCCACAGGGAAGTCCAGGTAGTCGGGAAAGTATCCCAGGTTGGCAAAGACGCTGTTGGAGGTCCGGTCCACGTGGGCGGGGATGGCGATGCCCCCGTACCCCCTGGCGAACCCCGGCAGGTCGTCAATGGAAAGGCTGGTGGCGTTGATGAGGAGGTTTTCCACCTCCCCCAGGGGCTCCTCCTCCGGGCCGACGATCCGCTGGCGGCCGAAGATCTCCGGCTTGTTCTTCACCGGCAGCAGGGCGGCCTCCACCTCCTCCCCGGCGGCCTGGGCGGCGGTCAGGGTGGGAAAGAGACAGACCACGTGGACCTCCTCGGCGGTGGTCACCTCCATCCCTGCCAGCACCCGGAGGGGCAGGCCCATTTTTTGTGCGGCGGCCATAACAGCCCCGGCGTTGCGGCAGGAGTTGTGGTCGGTGACGGCGATGAGATCCAGCCCCAGAAGGGCGGCCATGTTGGCGATGTTGGGCGGGGTCATATCGTCGTCCCCGCAGGGGGAAAGGCAGCTGTGGATATGTAAGTCGTAGGAAAAGGCCATCTTCTCTCCCCCTTTACTCTTACTCCGGGATCGAACTCCCGATCTTCATTTCCTGTCTCCACCGGGGCGGCGGCCCGTCGTCCCCCCAGTATTCCTCCAGGGAAAGGATTCTCCCCTCCCGGATCCTCATAAAAGAGGTCACATGGAAGGACAGCTTTTTGTCCTTGGAAAAGACACGGGCCGCAGTGATGGTCAAATCGTCCTTTTGTACCACCCGCCGGATCTCCCCGTCCCACTCCCCCGGGTACTCGCAGTTGGCCCGGATGAACTCCTCCAGGGTAAAGCGCTCGTTGGTGTTGGGCCAGTCCACATGGGCCTCCGGGTGGAAGAAGGCACGCAGGGCCTGGGGCTGCTGCCCCAGCACGGCGTTCCAGTAGGCTTGCAGGTCCACGGGGATCCCTCCTTTTGGCTGTAAGCTACCGGTACTGGGGCCTTGTCTTTTGGGCAAGAAAGCCCCGGAGCTGATCCGGCGTCCCCAGAATCATGCCGGCTTTATCCACCATAATGGCCCTGTTTTTGGCTACGTAAAGGAAAAAGTACCGCTGGTTTTCCCGGATGCGGACCACCTGGTCGTAGCGGTAAAATCCTTGCTCCTGGCGGCCGGCGTACTCCACCCGGCCGTCAAAAAAGCGGATGCGGTTGTCCTGGGGATCCTTGACGTTGCTGCCGAACCGCCCCAGCAGCTGGTTGACCCCAATGGCCAGAAACACGGCCCCGACGATACAGGGCCAGACAGACCAGCTGTCGGGCTCCAGGAAAAGCTGGATAATCCCCCAGGAAAAGGCCATCGTTCCCACGACGGTCAGGAAAAAGGGCAACCCCGGGGCCACATGGCGGTAGTGGTATTTGGCGAACTCCTTGTAGGTCTCCCCATCGTAGCGGGTAATTGCCTCGAACCAATAGGTCTCCGGTTCCATCCTAGTCCACCCCCAATGCTTTTGCCGCCGTCCTGGCGGCCTCATAAACCGGCAGGGGGGTCCGCAGGACGGTGACCTCCTGCTGCGACCCCCGGGCCCGGGCGTCCTCGTCCAGGGCCATTCCCTCGGCCAGGAGGATGCAGGCGGTATCGGTAAGAACCGCCACTGCAATGGAGTTGAGGTTGCCCATCACCGTCACCCACAGCCCATCTGCCGGGGCCCGGCCCATAACAATGGAAAGGAGATCACAGCAATAGATCTTCCCGTCAATCTCCCGGTCCCCTTCCCCGCAGGCCAGTTCAAAGCCGCAGGCGGCGGCAAGTTCTTTTCCGGTCATAGTTCCGTCTCCTCCCTTTCCCGCTCCAGATTCTGGACCAGCATGGCGTTCATTACCGCCTCCAGCTTTTCCTGGAGGACATAGATGCAGCTGTCTTCGGCGGCGTAGCCCCGAACCACATCCTCAGCCAGGGCGTGGCAGGAAGGCGCCCCGCAGGAGCCGCAGTCCAGCCCCCGCAGCCTCTCCTCGATCTTTCCCATTTCCTCCAGCAGCTCCATGGCGTGGAGGGGGTTTTTGTCCAGGCGCATCACCGGGGTGTAGTTCACTTCCCGGTCCCACTTGGCCTCGGGGGGGATGGCGTCCTCCAGGTGGTTGCAGGAGACCGGGAGATACCGCCCCAGCCGCTTGAGGCGAGTGGCGGCAACGTAGGGATTTTCAATGTTCAGCACCCCGCCCACGCAGCCGGAGACGCAGGCGTTCAGCTCTACAAAGTCCAGGTCGTGGAGCTTTTCGTCCTCCATATCCTCCAGCACCCGGATGACGTTTTCGATGCCGTCCGCCGCCAGGTACCGCTCGTGAAGGGTGGCGGCGGCCTCCCCGCCGCTGCGTCCCCAGCCGATGCCGGTGCGCCCGGCGGTGACCAGGTCCTCCCCCGGCTCCCGGGCCCGCTTCATGGCGGCGCAGAGGGCCGGGTAAATCTCGCTGACGCTGACCACCAGGTCGATGTCGCTGCGTCCCGTCCCCAGGGGATTCTTGGCCGCCGTCATCTTGGCCGGACAGGGGGAAATAAAGATACAGCCGATCTCGGAGGGATCCATCCCGGACTGCCGGGCGACGTGGCGCTTGATCTGCCGGGCGGCCAATTCCACCGGGGCAACCAGGGGCAGGACGTTCCCCAAAAGCTGGGGGAACCGCACCCGGATGAGCCGCAGCACTGCCGGGCAGGCGGAGGAGATCACCGGGCGCTCCAGCAGCCCCCGGCTAAGGAGGATACGGGTGGCGTCGCTGACCAGTTCGGCGGCGGCGGCCACCTCGTAGACCTCGTCGAAGCCCATCTCCAGGAGACCCGCCAGCACAACCTCCACGTCGTCCAGGTTGTTAAACTGGCCGTAAAGGGCAGGGGCAGGCAGGGCGATTTTATAGCGGAACCTCTCCCAGTCCGCCAGGTGGTCGGTGACCGCCCGCTTTGCATGATGGGGGCAGACCCGGATGCACTCCCCGCAGTCGATGCACCGGTCCTTTAGGATGGTGGCTTTGCCGCCCCGGACCCGGATGGCCTCGGTGGGGCAGCGCTTTACACAGGTGATGCACCCCCGGCAGGCGTCCCGGTCCAGGGTCACGGAATGGACGTATTCTCCCATAATCTCATCCCCTCTTGAGGCCGGGGCCCGGAAAGAGCCCGGGGGCCCGGCCCGGTCGTTCAAACAAGCTTCACCACCATGGTGACGGTAGTTCCTACACCAACGGTGCTGTCGATCTGCATCTCGTCGGTGTACTTTTTCATGTTGGGCAGGCCCATGCCGGCGCCGAAGCCAAGGCTGCGGACATTATCCGGGGCGGTGGACCAGCCTTCCTCCATGGCTTTGCTGACGTCCGGGATGCCGGGGCCGTGGTCCGTCAGAACCATGGTGACCTTCTCCCCGTCGATGTCCACGTCGATGACCCCGCCGCCGCCGTGGATAACCAGGTTGATCTCCCCCTCGTACATGGCAATAGCCACCTTACGGACCACCTGGGGGTCGAACCCCAGCTTTTTCAGTGTGCTTTTGATGGAGCCGGAGGCTTCCCCGGCCCGGGTGAAGTCGTCCCCCGGGACCTCGTAATGATAATGTAACGCGCTCATTTGATATGCACCCCCCCATCCAATCCGGCCTGGAACAGAAGGCCGCAGGAGGTAAACATCCGGTGGTTGGTGGTCATCACGGCGATGCCCTTTTCCCGGGCCAGCTCCACCATCTCCGGGGAGGGCTCCTTGCGGCGGATAAAGATGATGCAGATAATGTCCATCATTTCGGCGGTGCGGATAACCTGCTGGTTCACCAGGCCGGTGAGGAGAACCGCCTGGTCCTTTACGTAGGCCAGAACATCGCTCATCAAATCGCTGCCGCAGGCGGTATTTACGTCGTGATCCAGCAGTTCTTCGCCGCAAAGCAGCTTCGCGTCCAAAATGGTTTTTACTTCACCAAGGGTCATTTGGCTCACTCCTTCAAACACAGGCGGTTTTCCGGGCATTTCGGCGGCCCGGTGATTGTCGTTTTCATTATAGCATAGCTTCCGGAAAAACTCCAGCCCCAACTTATGGCCCTTTGGGGGTACAAAAAAGCCGGGGGTCCGTGGGACCTCCAGCTGAAATATGCTTTTGGGGACACACCCTAGGCCACCGGTTCCTCCTTGCGCTCGTCCCCGATGATCCTGCCGTCGGAGATGGTCACCACCCGGTTGGCGCTTTCGGCGATTTTGGGGTCGTGGGTGATAAGGATAACGGTGCGCCCCTCCCGCCACAGTCCCCGGAGGATCTCCATAACGTCCGCCCCGGAGCGTTTATCCAGGTTTCCGGTGGGCTCGTCGGCCAAAATCACCGGCGGTGCAGCGGCAATGGCCCTGGCGATGGCTACCCGCTGCTGCTGGCCCCCGGACATCTCCGCCGGGCGGTGGTCCATCCGCTTGGAGAGCCCCACCTTTTCCAGGGCGGCAACGGAAAGGCGGCGGCGCTCCTCCCGGCCGATCCCCCGGTAGATCAGGGGCAGCTCCACGTTCTCCAGGGCGTTGAGGCTGGGGATAAGGTTAAAGCCCTGGAAGATAAAGCCGATCTCGTTGTTGCGGATCTCCGAAAGGTCGTCGTCAGAAAGGTGGGAGACGTCCTGGCCGTTGATGGCGTACTCCCCCGAAGTGCAGACGTCCAGGCATCCCAGCAGGTTCATCAGGGTAGATTTCCCCGACCCCGACTGGCCGATGATGGCCACAAACTCCCCGGTGTCCACCGTCAGGGAGACCCCATCCAGGGCCCGGACCTCGTTTTCCCCGGGGTTATAGATCTTGTAAGCGTTCTTTACCTCAATCAGATGAGCCATAGCGCACCGTCCTTCCTATGCCGGTCAGGGCGTTTTCCCCTGTCCACTATGTACACAACGAGGCAGAGACGACATCGACTTCAAAAAACGGTCAATCCTCTTTGGAGACAAGGAGCGCGGTCTGATTGGGCAGGCAGCAGGCCACGTCCAGGTCGTTTTTCAGGAAGCCGGTGTTGATGCACACCCTATCCGGGCAGTCGGATTCCAGGAAGCGGATGGCGTGGTCTTTGATCTGAAAGGTAATGGGCTTCCCCGTCTCCTCCAGAATAGAGAACTCCTGATCCTTGGCCTTGGTAAGGTCGATAGTCCGCACCGTTTCTTCCCCCACGGTGATGCTGGCCACCACCCGCCCCTCCGCCTGGGGCCGCGCCAGCCACAGCATCGAACCCCCCAGGGCCAGGGCCACCGCAAGCCAGAGGAACAGGCGAAGGGGGGAGTTTTGTTTGGACATGAGGATACCTCCTTTTCTTTTCCATCCTACAATATTTTCCGACGAATGGCAAGGGGAAAATAACACTTTTCAGTGCATATCGGCCGTCGGGGGGAAACCTGACGAACCGAACTATTGAACTTTCGGTCGATTTATAGTATAATGCGGTTTAGTAAACTGCGGTGGTGGCAAACGATGAAGAAATACACGCTTTATTTAGACGAGAGCGAAACAAAGATATGGGACCAAGCGACTCATAGTTTTCAAAACCCACATTTCTGTATGGCAGGAATTGTGGTTGCTGACAGCAGCATCTCACAACTCAACAACAGCTTAGCGCAGTTTAAGAGATCCATTTGGCGGGATCGTCCAGACCCGGAGTCTGTCATTATGCACCAAATGCGAATCCTAGATGCTGAAAAGGGCCGCTTGGACCCCAGGAAATATCCGGAATACACACGGTTTTCCCAACAATGCAGCCGTAAGGTTTTTTACGCAAATCTAAAACAGGTCTTTGCCCAAAATGATATAACCATCGTTGGCTGCTGTATCTCGGAGGATCGTCTGCGGGATCATTATCAGGGGGGAGACAATAAGCCGGATCCATATTTAATCGCCATGCAATACATCTTGGAAAACTATTGTCATTTTCTTTCAAATAAAAATGGAAGGGGCAGTATTGTTTACGAATCCAGAGAACTCATCGGCAATGAAAGATTGCGCGACCGGTATTACCATATAAAGCTGATGGGTTCCATGTATATGACCAGAGCCGTTATGGAAAAAAGGCTTTTGGGGCTTGATTTTGTGGATAAGGACCAGAATATAGCGGGGCTTCAGATTGCGGATTTTGTCCCCCACAGTTTTGCAAGACATTTCGCAGGGATGAGTCAACCCAAAGCGAATATTTTCGCCACACTAAAACATTACAGGTACGACGGTGGAATTGGCCGCCCGGACCGTTATGGCGTACATTGTATGCCATAACGTGGGGATTGACAAATACCATTCTGCATACTATAATTGTGTATAGGGATTGGGAGACGCCAATTACGTTGCTATAGGTTTCTGTAGCGGATAATCATTGGTATGGCCAAAAGCTGAGCGCAGAGAAAAGCGCAGTCGGCAACGAACCCTGTATCAAAGAAGTCACCTTATAAGGTGGCTTCTTTGCTTTTTAGAAGCATATGGTTTTTCCTTACCCCGGCGGCACCAGCGCCCCCGGCTCCTGCATCGGCGGCCACCCGCTGTCCTGCAAAGCAGACGTCCCGCTGTCCCGCAAGGGCTTCTTCTCCTCCTGGACCGGCTCCTCCACCGGCACCGCCTTCTCCTCTTCCCCTGCGGAAAACTGCCACTTGGGCGCTGTACCTGGGTCGCCGTATATCTCCCCAAGGCGGGCCTTGCAGTCCCCGGTCAGATGATAGACCGTGTAGTTTCTGCTCAAGGAGCCCTCCAAAAAAACGGCAGAAACAGCCGGAAGCTCCAGCCGGGCCAAAAATTCAAGCGCCTGCTTGCGCTGTAGGCAGTCGGCGGCGGAAAGATCGGTGTCCAGCACCTCCAAGGCAGTCTCGGTAAAACCCTTCCCCTTCTCCTCCTCCAGGAATACCGGCAAGGTCCGGGAAACCAGCTGAGAGAGAAGAAGCGCCGCCCGGTCGCACCGCTCCCGTTCCCCGCCCTTATAGCCGGAGTAGGCCGCCAAATCCAGGATCCTCTGCCCGTCCAGCTGCCACCGCCCCCGGCTCATGGAAAGCCTCCGGCCCTTTCGCTCCCCCTCTATCTCTGCGGTGAGGTCGTACTCCAAAAGGCCGCCGCTCCAGGCCATCAAAGCGTCCAGTTCCTTTGGGCCCACCGTGGCGCAGCGGTGAATGGGGATCCCCAGGTAATCCCCCAGCCCCTTTTTGGCATACCGCAGCCCCCCTTGCTGCCACAGCCGCCCAAGGGTGCTTCCCTGGCCGCCGTACTCCAGATAGGTGGAGGCCGGCAGGACACAGAGGGCGATCTTTCCCCGATCCGGGAAAAAGCCCAGGAGAAGGTAGGTGTCCGGTTCCTCCCCTTCCCCGTCCCGGCCTGCCACCAAAAGGGTAAGCCGGTCCTCCGCCCCGGGAAGGTAGGTGTCCGGCTCCCGGTGAAGGGCGGCAGCCTCCATCCTTTCCTGTTCCCTGTTCTGTGCCCGGGAATAGGACACGAAACAAACCGTCCCCAGCACCACCATCATTCCCAGAAAGGTGATGCCGAAGGAGGTGGAAAAGCCCAGCAGCCAATCCCGAAAATCCCGCTTCATTCCCTTTTCCCCCTTTGCTTTTGCCGGTATGCCGCCGGAACCGTTGGGGTCCCTCCGGCCGGCATCCTGGAAGAAAGTATGGGCAGCAAACCTCCCCGGGATACAAGGACAGGCAGGGCATCCACTTTTTCCCGTTCCCGGAAAAAAAGATTTGCATTCTTCCCCCGTTTCATGGATAATAGAAGGAGAGGCCGGGGCCGCCCCCGGTTACAGAAAGGGTCTGATTGCTTTGGGACTGGAACGGGTTCCTGCCAAGACCATCGTCTCCGGGTACAGCCCGGGAAGCCAGTGGTTCGGGATCAACTACAACATGAACATCTACCGGGGATGCTGCCATGGCTGCATCTATTGCGACAGCCGCAGCGCCTGCTACGGGGTGGAGGACTTTGACCGGGTGCGGATCAAGGACGACGCCCTGCGGATCATCCGGGACGATCTGCGCCGGAAGGTGAAGCCGGGCATTGTAGGCACCGGGGCTATGAGCGATCCCTACAACCCCTTTGAAGAGGAGCTGCTCCTCACCCGCCATGCCCTGGAGCTGCTGGCGGCTTACGGTTTCGGGGCCTCGGTCACCACCAAAAGCCCCCTCATCACCCGGGACATCGACCTCTTCCGGGAGATTGGGGAACAGTCCCCCATCCTCTGCATGGTCACCGTCACCACCCCGGACGACCGCTTGGCCGCCCTCATCGAGCCCCACGCCCCGCCCCCTTCCCAAAGGCTCCAGGCGGTAAAGGAGCTTTCCCAGGCAGGCGTCTTTGCCGGGGTGCTGCTAAATCCGGTGCTGCCCTTTCTCACCGACAGTGAGGAAAACCTTCTGGCCATGGTACAGGCGGTGAAGGAGACCGGGGCCCGGTTCCTGTACAGCAGCCTGGGGATGACCCTTCGGATGAACCAGCGGGACCACTATTACCAAAAGCTGGAGGAACGGTTTCCCGGCCTGGCGGACCGGTACCGGCGGACCTACGGGGACCGCTACTGGTGCGCCATCCCCAGCGAAAAAAAGCGGTGGGGCCTCTTTGCCCGGGAATGCGACCGGCTGGGGCTCTTATACCGGATGGAGGACATCATCGCCGCCAGCCGGGCGGGATATGGCAGCCAGCAGCTGTCCTTTTTTCAGGAATGACCAACAAGGAGGAAAACACCATGACCCAAGAACAGCAGGCGATGGCCGAGGCCCGGAGGGCCCGGAGCATCGAGATCCTAACGCGGGAGGGAATCCCCTTTATCCAGCACCTTCCCCTGATCGAGCCGGAGGGGGCAGCCAGGATCCGCTCCCAGGAGGAGATCGCCAGGCGGGCGGGCTGTGTCTTTCTCACCGCCGTCTGCTCCTGGAACATTGTAGAGGTTGGGGAAGAGCATCAGCGGGAGGTGGCCGGTCACTTTACCGGGATCCTCCAAAGCTGGGGGCTTTGGGAGGAACTGTCCCAAAGGGAGCGAAAGCTCTTCTCCGGGGAGGCCGCGACCCAGATCATTCAGGCCGCCACCTGGCGGATGGAGGCCTTTGTGGTCCTGGCCTGGGCCCTGGGACGGATCCCCAGCCTGGATATTCCCAGGGGACAGTTCCAGGGGGACCTGGAGGAGTTTTTCCCCAATGTCCAGCCCAGCTCCTACAAAAAATTTGCCGCCTGGAGCCGCAGGCGTCCCGACGGGGAGATCCTGGACGAAGCCGATCTCATCTACCGCATCCGCTGGGCCGCCGAGGACGCCCGGATCAACGGAAAAGCCGCCCCCGCCGGCATCGACGCCGATGTGGCCCTGGAGCGGCACATCGCCCTTAACTGGCTCATCGGCTACGGCGGCGACGACTGGGACAACATATCCATCGACACATAAGGGGGGACACCATGGAAAAGAGGAACAGGACAGTAGGAATTTTTGGCTGCGGGCTGCTGGGGCAGATTGTGGCCCGGGGCATCGCCAACGGGCTGGTCCCTGGGTACCGGCTGGCGGGGGTCACCGACGCCAACGCCTCTCTGGCGCAGGCCCTTTCGGCAGAAACCGGCGGCGCCTTTTGCGCCAATCTGGATGAGCTTTTGCTCCAAAGGCCGGATCACCTGGTGGAAGCGGCAGGAGGCGGCGCTTTGAAGTCCGCCGCCCTCTCCATTCTCCAGGCGGGGGCCGACCTTATCCCCCTGTCCATCGGGGCCTTTGCCGACGAGGACTTTCTCCGGGAGGTCCGCCGGACTGCCCAGGAGAACGGGGTCCGGGTCTACCTGCCCTCCGGGGCCATCGGGGGCTTTGACCTGATGCGGGCCGCCAGCCTCCACGGAAGACTGCAGGCCGCCATCGCCAACGATAAGCCCCCCCGCTCCCTTCAGGAGGCGGTTTCCTATCCCCTGCCGGAGGATCGGGAGGAACCCCTCTTTTCCGGCTCCGCCCGGGAGGCCATCGCCCGGTTCCCCAAGAATGTCAACGTCGCTGTCGCCACCGCCCTGGCCACCAACGGCCCCGGGGAGACCCAGGTAACAGTGGCGAGCTGTCCGGAACTTTCCGCCCCGCGGCACACCATCCGCCTGGAAGGGGATTTTGGCCGGGCGGTGATCCAGGTGGAGCCTAAGGCGGGGGAAAATCAGCGTTCCTCCACCTTGGCAGCCTACAGCGTTCTGGCCCTGCTGGAGAAGCTGAACGACACCATCGTTTTTTTGTAAGGAGGAGAGAGAATGCCGTCCATTGATACTTTGCGCCTTCGCATCTTCCCCCTCACCCCGGAACAGGTCCGCCTTTGGGTGGAGGATCTTCCCGCCCTGGAGCGGGAGCTGGGATACAGCTATCGCGGAATCCCCCTGGAGGAACGTCCACTGGAAGCCCTCCGGCGGCTCCTGGCCCAGGCGGAAGGGGATCCCTGCCGCCAGCCCTACTGCACCCCCTGGATGCTGGTCCACAAGGAGGACCGGACCATCATCGGTTCCGCCGGCTTCCAGGGGCCCCCGGACAGCCGGGGGGAGGTGGAGATCAGCTACGCCATGGGAACCGCCTACCGCCGCCAGGGGTACATGACCGAGGCGGTGGAGGCCATCTGCCGCTGGGCTCTCTCCCAGCCGGGTGTGGCCCATATCACCGCCGAGACCGATCTGGTCAGCTATCCCTCCCAGCGGATCCTGGAGCGGCTGGGCTTCCAGAAGTACCGCCATGAGGAGACCCTGTGGTGGCGCCTATGAGGATCTTGGCCGTGGATCACGGCGAGGCACGTACCGGTCTCGCCATCTGTGACCCTGGGGAATGCCTGGCCTCTCCCCTTGGCACCATCCGGCAGCGGGACCCAGAAAAGCTGGCCGGCCAAATCGTCCAGACCGCCCGGGAACACCGCGCAGAGCGCATCGTTATCGGGCATCCCCTGAACATGGACGGATCCGCCGGAGACCGGGCCCAGACCTGCCGGGACTTCGCCGGCCTCCTCCGGGAAAAAAGTGGGCTCCCCGTGGTCCTTTGGGATGAACGGGGCACCACCATTACCGCCGCCCGGTATCTTAACGCCACCGACACCCGGGGGAAGAAGCGCAAGGCCGCCCTGGACCCCCTTTCCGCCGCCATCATCCTGGAAAGCTACCTGGCCTGGCGGAAAAATCATCCCGAGGAGGAAGCCGAAAATGGCCCATTTTGAAAAGGAACTGGAAAAAACCCAACTCTACCAGGGGAAGATCTTCACCCTGACCGCCCACCGGGTCCAGCTGGAGGACGGCGGGGAGAGCCGCCGGGACGTGGTAAACCACCATGGGGGCTCCTGTGTCGCTGCCGTGGATGACAAGGGGCGCATCCTTCTGGTGCGCCAATACCGCTTCGCCGCCGGGCGGGAACTGCTGGAGCTTCCCGCCGGCAAGCTGGAGCCCGGGGAGGACCCCATGGAGGCCGCCGCCCGGGAGCTTACCGAGGAAACCGGCTGCACCGCCGGGTATCTCACTAAGCTTACCGAGATCATCCCCACCCCCGCCTACTGCACCGAGCATATCTATGTCTACGAGGCCCATGGTCTCTCCGCCTCCGGCGGCCAGCATCTGGACCGGGACGAGTTTCTGGACGTGGTTCCCGTCCCCTTGGAGGAAGCGGTGGGGATGGTTCTGTCCGGGGAACTCCCCGACGCCAAAACCCAGGTGGGGGTGCTTCTGATGGCGGCGAAGCGGGGTATCTTCCCCCATCCGGAGGAATAAAAAAACAGAGGACCTTTCGGGGATGGATCTCCCCAAAAAGTCCCTTAGAAGGAGGATTCTGTCGATGACAACACAAAAGCGCCAGGGGTACTTAAACTGGGATCAATACTTTATGGGGGTGGCCCTTCTGGCCGCCCAGCGGAGCAAGGACCCCGGCAGTCAGGTGGGGGCCTGCATCGTCAACGGGGACAACCGCATCCTCTCGGTGGGATACAACGGGATGCCCACCGGCTGCCAGGACGACGAGATGCCCTGGTCCCGGGAAGGGGGCTTTCTGGAGAGCAAGTACGCCTTTGTCTGCCACGCAGAGCTAAACGCCATCCTCAACAACGATGGCGGTTCGCTGAAGGGCGCCAGGCTCTACGCCACCCTTTTCCCCTGCAACGAGTGCGCCAAGGCCATCATCCAGTGCGGCATCAAGGAAGTGGTCTACCTTTCGGACAAATACGCAGAAAGCGACGCGGTGGTGGCCTCCAAGCGGATGTTCCAGCTGGCAGGGGTAGCCCTGCGGCAGTACCAGCCCGAAGGCCGCACTGTCACTTTGGAGCTGTAGCCGCTGCCTCTGCGGCGGCCTGGCTTTGGCGGTTGTTCCACCATACCCCGGCTCCCACCAGGCAGAGACCCGCCAGTTCCTTGGGGCCCACTCGCCCGGCGGCGGCGTCCATGACAAAGCCGGCCAACAGCTGTCCCGCCAGGACCACCACGGCGGAAACAGCCACCGGGACCCGCTCCATCCCCTTGATGGTAAGGACCATGGCCACCAGGCCGAAGACCCCTCCCAGGTAGTACACCAGGGGGATGCCGGTCAGGTACCCCAGGTCGACGAGGTGCCGGTCCCCCACCCAAAAGGCCAGGACCAGGGCGATAAGGGTCCCCTCCAGGTAGTTGATAAGGGTGCCGTTGGCCATTCCCAGGGACTGCTTGGCCACAACGTTCACCATCTTGTTGATGATATTTACCGCCCCGTTGAGGAGGGCGACGGTAATTAAAAGCGGCATTCTTTTTCTCTCCCTTCTACCACAGCATCAGGGCCAGGCCCCCCAGGATCAGCAGGCAGGGGGGCAGCCGCCGCCAGTTCCAGCGGATCACCGGCACCCCGAAGAGGCCGAAGTGGTCTACCAGGGCGGAAGCCGCCATCTGTCCCGCCACCGACACCGCCATGGTCAGGGCCGCCCCCATGCGGTTGGAGCAGAAGCTGCTGGTGGTGACCAGGGCCACCCCCATAAAGCCCACCAGGTAGACGTAAAGGGGGGCGCCCCCCAGGCGGATCTTTCCGCCGCCCCGGAAGAAGATATACAGCAGGAGCAGCAGCGCCCCGATGCCGTGAACAAAAAAGCTGACCTCAAAAAGGGAGAGGCTGTCCGCCAGGATGCCGTCGATGCTCACCATCAGGCCCTGGCAGGCCCCGCCCAGAAGAAGCAATAGATAACTCGTAAAGACGCACCTCACTTCCTAATCGTTAAAAACCGGCCCTTTCCCGGAAGCGGAAAGAGCCGGTGATCTTTTTCTATTTGAACGTGTAGCTTTGGATGATGCCGGAAAACAGGGCCCGGTACTCCTCCGCCAGGGTGTTCCCCTCCCGGATGAGATCCTCGTCTCCGTCCCGTTCGCAGAGTTCCGCAAGCACCTTTCCGCACTGGTCGTCCCCCACCTTGCGGTCATGGAGGATGTACAGGGTAAAGGCGGTGGAATCGGTGATGACGGCGAAGATCTCCGGGTCCAGCTCCTCCACCTTATTCCGGAAAGCCGCCGCTGCGGACTTCAGCAGGATGCCGTCGGTAAGACCGGCCTCCAGTTCATCCGACACCAAAAAAGAGAGCAGCACCAGCTTTTGGCGGTAGCAGGGATCCCCGGCCAGGCGGCTGGAATCCCCCACCAGGGTCTGGGCGAGAAGCTCCCCCATCTGGCGGGTCTTTTCCAGATTGCCGTTTTCCCGGTGGGCAACGTACTGCTGAGCGGATTCCTCCCCCGGCGTTTTTTCCGGCGGGGCGGGCTCCCCTTCGTAGATCTTCATGTCGTCATCTGTATAGAACATCCGGCACGCTCCTTCTCCCCCGGCCAAGGGGGGCGGGTTTTGCTGAGAGCCTTACTTCTCCTTTTGGGCCAGGACTGCCTCCAGGCCGCAGGCCAGCTGATCCGGGCAGGAGGTGGACTTAAAGCCGCAGCGCACCCCTTTCAGGCGGCGCACAACCTCTTCCGCCTCCATTCCTTCCAGCATCCGGGCCAGGCCCACGGTATTGCCGGGGCAGCCCCCGGTAAAGCGGATATTACGAACGATTCCATCCTCCAGGTCCATGGTGATGGAACGGGAGCAGACCCCCCTGGGTTTGAGACTGACTTCCATCTTTTCCTGCGGCGCCGTCTGTTCCGGCCCGCTCCTCCTTTTGCAAAAATAACAGCTTGTTTTTATTATACACCAAACCCTTGCCCCGGCGCAAGGCATTCTGACAGAAAACATCCAAATGTTGAAACAGGGCCGGAAATGTAGTATAGTATAGGGACAGGTCATCCTTATATCAATTTATAATACGAGGTACCATGACAGATTACAACATCGATTTTGGCCTTTGGGGCAGGATTTTTCCGGTTCCCTGCGCCGTAGCCGACCAACACCTGAAATTCTGCACCGGAGATCAGCTGAAGGTCCTCCTTTTGGCCCTCCGGGAGGGGACAAGCCCGGTGGATCTGGAGCAGATCGCCAAGCGGCTGGGAATGGCCCCCGAAAAGGCGGCGGACTGCCTGGATTACTGGCGGGAGGCCGGGCTTTTCTCCCAGGGGGAGTCCCCCGCTCCCCAAAAGGAAGCCACCCCTGCCGTCCCTGCGGCGGAGTCCCCCCGGACCCCCGGGCCCGAGTCCGCCCCGGCGGCCCCTGCGTCCCCATCCCCCGCCCCCCTGCGGGAGGAGCGGACAGTGGGGGAGCAGAAGATTGTCACCCTTCATTCCCGTGGGAAGCTAACCCCCAGCCAGCAGAACCAGCTGATCCGGGAGGACCCGGAGATCCCCCAGCTTCTGGAGACCCTCCAGGAGGTTCTCAGCCGCCCCCTTACCCCCTACGAAACCGAGGGTTTCCTCTATCTCTACAGCGGCCTGCGCCTCTCCTCCAGCTACCTGCTCCTGGCGGCCCAGTACAGCCGGGAGCAGGGCAAGGACAGCATCCGGCAGATCGAGCGGCTGGTCACCGGATGGGTGGAAAAGGGCATCGATACTTACGACGACGCCGAGACGGAGATCAAGCGGCTGGCCCGGCGGCAGGGCAACGAGGGGAAGATTCGGGAGCTGTTCGGCATCCGGGACCGGAACCTCTCCGCCAAGGAAAAGGACTACATCGAACACTGGTTCACCGATTTGGGGTATGGGGAGGAGATTATCAAGCTCGCCTATGACCGGACGGTGGACAACACCGGCAAGGCGGCCTTTCCCTACCTGAACCGCATCCTGAACCGCTGGCAGGAAAAGGGGGTCCGCACCCCAGAGGAGGCCGTGGCGGAGATGGAAAGCGGCAGCAAGGCCCAGCGCGGCAAGCCCGGCCAGCAGACAGCGGCCCCCGAAAGTTCCTTCGACCTTTCGGAGATCCGGCGGCTGATGGAGGAGAACTCCGGAGGATAAAAGATGTATTCAAGAAAGACCATCGAGACAGCCAACGCCATTCTGCTCCAGCGGCGGCAGAAGGCCCGCCAGGAGGCGGCCCAACGCCAGGCCGAGCTGTACAGCCGGCACCCCCGGCTCCGGGAGTACGACCGGCAGCTGCGGGGCCTTACCCGAAGCATCGCCCTGGCGGCAATTTCCGGGGAGGCGGAGGAGACCGAAGGGATCATGGGGCGGATCCGGGGGGTCCAGGAGGAGCGGCGGAAGCTGCTGGACAGCCTGGGGCTCCCCCGGGACATCCTGGAGCCCCAATATCAATGCCCCCTCTGTAAGGACACCGGAACGGTGGAGGGAAAGCGCTGCCAGTGCATGGAGGCCCTTCTCCGGGCGGAAAGCTGCCGGGGGCTCCCCTCGGCGGCGCTGGACGGGCGCAGCACCTTTGACACCTTCGACCTGAGCTATTATCCCGACGCCCCGGACCAAAGCGGCCGCTCCCCCCGAAAGGTTATGGCCGCCATTCTCCAGCGGTGCCGGGACTACGCCGACGGCTTCAGCCGCCAAAGCGAAAGCCTTCTCTTCCTGGGGCGGACGGGGCTGGGCAAGACCCACCTCTCCCTGGCCATCGCCGGGCAGACGGCAAGCCGGGGGGCGGCGGTACTCTACTCCTCGGCCCAGGGGATCATCGACCGGTACGAGCGGGTGCGCTTCGACCGGGACCCCACGGCGGAGGACCGGGACTTTGTCCAGATGGCTCCCCGGTGCGACCTGCTGGTTATCGACGACCTGGGGGCGGAGTTTTCCACCGCCTTCTCCCAATCGGTGCTGTACAATATCCTCAACGACCGCATCACGGCAGGACTGCCGGTGATCCTCAGCACCAACCTGACCCTGGAGCAGCTGGCCGCCGCCTACAACGAGCGCATCGCCAGCCGGGTCCTCTGCGGCTGCACCAGCCTCAGCTTTGTGGGCAAGGACATCCGGTTCCTGCGCCAGCGGGAGAAGAAAAAGTAAGGAGGGACGGCGGTATGACGGTGGAAGAATTGCAGGCGGAACTGGACCGGCTGGGCGTCCCCCGGAGCTTCTACGCCATCAACGGGCATCTGTCCTCCGACACCCACATTCTGGAATGGGTCCACACCTACTGGCAGTATTTCTACTTTGACGAAAAGGGCAACGCCAACGACTGCCGGAAATTTGAACAGGAGGCCGACGCCTGCGAATATCTCCTACAGAAATTGAAAACCGAGATGAAGTATTGCCGCCCGCCCAAAGAGAAAAAGGGTCCGTAAGAACGAAAGGGAGCCCCGCCAGAAGCGAGGCCCCCTTTTTTGTCATCCTTAAATTTTCCCGGTGCTTTTCTGCTTGAGATATTCGTTGATGAACCCTTCCAGGTCCCCGTCCATCACCGCTTGGACATTGCTGGTCTCAAAGCCAGTGCGGTGGTCCTTTACCATGGTGTAGGGCATAAAGACATAGGAGCGGATCTGACTGCCCCAGGCGATGTCCTTCTGGTCCCCCTTGATGTCCTCGATCTTGTCCAGATGCTCCCGCTCCTTGATCTCGATAAGCTTGGAGCGAAGCATATTCATGGCAACTTCCCGGTTCTGGAACTGGCTGCGCTCCACCTGGCAGGCTACCACAATCCCTGTGGGAATATGGGTGAGACGCACCGCCGAGGAGGTTTTGTTGACCTTCTGGCCCCCCGCCCCGCTGGAGCGGTAGACGTCCATCTTGATGTCCTCCTCCCGGATCTCCACCGACATATCGGCGGTGATCTCCGGCATCACCTCCAAAGAGGCGAAGGAGGTTTGACGGCGGCCCGAAGCGTCAAAGGGGGAGACCCGGACCAGGCGGTGAACCCCTGTCTCCGCCTTGAGGTAGCCGTAGGCGTTAAGGCCCTCCACCAGGATGGAAGCGGACTTGATGCCGGCTTCGTCCCCGTCCAGGTAGTCCAGGATCTTATAGGTGAAGCCCTTCTTTTCGATGTACATGGTGTACATCCGGTAGAGCATCTGGGCCCAGTCCTGGGCCTCGGTGCCGCCCGCCCCGGCGTGGAAGGTGAGGATGGCGTTGCGGCTGTCGTACTCCCCGGTGAGGAGGGTGGAGAGGGTCATGGCCTCCATCTCCTTTTGGAGGGTGTCGGTATCTTTCAGGGCTTCCTCGTAGACCGAGTCGTCCTCCTCCCCCAGTCCCAGCTCGATGAGGGTGAGGGTGTCGTCGTACAGGGCGGTGAGGCGGCGGTAGCTTTCCAGCTTGCCCTTTACCGCCCCGGCCCGCTGGAGGACCTTCTGGGAAGCCTCGGCGTTGTCCCAAAAGCCCGGTTCCGCGGTGCGCTGGTCCAGCTCCTGGCTCTCCACCTCCAGCCGGTCAATATCCAGGGCCTGGCGCAGCTCCCGGAGGGCGGGCTCCATAGCTGTCAGGCGCAATCTCAATTCGTCCAGTTCCAACATCGGCATAACAAAATATCCCTTCTGCATCACAAGATCGGCCCGGGGGCCTGTCAAAGCTTATTTATTGTATCCTATTTTCTGGCAAATGTAAAGGCGCTGGCACGCGTTTTTGTGCTTATTCCATCACCTGCACCAGCGCAAGGCCCTTTACAGGACCGGGAAAGTCAAAGCTTAGACTGGTAAGGCCGTGGGTCCAGCGGCTCTTTTGGTCCTGGTAGGATGTAAACAGCTGGATCACCTGACGCGGTTCCTCCCCTTCCCTCTGCCAGAAAAGCCCCGCCCCCGGCGGATCCTTTTCTTCGTACACCAGGGACGGCCGGACCATCACCTGGACCGCAGGCAGATTGGAATGGTCCCAAGAAGGCTTCTCTGCCCCCAGGGCCGCCATCCGTTCCTCTGCCCCTTCTTTGAGGAGAAGCAGCTCCCCCTCCTGGCGGTATTGGGCGTCCACAAAGGGCAGCAAAGCCTTTTGGGTGGTCTTGGAGGGCTGCGTTCCCTCTACAATCTCCTCCCGGGTGTAGTAAAGGCCCCTGCTGTTGCCGATGCCGACAGTCCCGCCGGTCCAGTCCAAGGCGCTGGCAGAGAATAGAAAGCAATCCTCCGCCGGCAGCTCTGCCGGAACGCTTACCCAGAAATCCCCCATGGGGACCAGCTCCCGCCGGGTATACTGCGGTTCTCCCTCCTTGACGGTCAGCCTTTCCCGGAGGACAAAGGCGGGGAGGGCCTTGGCTATGTCGTCCAGGCTTCCGTACTCCTTGCCCCGCCGTGAAAATTCCATCCCCTCGGCCAGCAGCACTAGACGGCCGTCCAGATCCGCCACCCCCATGGCGATCTCCCCGTCATCCCGGTACGTCCGGAAGCACCGGAGGTCCAGTTCCACCCGCTTTCGGTCCCCGCCCCAGTCGTTGTCGCGAAGCTCCACCCGCTCCAGGGAGACCGCATCATCCAAATAGTCAAAAGAAAAGGATACCCGATCCAAAAGGGGAAGCACCGCCTTAACCGGCTGGCCGTGGTAATCAAAGTTCAGAAAGCTGTACTCCCGGGCCAGGTGGGTGGGCCGGGCTGCAAAAAAGTCTCCGCCGCAGTAGACCCGGACGCTCCCCTCCAGGGCCGGAGGCAGGCGGTAAAGGTCCCGGAAGTACCGCTCCAGGTCCCGGGTCAGGGCAAGGCCCTCCCGGTTGTCCCGGCAAAAAGCGGGCTCCGCTGTCTCTACAAAGACTTGAAAGGTCTCCTCCCCCAGGGACACCGTGACCAAAGCGTCGGAATCCACAACAGAGTGGAAACCGGACTGGAGGGTGCCCACCTTTACCTCCAAGATCTCGGCGGTGCCGCCGTAGGTCTCCCAAAGGTGGGTTTGGGCTCTATCGGCAGCCAGCTTTTCCATCTCTTTTATCTGCTGCCGGTATTGGGCGCAGCCGGTAAAAAACGCTGCCCCCAGCGCAGCTGCCAGCATCGCCCAAAAAAGTTTCCGCCCCATCCTTTTCCACCTCCCGACTTTTATTATACCACTTCTGCCGCAAACTTCAAATCAACGGGCTCCTCCCCCGGGACCTTTTGGCGCTGCAAAGGGACGGGTTGTAGGAAACTTTAACAATTATTTCATTGCAAACCGGCGGGTCATGGCCTATAATATCTGTAACGTTAGGAGTTGATATTGTGTCAAATTATAATGGATACCGATGCCCGGTGTGCGGAAAAGCCTTTGTCCAGGGGGACGACATCGTCGTCTGCCCCGACTGCGGCACCCCTCATCACCGGGCTTGCTACCGTAGTTTAGGCCATTGTGCCAATGAAGCCCAACACGCCACAGGGGAGCAGTGGTCCCCCGCCGCCGGTGCGGAGGCTGGGGAGGATTCCGCCCAAACCGACGCCACCGTCCTTTGCCCCCGGTGCGGTTCCCACAACCCGGCGGGGAATATCTTCTGTCAGGTGTGCGGCCAGCAGCTGACGGCTGGACAGGCTCCCGGGGCCTCCCCTTACGGTCCCGGGCCGGAGCAGGGCTATCACAAAGCCAGCGTCCCCGGCCCCGAGGATCTCCCCTCCTGGATGGATTCCCTCCTTTCCCGGGTAATGGAGGAGCCGGAGCTGATCCCCGGGATCTCCAACCAGGATGTCTGCGATTACGTAGGGCCCAACAACCTTGTCTTTTTGCTGCGCTTCCAGCGGCTGGCCCATTCCGGCATCAAGATTTCCCTTAACTGGTGCGCCTTTTTCTTTTCCTTCCTCTACTGCTTCTACCGCAAGATGTATAAGTTGGGGATCCTTCTGATGCTGATTATCCTGGCTGCCATGATCCCGGTGCTGCTGGCCGCCGTTCCCCTCTTTTCCGAGATGCTGGCCCAATACGGCACACTGAACCTGGACGCCCTTCTTGACCTGTCCAGCCCTGTGGTCTTACAGTACCGAAACGCCGCCCTTCTGTTCCAGGCAGTGGTTTCTTTGGTAAACTTTTTTTGCGGCCTCTTTTTCAACACAGCCTATTTTCGCCGGGTCTGCAAGGAGATCCAGGCGGTCCAGGCTACAGGGCATTTCTCTTCCGGCTCCCCGGAGTATCATTACGCCCTGGCCCGCCGGGGCGGCGTGAACATCAACGCTGTACTGGTGGCGGTCTGCACGATGATCGTCCTATACATTCTGGCCGGCGTAGGGCTTAGTTATCAACTTTAGGAGGAATCGTTTCAGCTATGAAAGTTACAAAAGCCGTCATCCCCGCTGCCGGACTGGGGACCCGGGTGCTTCCCGCCACCAAATCCGTCCCCAAAGAGATGCTCCCTATTGTCGACCGCCCCGCCATCCACTACATTGTAGAGGAAGCCGTTCGGGCAGGGATTACCGACATCCTCATCATCACCAGCCGTGGAAAGTCCAGCGTAGAGGACTACTTCGACCGGGCTCCTGAACTGGAGGACCGCCTTTTGGCTTCCGGCAAGGAGGACCTTTACCGCCAGATTATCGATGTCACCCAGATGGCCAACATCCAATATGTCCGACAGCAGGAGGCCAAGGGCTTGGGCCATGCGGTGCTTTGCGCCAAAAGCTTTGTGGGCAGCGATCCCTTTGCCGTCCTCTATGGGGATGACGTCATCATCTCCCCGCCGGACAAGCCCGCCATCGGCCAGCTCTGTGAAGCCTACGACCGGTACGGCCTGGGGGTAGTGGGCATCAAGGAGGTGACCCCGGAGCAGATCCTCAAGTATTCCTCCCTGGCGGTGGAGCCCCTGGAGGGCCGGACCTACAAGGTCACCGACATGGTGGAAAAGCCCGCTCCGGATAAGATCCTTTCCCTCTACTCCATCCTGGGGCGGTGCATCCTTCCCGCCGAGATCTTCTCCATCCTGGAGGAGACCCCCCTGGGGGCCGGGGGGGAGCTTCAGCTCACCGACGCCATGCGGACCCTTACCCTCAGCCAGGGGATGACCGGGGTGGACTACATCGGCAAGCGGTACGATATGGGCAACAAGCTGGGGGTGCTGGAGGCCATCGTGGAGGTGGGCATCGCCCATCCGGAGATCGGCGAGGGGTTCAAGGACTACCTCCGGGAGTTCTGCAAGACGCTGTAAAGGCCCTGCACTGCCCGCAGGATGAAAAGGAGGCGCCTCCCATGTCCTTCTCCCTCTACTACCAAGCCAAGCGGGACCGCCCCCTGACCGGGGACGAGGAAGCGGCGGTAGCGGAGATCGTCCGGCACAGCCGCGCCCAATACCCCTTCAAGCGGAAGGTGGAGGACTGAGGAGTACCGCCAGCGGTACGGCCGGTGAACCCCCTTCCCCCGAAAATTTCCCAAAAAACGGCGGCGCGGGGCTTGACAAAAGGGCCCCGCGCCGCTATAATTTTAGTGTTATGCCATCTGTTGGCCTAACTCCTTGCCCCGCCGGAGAGACCGCGGGGCCTAATGTCCATAAGGAGGTGTAAAAAGAAATGACCAAGCCTAACGCAAGCTATGAGACCATTATGGTGATTAGCACCAAGAATGGCGAGGAGGCCACCACCGAACTGGTGGAAAAGTTCAAGGGCCTCATCGAGCAGAACGGCACCATCGATTCCGTGGATGACTGGGGCAAGCGCCGTCTTGCCTACGAGATCCAGGATGAGGTGGAGGGGCACTACGTGCTGGTGAACTTCACCTGCCCCCCCGAGTTCCCCGCCGAGCTGGACCGTGTTTACAAGATCACGGACGGTGTTCTGCGTTCCCTTATCGTCGCCAAGTAAGGAGGTATTGTTATGTTCAACAAGGCCATCCTGATTGGCAGGCTTACCGCTGATCCCGAGTTGAAGCAGACTACCGCCGGCACCTACCTGGTGAACTTCCGCATCGCCGTTGACCGCCGCTTTAAGAGCCAGGACGGCGAACGCAAGGCGGACTTTATCACCATCGTATGCTGGCGCCAGCAGGCCGAATTTGTCGCCAAGTATTTCCACAAGGGCGACCCCATCGGCGTTGAGGGCAGCATCCAGACCCGGGATTACGAGGACCGCCAGGGCAACAAGCGCACCGCCGTGGAGGTGGTGGCTGACAATGTATTCTTTGTCAGCAGCAAGAGCAGCAGCTCCGGGGCAGCGCCTATGAGCCAGCCCGCCATGCCTGCTCCAGCTCCCGCCGCCCCTGTGGCCTACTCCAGCGGCGCCGCCAGCGACTTCGAGGAAGTGGAGACCGACAACGATCTCCCATTCTAACCATTGCTATCATCAACCTGAAAAGGAGGGTTTCATTTCATGGAGCGTACTGAAAGACCCATGCGTGACCGTCGCCCCCGCCGGAAGGTCTGCGCCTTCTGCGTGGATAAGATCGAGACCATCGACTACAAGGACGTTCCCCGTCTGCGCCGGTACCTTTCCGAGCGGGCGAAGATCGTTCCCCGCCGCGTCACCGGCACCTGCGCCCGGCATCAGCGCCAGCTGACTGTGGCCATCAAGCGTGCCCGTCACCTGGCCCTGCTCCCCTACGTCAGCGACTGATCCGGCCGGTGCGGACACCAGGCCATAGCGTTTGTGCCTGGAGTCTTAAGCGGATTTTCTTATCCCCCTCCTTGTGAGGGGGATTTTTTGCGCGCAAAAGGCCGGGCTTTGGTATGTACCACTCCAGATTGTGCGGACAGCACAAAAGAGCCCCTGGTAGGAAATTAGGAACTATTGTATTTTAAGCGGAGAAGCGCTGTGCAAGCGGCGCTTCTCCCGTCTTTAACTGGATGCGCTCGTGGTTGTAGAAATAAATAAATCGTCAACCAGATCTCTAGCCTGCTGAAAAGACTTTTTTCTTGGCCAGTAGATACATTCGGTTTTGAGAATAGAGAAGCAATTTTCAGCCATAGTGTTATCCTAGCAGTTTCCCAGTTTTGACATGAACGGCATTACCGCCATGCGTCCCCTTTTCACCGATGCTGTACCGCCTGATACCCTCCCGTGCTTTATCGTTTATGTCGTGCCGTTGCTGTTCTCCCGCCATTTTCCTGCCCCCTTGCTATTTTGAGGACTATTATATCACACTTTTACTGACGACACTATCTAGGAAAATCAAGGGAAGATATGTTACACATAGGGAGCATGGAGTATATAGACTTACGGTCAATAGGGACAGTGTGATTTGACCTGCGCCTGCCAAAACGGGCTTCTAACAGCGTACAAATGGACGCAAAAAGCCAGGGCAGGAGGCCAACACCCTGGCGCTCCTGTCCTGGCTTTTGCTGGACTGTAAGCTGTGCTGTCACAAGAGGGCCTGCGGCCCTCTTGTGACACCCGCAGATAACAACTATCGCTGGCGGTTTCTTTATTGCGGTCAGTCCACCACTTCAATGTGGATCTTATCCCGGACATTCCTGTACTTGGAACTGTACGGTATGAAGGTAAAGCTGAAGTCGCCGCTTTCCTCCACCCGCTTGTTGCTGCCGGACCACTTCACTTCGCCGTAGACCCGGCGGCCGTCGTCGTTGTAAGCTTCCACCTCGTCTTCCAGGCGGCTTAGATAGTAGGACAGGCGCTTGGGGTTCTTGCTGCGGGAGACCACAAGCTTGTCAAACTCCAGATGGATGTCCTCATAGTCCTCATCCTCGTCCACCACGATGCGAATGGTGGAAACCACCCGATCGTAGTCGCTGTCATCGGGGATGAATTCATAGCGGAAGCGCCCGCCGTCGTCCACCTCGGTGCTGTCAGAGTCCTTCCACCTTACCTCCCCGTCCAGGCTGCGGCCCCGGCGGTTGTAGGCCTCTACACTGGCCTGCAGATCGTCCAACAGATCCGCCAGGGTATCGTCATAGTCGGCGTAGATCTTGGTGGTCTTCAGGGTGATACCATCCACGGTGCGGCTGGTGGTGCCATCCCGGTTGGAGCTGCTGCTGGAACTGGAGGAAGAGCTGGAGCTGCCGCCCAGGTTGACACCGCTGTTGAGAATAGTCGTTCCATCCACCACCGAACCCTCGTTGATAAAGAGCTGGCCGCTGGAATCCTCAAAATACAGGTTGCTGATC
This sequence comes from uncultured Angelakisella sp., assembly GCA_910585535.1. Classification (GTDB taxonomy): domain Bacteria; phylum Bacillota; class Clostridia; order Oscillospirales; family Ruminococcaceae; genus Angelakisella. The sequence goes on along the minus strand of CAJUFK010000004.1, from coordinate 48,198 downwards.
TGGGAGCCTCTGGCCGTGACGATGCTGGCGGCGGCGTCCACCGTACCACTGTCTACCCGGCCCCAGACCGAAACTTTTACCGGGGCATCCACCTTCAGCTTGGTGACCCGTGCGGAGGAGCCGATGACCACCGGGCGGTCCAGGGAATCATCCAGGCAAAGGGTCCCGATGGAACCGTAAAAGTTTACGATCTCCTGGCTGCCCAGGGTTACGGCCACGTACTCCCCTTTTGTGTTGTTGAAGCAGACCATCAGGTCGCCGTCTGAATCGGTCATGGCGGTAACATCGTTTACCGAGGTGCGGAAGCTATTGGTGACTGCCCCGCTCCGAAGGATCGAGATCACCCCCTGGCCCACCGAAACGCTGTAAGTAGAAATGGCGTCAGCCCAGGCGGTAGCTGTCCCGCCCAAGGTAAGCCCCGCCGCCAAGGCCAGGCCCAAAAGGCGCTTTGCAGGGCTGCGGTATCTTTTCTTCATGATAAAATCACTCTCCTCTCATAAAATATAGACGATACCCGAAGGCAGAATATTTCAGCTTTTGGGCAATTTTTATTATAATCCTTTCCAAAGGCAAAATCAAGACGGCGGAGCAGGGTCTCCGGCCTGTCCCTCTCTTTGGCGCCGAAAGACCCAAAAGCGGCTGACCAGAAAGTTTACCACCATGGTAACCCCAGTGGCAATGATCTTCGCCGGGATTTTGGGCAGTCCTCCCAGATTGATGGCCAGGTAAAGGATGCCGGTGGAGAAAAGCAGCATGGACAGGTTGAGGGCCAGAAACCGCGCCAGGGTAGAACTGAAAAACCGCTCCTCCGTCCGGAAGGTCCAGCTGCGGTTAAAGGTGTAGCTGTTGAGGATCCCCGCGCTGTACCCCAGCACCTGGGAAAGGTAGACGTTGACCCCCGCGGCCTGGGCCAGAAGGGTGAAGACGGTGAAGTCCACCAGGGTGTTGGCCACCCCTACTATGGCGAACCGCCCCGCCTTGAGCAGTTCCTGAACATTTCGATTCAAAGCTCCCCCTCCTTTTGTTCCTATTGTATCACGGCGGGCTTCTCCTGGCAAGATGGAAGCCGCCCTTGCATTCTCACCGAAATTCTGCTACTATTTTGTTCCAAAGGAGGTCGTTTCATGCCGCAGAACAAACCGATCCCCGATTGGATGCCGGGGTTCCCCTTATGAGCATCCAGGCCGCCAAGGCCAGCCTGCGCCGGGTCATGGGCCGGCGGGCCCGGGAACTTTCCCCGGAGTATCGGGCCCGGGCCTCCGCCGCCATCTGCCGGGAATTGCTTGCCCTGCCCGAATTGGAGGCTGCCCCTGTGGTTTTCGGCTTCTACCCTGCCGCGCTGGAACCGGACCTAACTCCGGTCCTTCAGGAGCTGCTCCGGCGGGGAAAGACCCTGGCCCTGCCCCGCTGTGTCTCCTCCGGCGTAATGGAAGCCCGCCAGGTGGAAGATCTCTCCGCCCTGGTCCCGGGAGCCTACGGTTTGATGGAGCCTCCGGCGGAAGCGCCTCTCCTCCCCTGGGGACTGCTCTCCTTTGCCGCCGTTCCCTGTGTCGCTGCTGACCGCCAGGGGGGCAGGCTGGGGCATGGGGGCGGATACTACGACCGCTTTCTCACCTGGGCGCCTGGGGATCTCACCGCTGCCCTGGTCTGCTTTTCCGCCCTTCTGGAGGAGAGGATCCCCATGGAGGAAACGGACTTTTCCATCCCCCTGGTGGTCACCGAGGAAGGGGTCTGGCGAGAAGGAGTTTTGCAGCCATGAGAGAGGATCAGATGACCCCGGAGCAGCGCCGGGAGGATCGCCGGCGGAAGAACCCCATGATCCACCAGTTTGAGGGAGAGCTTCGGGCACGGCTGGACCTTTCCGAGGCAGATTTCCGCCGGGTGGGCCGCGACCGGTGGCGGTCCATCCTGGAGCAGCTGGCCAATCGCTTTGCCGACCGAACCCGGGATCGGAAGCGGGATCTCCACTGGGCCAACACCAACGGTTACAGCCCCTGGGCCATGGACCGCCTGGCCGGCTGCTGGCATACCGACTGCCGGAGCTGGTTTTTCCGCCTGCCGGAGCTGCTGCCGGAAGACCAGTTCGTCTATCTGCTTTTGGAGCCGGCCGGGGGATGGTTCTGGCTCTTTGAGGGGCGGCTGGAGGCGGTCATCCGGGCCCTTGCTGTTCTGAATGAAACCGCCTTTCTGGGGCTGGGGAGTCCGGACTACTACCTGGCTTCCCGGAAGTTTCGGTGGATCATCGGCTTCAACCACCATGATATGGTCTCCCTGGCGGGGGAGGGCTTCGCCCTGGAGGGATTCGGAGGCTTTCCCCCGGCAACGTAGTTCCGGGGCGGACTGTAAAATTTCTTCCCCCTTGTATAGCCGCCTTCTGTTCTGCCAAACCTTTCCACAGAATCCCAGTAGGACAGAACAGGAGGCTTACCATGAACATCACTGACATCCGCATTCGCAAGACCTACCACGACGCCCGTCTCAAGGCCCTGGTCTCGGTGACCATCGACGGGGATCTGGCGGTCCACGACATCAAGGTCATCCAGGGTCCGGAGCGGCTTTTCGTCGCCATGCCCAGCCGCAAGGATGAAAACGGCACCTTCCGGGACATCGCCCACCCCATCACCTCCCAGGCCAGAAAGGCCCTGGAGGGGGCCATCCTGGAGGCCTACGACCGCTACCTGGAGGAGCTGGACCGCCAGGAGGAGCCGCCTCCCCCGCCGGAGGACGAGGACGCGCCGGAGGTCTTGTGACCCCCCTCATCCCGCAGGAAAGGCCAGCCGCAGGAAACCGCGGCTGGCCTTTTTCAGGTCTCGTCCAAATATATTTCCACCTTGACGTACTCCCTCTTTTTTGCATAGGCGAAAGCCTCTGAACCTCTGATATAGTCAAATATGTTTTCACCTATATCTTCATCCCATACTGCCTCCCGGAACCTTTCGCTTTCCCTGTCGGGCTCATATAAGATGTTCAAATGGAGTTGGAAAAATTCTTCCTCGCCGTTTGGGAACTGACTGACCAGGGAGATCAGGAACATCGGCCCTCCTGGAAAGGGGAAGGTCCCTGTTTCAAACAAGATCATTTCTTCCTCGACCGGTGTGCTGCACATCTGCTCAAATATCCCCACCATCTCTTCCAGCGGCATTTTATCCGTGATCCTATCTTTCAAAAACTGAACGGATCTGTCCATTCACTTCCCTCCAAAAAAGATTATTTTTCTCCGCCTTGGCGGCGATACCGGGCGTACCACAACGCGCTGAACCCGGAAACCACCACCATGGCGATGCAGAGCCCCCAGAACACCGGGGAGGCGGGGCGGTCGGCGTATCCCCCCAGGGCGGTCTGGATGAGCATTCCCGGCAGCAGTCCCAGCAGGGATCCAATGAGATACCCCCGGTATTCGACCCCCATGGCCCCCAGAAGGATGCTCACCAGGTCCCCGGGCAGTAAACCCAGCACCCGCAGAAGATAGGCGGTAAAGACCCGGTTCTCGGTGACGATCTTTGCGGCCCGGGCCGCCTTTTTATGGGTCCTCAGGATGCTTTCCGCCAGCTCCCCGCCGGAGATACGCCCTACCCAGTAGGGGATGGATACGCAGACCCAGAGCCCTGCAAGGTTGATGCCCCAGGCCATCCACAGGGGGAAGATCACCCCGGAGGCCACATAGAGGAGGGAGATGGGGAACACCACCGAAAGGGACTTTAGGGCATAGCCGCAGAGGAGCAGAAGGGCCGCCCCCAAAAGGGAGGGCGGAGCGTAGTTCAGCAGGTCGTTCCAGGAATCCAGGGAGTACCGCCGCGCCCCCAGCAGACAGGTGATGCTGAGAATGGCGGTGATGGCTATGGGAACGCACCGAAGCAGACGGTCAAGGGTCTTACGGGTCATGGCTCACTTTTTCCTCCGGGAGGTGCGGCTCTTCCGGACCGGGGGCTCGGGGGTGGGAAGGGTCCGCACCAGCACCGCCTTAGCGGAACCATCCTGTCCGGAGATGGTGTGGACCTCAAAGATCCCCAGGGAATCCAGAAAGCGGCTGAGCTTTTTGAATCCGTAGCTTCGCACGTCAAAGTCCGGGAACCGCTTGATGAGGATGTTTCCGATGTCACTGATAGAGGCCCAGCCGTCATCGTCGGAGATCTCGTCGGCAATGGCTTGGATCACCGCCTTCATCGCCGGCAGGGACATCCGGTCCTCCCCCGCCACCGGAGCCAAGGGGGCGTCCTCCTCGGCGGCTGGCTGCTGGGCCAGCACCTCCAGATAGGTAAAGCGGTTGCAGGCGGCTACAAAGGGGGCGGGGGTCTTCTTCTCCCCCATGCCGACGACAAACTTTCCCGCTTCCCGCAGGCGGCTGGCCAGGCGGGTGAAGTCGCTGTCGCTGGAAACGATGCAGAAACCCTCTACGTTTCCGGTGTAAAGAATATCCATGGCGTCGATAATCATGGCGGAATCGGTGGCATTCTTCCCGGTGGTATAGCCGTACTGCTGGATTGGGGTGATGGAATAGTCCAAAAGGACGTTTTTCCAGGAACCCAGGGCGGGGCGGGTCCAATCCCCATAAATCCTCTTGTAGGTAATAGTGCCGTCGTTGCTCAGTTCATCCAAAATCAGGCGGATATACTTGTCCGAAACATTGTCGGCGTCGATGAGTACCGCAAATCGCCGGTCCTTTTCCATGTCTTGGGGCTCCTCCATTTCCCGGGCCCTTCCCCGCCTGACGGCGGAAGGAAGCGGGCCCTTCCTGTAATCGGTCTGTCTTTATAAAGTGTACCTTTTTTCCTTGCGGAATACAAGAGAATGGGACAGGTTCCCGGAAGAAATTTTCGGCGCAGGGAAAAAACTCCCGTTTTTTGTAGTTTCCGGCAGGCTTGTCTCGTTTAGAGAGTATGGGACCGCCGGGCAACGGTCCCCCTCTGCCCAGTCCGAAGCAGCCCCAGGCAGGATCCCCCTGCCCCCGGCTGCCGAATTACAAGGAGATCTTTTCATGAAAGAGATACTGACCCAGCTGCTGACCTTCTTGGTTTGGACCTGCAGCCTGATAACCACCGCCTACACCGCCTATTTCCTCCTTACCGCCCTTTTCTCTCTGAAGAAGCCCCGGGGCCATCTTAGCCAAAAGCCCACAGCCCGGTTCGCTGTTCTCATCGCTGCCCGAAACGAGGAGGCGGTGATCGGCGGACTGGTGGAAAGCCTTCTGGCCCAGAACTACCCGCAGGAACTTTATGACGTTATCGTCATCCCCAACAACTGCACCGATGGCACCGCCCTGGCTGCGGCCAAGGCCGGCGCCACCGTGCTGGACTGTACGGTGCCCACCTCCACCAAGGGGGAGGTGCTGGACTTCGCCCTTGGCCGGATCTTCCGGTGGGAAAAGAAATACGACGCCATCTGCGTCTTTGACGCTGATAACCTGGTCCATCCGGATTTTCTTCAGCGGATGAACGACGCTTGGCTGGCCGGGGCCCGGGTGGCACAGGGCTACCGGGACAGCAAGAATCCCACGGACACCCTGATCTCCGGCTGCTACTCCATTTACTACTGGATGGTAAACCTGTTCTACAGTCAGGCCCGTTTTACCTTGGGGTTGAATGCCATTATCAACGGCAGCGGCTTTATGGTCTCTGCCAAGCTTCTCCAGCGGCAGGGGGGATGGAAAACCGCCACCATCACCGAGGACATCGAGTTTTCCGCCCTCTGCGCCCTGCGCGGGGAGCGGATCTGGTGGGTGCCCCAGGCGGTGACCTTTGACGAGCAGCCTCTTACCTTCGCCCAGTCCTGGAAGCAGCGCAAGCGTTGGTCCACCGGCATGATTCAGTGCATGGAACGGTACACCCTTCCCCTCCTGGCCCGAGCCGTCCGGGGAAGCCGCCTCAGCCTGGACAGCCTGATGTTTTTCCTTTTTCCTGTAATCCAGATCCTTGGGCTGACAGCGGTGGGCAGCAGCTTCCTTTTTGATCTTTTGGGCGTCCGCTACGGATTGTTCCCCTGCACCGACCTTTTCTACCAGATCTTCTTCGCTGCCAACCTATCCTTCTTCACCACTTTTCTGGGTGCGCTGCTGGCGGTACTGATAAACCGGAAACCGGTCCGGAAGATGCTGCCTGCCATGGCCTGGTACTGGATTTTTGTGATGAGCTGGATCCCCATTAACCTGGCCTGTCTGGTCAAAAAGTCCACAGTCTGGGAAGCCATCCCTCACACCAAAGCCATCCGGCTGTTCCAGCTGAAGCAGGCGGACCCAGGATTTCAGGCGACGATCCATGGCTAACTCGCGTCATAAGAGAGGATGGACTTCCATCCTCTCTTTCCTTTGCAGAATCGTGGTCATCGTTCCTCAAAAGAAGAACATCATTTTCATCTTTTCATGCTAAAAATCGATGTTTTACCCTCAAATTCCTTGGAATTTTCAGTTATCTTTCAAATTTCGTCACAAAAACGCCATAACTTTATGATATACTTCCTCCAGATTCCAAAACAAGAGAGGAGCGATTCTCCATGAAACACGAAAATCTGCCCACCGAACAGCTGGAACAGGCCCACTACCTGGTCGCCCACTGCCTCGCCAAAGCTGGGCTCTGCCTGGTCTCTTCCGACTCTTTGTCACAGCTGGAAGAGGGGCAGGTCGGCCTCTCTGTTAACATCGCCATCCCCGGGATAGAGGGCATCCCCACCATGTCCTTTGTAGGCGATCTTAAGGAACTCCATCAGTCCATCACCGCAGAAAAGAACGTTCTGCGGTGTGATGGGCTGGAGGTAGACTGCCGCCGCCGCCGGGCCTCCCTCAACGGAGAACCGCTCCTCCTCACTCCTCGGGAACTCCAGCTCCTCACCTATCTCCTGCAAAACCGCAACCAGGTCCTCACCCGCGGACAGCTGCTGGGAAGCGTTTGGGAGCTGGGTTATACCGGGGACAGCCGCACCGTGGACACCCATGTAAAATGCCTTCGGCGGAAGCTTGGAGAATTTGGCCGGCACATTGTCACCGTCCGAAAGGTTGGGTATCGCTTCGAGACATTTACAAAATAAAGAGCAAGGAAAAACCGGCGAACCCTATCAAGGGCTTTTCGCCGGTTTTTTGATGCAAACCTATTCCCCGTGGGCATATTTCAGCTTTGTTGCCTGCCCCCCCCGGATATGCCGTTCCTGTTTATTCTTTTCCAGCACCGCCTTTACCTGACGGTATAGCTTGTTGTTGATGACCGGGAGACGCTCGGTTACGTCCTTATGTAAGGTTGTCGCTAATCAGAACGGTATTGTCCAGTCCCAAATCGCCCAAAAGACGAAGGTAGATGTCAACATTCCCCTCTTTATCCACCTCGATCTTCTGTATCATGCGTTTCAGTTGGGTGTTGGTCATCTGGTGAACATCGGTAATGTCCTCGATCTCCTTGAAGGTGCTGGTCAGGACACTTTCCAGCTGTTCCCCTTTGGTCAGGTTGTAGGAGATCATTTTCAACTCGTTTTCCAGGCGTTCGATTTCCTGGCGCATCCCGCCGATTTTGGCGTTCAGTTCTTCCCGGGTGATGAGGTCGTCAGCATACATATCCATATATCTTTGCCGGGTCTTTTGCAGCTTGGCAAGTTGGGCGGTCAACTCCTTCTCGTAGTCCAGGTTCTCATCCCTGGCCTTGTAAACCTTTTGGAATTGGCTCACAACATAGCTGATGACCGATTTCTTTGCTTTCAGCAGACCGGCAAAGTATTCCTGTAAGGCTTCAATCAACTCTTCCTCGTCCACCGTTACGGCGTTGGGGCAACTGTCGGCTCCCCGTCCATTGTGGCCGGAACAGACCCAGCGGACATAGGTGTTTTTGTAGGTGCGGACGGTGCGCCGGAAGGACCAGCCGCACTCCTTGCACTTGATGAGGGTGGAAAACAGGTGTTTGTTGCTCTGCCGCTCATGGGTGACTTTGAAAGCACTATGGCGGGAATGCAGGACTTCCTGGGCCAACTGGAACACCTCCGGGGTGATGATCTGCAGGTCGGGACGGTCGGTGACGATCCAATCGGTTTCGTCCTTTTCTATCCGCTGGCCGGTAAGAAAATCTGTGACCTCCTGCTTGCCGTTGATGATCTTTCCGGTATATAATTCGTTGGTGAGAATACGGCAGACAGCGTTTTGGCTCCAAAGGCAGCCCCGTTTGGTTCGGCGGCCCTGCTCGTTGAGGAGGTTGGCAATTTTGGCTCCGCCATAGCCTTCCTCGGTGTACCACTGGTAGATCTGGCGGATGACAGCGGCTTCCTCCCGGTTGATGGCAAGGTTAAAATAGTCCCCGGCGGTTTTGTCGTAGCCGTAGACGATGTTGGGGACCCGGCCTTTCTCGGCGTTGAGCCGCTTCCCGAACTTTACCCGCTTGGAGGTGTTGGCGCTCTCCTCCTGGGCCAAGGCACCGAAGATGGTGAGGACAAACTCGCTGTTGCCCATACTGGTCATGTTGGCGGTGAGAAACTGTGTCTCGATGCCCAGGGCTTTCAGCTTGCGGATGTTTTGCAGGAGGTCCACGGTGTTTCGGGCAAACCGGGAGATGTCCTTGACCACCACCATCTCGAAGAGGCCCTTTTCGGCGTCGGCCATCATCCGCAGGAACTCCTTGCGGTTTTTGATTTTTGTGCCGGAGATGCCCTCGTCGGCGTAGAGGCGGACCAGGTGGTCCCCGGTGCGCTGGGTGTATTCGGCGAAGAAGCGTTTCTGGGCCTCCAAGCTGTTCAGCTGATCCTCTTTGTCGGTGGAGACACGGCAGTAGGCGGCGATGTTCATGGATGTTACCTCTCTGTTCGATTTGTTTCACTCTGTTAGAACTGATTATATCACAAGAACGCCTTGTACGCAACAGGGATCTTTTTCTCTGCCGCTGTTTTTCCCCTTTCTCCACAAATTTTTTGTAATTCTTGAATTTCTCGGCCAGGTAATCTATAATAATATTGTGAATATAATACACAAAGACACTAATAAAAATGTGAAACGGGGTGTCAAATATGGAACGATCGATTTTGGAAAAGCTGCTGGCGTGGAAAAATTCCTCCTACCGCAAGCCGCTGATCCTTAAAGGGGTGCGCCAGGTGGGAAAGACCTGGCTCCTGAAGGAATTTGGCAGACTCTATTATGAAAACACCGCCTATTTCAACTTTGACGAACACGAGGAATACCGGCAATTTTTTGAAACGACCAAAGATGTTGGGCGCTTGCTCCAGAATCTGACCCTGGCCAGCGGTCAGAAAATCGTACCCGGGAAGACACTGATCGTCTTTGATGAGGTGCAGGACTGCCCCAAGGTCATCAATTCCATGAAATACTTTTGCGAAAACGCTCCGCAGTACCACATTGCCTGCGCTGGGTCCCTTTTGGGCATCTCCCTTGCCAAACCGTCCTCTTTCCCGGTGGGCAAAGTCAACTTTATGCAGATCGATCCCATGACCTTTTCTGAGTTCCTGCTTGCCAACGGGGACGGGAACCTGGCCGAATATCTGAAAAGCATCAATACCATCGAACCCATCCCCGATGCCTTCTTCAACCCTTTGTATGAAAAGCTGAAGATGTACTATGTCACCGGGGGAATGCCGGAGCCGGTCCTGATGTGGACCGAAGCCCGGGATGTGGACGCAATGCAGGAGGCCCTCTCCGGCATCATCGGCGCATATGAGCGCGATTTTGCAAAGCATCCCAGCATCAGTGAGTTCCCAAAAATCTCCATGATCTGGAAGTCCATTCCATCCCAACTGGCAAGGGAAAACAAGAAGTTTCTTTATCGGGTGGTCAAGGAAGGGGCAAGAGCCAGGGAATATGAAGACGCACTGCAATGGCTGGTAGACGCCCGACTGGTACACAAGATCTACCGCAGCACTGCGCCGGGCCTGCCGATTTCTGCCTATGACGATCTTTCCGCCTTTAAGATCTATCTGGCGGATGTGGGGCTGCTCCGCCGGCTGGCGCAACTGGCCCCCACAGCGTTTGGAGAAGGCAACCGCCTGTTCACCGAGTTCAAGGGGGCGTTGACCGAAAACTTTGTGCTTCAAACACTGATGACACAGTTCGAGGTGGTCCCCCGTTACTGGAGCCAGAATAACCCGCCCTATGAAGTAGACTTCCTTATCCAACGGGAGAACGATATTTTCCCCATCGAGGTAAAATCCGAGACCAATCTTTCCAGCAGAAGCCTTCGGAAATACAAAGAGCTGTTTGCGGACAAGGTCAAGCTGCGGGTAAGATTTTCGCTGGACAATTTGAAGCTGGACGATGATGTTCTAAACATTCCGTTGTTTCTGGCGGATCAAACAGATCGGTTGATTGGGCTTTTAGTTTAGTCTTCTTTGTTTGATTTGTTTCGTTCTGTTAGAACCGAGCATACTACACGAACGGATAGAAACGAATGGATTTTCCGCAATCCATTTCCGGCCTTTTTCTCCAGTTATACTTGTATTTTCCACTTTCGGTATGCTACACTATGATTATTGACAGATGATGATTTTGTTTGCCAGGGGGGTATTGGGTATGGACGAGTTGCTGAAAATCAAAATCCACTGGAGGATTTTCAATCAGAGGACATCTATCGGTCCATCCAGGGCTATGTCATCGAGGCACAACGGCAGGTCTATACGGCGGTCAATACCGCTATGGTCAACGCTTACTGGAACATTGGCAAGGCATTTTTTGAAGCCTGCGGGGAGAATAACCAGGCGGCTTATGGAAAACAGGTGTTGCAATACATTTCCGCCAAACTGACTGCCGAGTTTGGGCTGGGATTTGATGAAAGTAACCTGCGTAAGATGCGGCGGTTCTACTTTGCGTTTCCAATTCGGGACACACTGTGCCCCAAATTGAGTTGGTCCCATTACTGTCTGCTTATGCGTATAGAAAATGAGCAGGCTAGAGCCTTTTATGCCGAGGAATCGGTCAAGGTCGGTTGGAGTGTTCGCCAATTGCACCGGTAGATCAACACCATGTTCTATCAGCGCATCCTGGCAAGCCGGGATAAGGAAAACGTTGCAGCGGAGATTCAGACCATAGAACCAAAACCGGAGTATGAGCAGATCATCAAGGATCCCTATGTGCTGGAGTTTTTGGACCTTCCAACAAATGGACATTTTTATAACAGGCGCTGATTGACCATTTGCAGAGGTTTCTTTTGGAGCTTGGGAGGGGGTTTTCAAAAGTATATGGCTTATCCGCCCACTGAAGAAAAATTGAAGCGAGAGCTTAGGTTGGATGACTTTGAATCGCTGTGAGACTGATTAGGAAGTTTTAGAATCCAAAAAATGTCGAGTTTTCAAGAGTTTTAGGACTGTGTTCCCAAAACCCTTGATTTTTTACTGACTTTCGTGTATGCTGAAGATACTAGAAATTGGAGGTTTAGAAATGCTTCTGCAAAGGACCGAGTATCTTGACCGGCTGATCGCCTTTCGGGATAAGCAGCTCATCAAAATCGTCACCGGCATCCGGCGGTGTGGAAAATCCACCCTGCTGGAGCTTTACCAGGACTGGCTGAAACAGCAGGGGGTGGAGGAGCGGCAGATCATCTCCATCAACTTTGAGGACATCGACTACGAGGAGCTGACCGACTACAAACGCCTTTATTCTTACCTAAAGGAGCGGCTGATTCCCGGGAAGATGACCTACGTTTTTCTGGACGAGATCCAGCACGTCAAGGATTTTCCCCGGGCGGTAGACAGCCTTTTCATCAAGAAAAATGTGGACCTTTATCTCACCGGCTCCAACGCCTATATGCTGTCCAGTGAGATCGCCACTCTGATTTCGGGGCGGTATGTGCAGATCGAAATGCTGCCCCTTTCCTTCCGGGAATACATGGAAAGCACCGGAAGTATGGAGGACCGCAGTACCAAATATGTTGAATATTTGGAGAACAGTTCCTTCCCCTATGCGCTGGAACTAAAGGGACGGCCTAACGAGCTTCGGGATTATCTGGAGGGCATCTACAACACGATCCTTGTCAAGGATATTGTCAGCCGGAAGAAGATCACCGATACCATGATGCTAAAAAGCATCCTCCGGTTTGTGTTTGATAACATCGGAAGTCCCTTATCCTCCAAAAAAATTGCGGATACCATGACCTCTGACGGCAGAAAGATCGATGCCAAAACAGTGGAGCGGTACCTGGAGGCTCTCTCCGAAAGCTACATCATCTACCAGGCCAAGCGGTACAACATCAAGGGAAAGCAATATCTGAAGACGCTGGAAAAATACTATGTCGTTGATATTGGACTACGGTTTATGCTTCTTGGTTCCCGCCAAGCTGATGCCGGGCACATCCTGGAAAATGTGGTTTATCTTGAGCTTCTCCGCCGAGGGTATGATGTTTCGGTGGGCAAGGTGGACGAATACGAAGTGGACTTTGTCGCCCAAAACAGCAGGGGAACCACCTACTTTCAAGTCGCTTTGTCGGTGCGAAACGAACAGACCTTGGAGCGGGAGCTACGTCCCCTTATGATGATCCGTGACCACTACCCCAAGTTTATTCTCACCCTGGACGATGATCCCGAGGCCCAGTACGATGGCATCCGGCGAGTCAATGCCAGGGATTGGCTGTTAGGGCTGACCGATTGACAGAGCATATCAAAGGGAAGAGCCTTTTCTGGCTGGGCGGAAGGGCTCTTCCCTTTGACTTCCCTCTATCCGAATGTTCTGCTGTTACGTCGTCATGGACATTTCCCAGCCTTGAGAAAGGGATTCTTCCTCTTCTTCAAATTCTTCCGGTTCATAGACCGCCTCGTCCTGCTCCTGGCTCTCCTGCTCAATCTTCTCCTCCGCTTCCCCGGCGGACATCGCCTCCCGGATGGCCTGTTCCACCTTGGGTGCGTTGACTTCCATCAGCACCTTTAGGAGATACGCTACGGCAACCCCCGGCGGGTTTGGGTCGTGGAACCGATAGGTCAGCTTCTGGTTTTTCATCTTCTCCGTGCCTCCCCTTCCTTCTGTCATAGTCCATATCTATGTGGACAAGCCGGGGAAAAAGCACAGAGGTTTTGTCTGGTCCTGCGTATCGCTTTAGCCCCCTTCTCCTACCTTGCCGCAATTCTTCTTGTCCTTTGAGGAAACACCATTTCGCTCACCTCTTTTCTCGCTTTTCCGGGATGACCGCACAGGCGAACCTTGTGGGTGCACCCGGAAAAACCGCTATTCTATGCGAATTTTTGGACCTTTTTTCCTGTGACCGGCCACCCATGACAGCCAAACTGACCCCAGAGGGTGTACCTATGACCCCAACCTGGTAAACTCCGTAAACCTGCTTACCGACCCGCATTGCGGGGCGGTGTGAGTGGCAGGGAGGGCGCAAGCGACCCCCTGCCTTTAACCTGCTGATTTTTCGACCATCGGAAAAGGCTCCCTGTCCCAGTTTTCCTGTCTCTTCAAGTCCCGGTCAAAAACGCCCTGTGTGGAGTGGGAACCTAATTGGGTCCCCCTTTCCCAAGCTCCCCTCCGGGAGGGCCTACGGCGGCCTTTCCGGGGCGCTGGCAGGGGCAACAGGGTCAAGCCTCGGGGTACACTGCTCAGCGGCACTGTCGGCACGGTGCAGCTCGATAAGCCGCTTGCCATTGCTCCTCCGGGTCAGGCTGGTGATGCCCAGTTTTCCCAGCATTCCTGCGCTTTGCTCGATCCTCCGGGCGATCCGTTTGGGGGAGAGATTCTCGGTTCCCAAAGGGTCAATGGTCTCCACCAGCTGGGTGGGAGTGCCGATAAAGGTCGGCTGTTCCCTGGTCATCCGGTCCAGGAGCTGTACCACCTTATCCCCCAGCAATTCCGGCTGGCGGAAGGAATCTGACTGCATCTCCCAGACATTTTCTTCGTTCCGCTCCAGCGTGATCTCCCGATACTCAATGTCCCGGCCCACACAGAACAGCTTTGCCCTGCCGCTCCCCCGCTGTTCTTCCACCAAGGTGAAGCTACTGTCCACCGCTCCGCTGATGGCGGTGGTGCCGGAGATGCGGGCGAACACATCCTCCGCCCCTTCCTTGCGCAGGTGGTGGATCAGCAGAATGGCGATCTGATGCCTGTCCGCGATCTTTTTGAGGACGGACAGATCCCGGTAGTCATTGGCGTAGGCGTTGTCGAAACGGACGCCTCGGATCATTTGCAGGGTGTCGATAATTACCAGGACAGTATCGCTGTGGTCTGTCAGAAAGGTTTCCAGCTGCTGTTCCAGCCCTTTGCCAAGAGGGGAACATTCGGTACAGAAGTGGACACTGGCGGGGGCGCTTTCGGTGATCTCGGACAAGCGATTTTGAATCCGCAGGCGGGAATCCTCCAGGCAAAGGTAGAGCGTTGTGCCTTGCCTCACCTCCATTCCCCAGACCGGTTCCCCCTTCGCCACCTGGACACTGAGCCACAGAGCCAGCCAGGATTTTCCCACCTTCGGGGAGCCTGCCAGGATATGCAAGCCCTGGGAAAGCAGCGTTTCCACAATGAAGTTCAGCGGCTGCAAGGGTTCCCTCAGCAAGGTTTCTCCATCAATAGTTTTGAGCCGTTCCATGTCTTTCTTTCCTCCTCTCCCTTTAGAATATTTGTTCGCCCATCTTTAGGGTAACAGATTTCTTGACAGTTGGCAATAGGGAATCTATAATATTGATAGATACTCTATATCGCAAAAAACAGATTCTCTACCGGGGGGGAGAACGGACATGGGTGTTTTGGGGAAGGATATTTTCAATTTTCGCCGGTGTGTAGAACATACCGAGGTACAGTTCGGCGCAAAAAGATATTGGCTGGAGGACATTTCCGATCCGATTCCCTACGGTACGGTGCTCACCGACCTGCTCAACTACGATACCAAACCATACCTGCAAAAGTTCTCCGCCTTGGAGCAGGCCATTACCGAAAAAAATCTGGATACGATCCCAGACCATCTTTTTTCTCTGACAGAGGAATTGGTCGCGATGCCCTTCTACCGCATCTTTATCCGGTTTTTGGAGACAGCAGACCCTTTGGCCTATCTCGCCTCCATCGATGAAAATGCCCACCGCTATATTGCGGAGGACATCGCCGCCGGAGATGACAGCTATCTGCGGCTGTATTACCGGGTCCGGGACGATCTGGCTGTGATCCAACAGCAGTACACCTGGTTTCTGGACAGCTTCTATGAGGGTACCCCCTTTGAAAAGAAAAAGGGCCAGAGGAAAGAACCTCTGGCGGAACGGATGCTGCAAAAATTTTTGGAGCCTTATGTGAGCGGTGTCAGTCTGGGGGCATCACCGGATGTGGACGCGCCCCAAGTGAATATCCAGTTTGCCATGCTGAACATGGCCGGATGCAAGCCGGAGCTGGTGGAGAAGATGTATTTTGACCGGCTCATCGACTTTGTTTATGTGGAGTTCATGCGGGGATTACAGAAGGGATTTATCCCCAAGCGGTGCACCAACTGCGGGAAGTGGTTTTTACAGACGCCTGGGGCAAGCTACTCCTACTGCACCAACATCGCCCCGGGGGAGGAGAAAGCCACTTGCCGGGAGATCGGGGCGAAGAGCAGTTTCCGGGAGAAGGTGCGAAATAACGAGGTCTGGATGGTACACCAGCGGGCTTACAAAAAGTTTTTTGCCCGGACCAGAAAAGGAAAGATGAGCAAGGCGGAGTTTGAGAGATGGAGCCGGCGGGCAGAAATCATGCGGGACAAAGCCCTAGGGCAGTATGATACGGCAAAAAGTGAGGAAGAAAAAGCGGAAATCATTGAAGGGCTGCGGATCAAGTTAAACCGGGAGGAGAGGTTATGAAGCTCGATATTGTCATTCGCAATGCTGCACTGGACGAGCAGGCGCCACAGAAAAAAGTTATTATACTAGATGATGATGCAACCATTCAGCAGTTGCTGAATGCTGTTGGATGTATGAACGCTGATCTATCGCACTACTACCCCTTCAGCGGGGTCTTCACCTGGAATGACCCTCTTCTGCCGTATTTATTTACTGATGGAAAGGCGATTTATTTCGTTCCGTTTGAGAAGGCAAAAGTCAAGGATTTTTTACATACCCACAATATTTCAGACGATACGATCCACATCACGACCGATTACCCCTGGGCAGGCGGACCCGGATTCCTGCCGCTTGAAGAAATTTGGGAAAGTGTATTCCCGATTCTTACTATTATTGCAACCTTTGTAACGATCTCCGGGTTCAGTTTGAGGGATCTGTTTTGCTATCTGCAAAACCATTTTCTTCCAAAACAGCAGCCACCGCAGACCTGCTTTGACATCATTTTTTCCCGCAAGCGATGGAATTCTTCTGAACTTGCCGAACTGCTGGATCTTGAGCAAGAGAGGGCCAAGGAGCTTTTGAAAGCGTTTGGTTACCTGTATGTCCCAAAGCAGCAGCAGTATATCCAGGGGGAAAAGTCGGAGGAGATCCGGAGGAAATTGAGTGATGTGAAAGCACTGGATATATAGCAACGTATTATGTGCTTTTAATTTTCCCTTTTTAATCTTTACCGGCTCTGATGTTTTTGTATAACCTATTTGAAATTTTTTTCACAGTTAATATGGATTTTCTTGCAACAGTCTCGTAAGTACTTTTTTACCGCTCATAACAATCTCCCTTACCTTCCACTGTAAAAATCCGTTAGCCAAACTGCGGATTTATGGATGTCCGGTATTGTGCAGACATTCCGGTTTTTTACGGTAGATAATGCTTCTGCCCAATCACTCGTACTTTGCCTTAATTTCAGAGAATAACAACCTTTACCACAAATGACCTCCTGTGTGACCTTATCCGAAAAAACACAGGGCAATCCATTTGCCTGGGCTTCCCAGGCGACCACCGGCATTCCCTCGTAGAAGCTGGGGAGACAGAATACATCCATCACACTGTAAAGCTGGTTTACATCCTTGCGGGCTCCGGTAAAAACGACATTGTCGCTGATACCCTTTGCTTTGACCTTGGCCTGGATGTTTTCCATTAGCTCTCCTTCCCCGATTAAAAGGAGGATTGCTTCCGGTTTCTTTTTCAGCACCTCTGCGAAAATATCTATCAAAAAGCCGTGGTTCTTCTGATACATGAAGCGTCCCACATGGCCAATAACAAAGGCATCTTGGGGAATCTTCAGCTCATCTCTCAGCCGCTTTCTGACCTCCGCGTCAAAGGCAAACCTTTGGGTATCAATGGCGTTAGGCATCACGGTGACTTTCCCTTGATCAAAGCAGTGGTCCCCATACATCCAGCGCCCCGCGGTTTCTCCGCAGGCAAAATAGTCGGTGGCAAACAGCTTGTTCCAGGGGCGGAGTATGTACTTCAGGAGCGTTTTTGCCCCCTCTCCCCAATAGGCGGTGGTGTGGTTATGGCAGATCCGCACTGGTACTCTGGCCCTCCACGCCGCAAAAAGGGCGAAGACTGACATGGTACTGAGATGGGCGTGAACGATCCTATACTTTCTTTCTCGGAAGGCTTGATAGAGGACTTTATGATATTTTAGCGGTTTGCTATATGGCGGTATCAGGTAGATCCTCGCCCCCAGCTGCTCCAATTCTTCCCTCTGAGGGAAGGAACTATTTTGAGTAAAATAAAAATCAAATTGAATCTTTTTTCTATCAATATGGCGGTAATAATTCATCACCACCGATTCGATCCCGCCGCTGTCCATGCGGTTCAGGACCTGGGCCACTCGGATGGGCTCATTCATGGCGTTTATCCTCTGTCAGCTGTTCGTTGTTGATCATCCCGCCGAAAGCGGTTTTCAGCAGGATGCGGATGTCCAGCTCCAGGCTCCAATTTTCGATGTACCAAATGTCGTACTTCACCCGCTCCTCGATGCTGGTATCCCCCCGCAGGCCGTTTACCTGGGCCCAGCCGGTCATCCCCGGGCGCACCTGCTGGCGCACCAGGTAGAGGGGAACTTCCTCCTTGAAGTGGCGCACATGGAAGAGGATCTCCGGGCGGGGGCCTACCAAACTCATGTCCCCGGCCAGGACATTGAAGAGCTGGGGCAGTTCGTCAATGCTGTATTTGCGGATGAAGCTGCCAAACTTCGTTTTTCTGGGGTCGCTGTTGGTGCTCCAGGCGGTGGTCTCTTTTGCGTTCTGCTTCATGCTGCGGAATTTCAGCATGGTGAAGGGCTTTTTGTTTTTGCCGATCCGTTCTTGGCGGAAAAGGATGGGACCGGGACTGCTTAGCCTTACCCCAATCGCGGTTGCTAGCATGATGGGGCTGGTGAGGATAATCAACATTAGGGACCCAGCAATATCCATCGCTCGTTTTAGAATGGCCCAGCCCAGATTATCCAGGGGGGTGGCCCGCATATCGATAAGGCGGGTTTGGCCGATGACATCGATGGTGGGGTGGGCGGGGATGTAATCGTTGTAGAAGGGAATGAGACTGAGGCGAACCCCTTCTTTATCTGCTGCGGCTAAGACTGGCTTCATGAATTGGGTTTCGTGGGGTTCCAGGGCAACGATAAGCTCGTCCGGTTTGTGGCGAACCAGGATCTTTTCCAGGTCTTCGTAGCTGCCAAGGCATTCGCCTAATTCCGGGCGCTCTGCTTTGCTGACATAGCCGATGGAGAGAATCCCCATCTGGGGATTCTCCCGGATGTTTTGCAGATACTGCTTTGCCAGGTGGCCGTTGCCGACAACCACAACATACTTTTGGTTATATCCCTGGCTGCGGTAATAGCGGAGGAGGCCCCAGCAGAGGGTGCGCTTGGCGATGACCAGCAGGCTGGAGAAGAGCCAGAAGAGGGCCACTGCCAAGCGTGGGAACTCCATGATTCGGGTAAGGTACAGGAGGGACATGGCCACTAAGGTGACAATGCCGTTTACCAGCGGAACCTGAAAAAGCTCTCCTGTGCTTTGCTTCAGGCGTTGAGAACCGTACAACCCCAGGATATAGTAGACAAAAACGGTGAGGATGGCGCAGCATCCGGCCATGAAATAGTAAGGCGGGGAAAGAAGAGGCATCTGGCTGTGTCCGCCTAGCAGCTCCAGGCGGGTGTACATGGCCATTGGATATGATAAAGTAATAAGGATAAAGTCACTGGCTATGTTTAGAAAGTTTAGGATAGGTTGGTTTTTTCGGATCATTGTTTTACTACTTTTTTATAATAATATAATTTATTTTTCACATGACATTTACAGCATTGAAGTTTTTTGACTCCAACTCATCGGCAATGAAAATGATATTGAAGGAATCCAGGGTACCGTCATTGATGAGGATGGAAATGGCGGCAAAATCCACATTTGGGCGAACTGAATTTATAATTCTTATGAGTTTTCCTTTCGCTCTTTTGAGGCTGCTTCTATTGCGGCGGCAACAGCTTCATCCATATTGTAGTATTTGTACGCTCCTAACCGGCCTCCGAAAATAACCTCAGGGCGCTTTGCGGCAAGCTCTAAATACTGCTGATACAAGGAACTGTTGTGATTATCGTTTATTGGATAATAAGCATCTTTCCCCGGCTTCCATGCCTCCGGATATTCATAGGTGATAACTGTCTTTTTCGCCTTTACATCGGTAAAGTGCTTGTGTTCGATAATGCGCGTAAATGGCGTTTCCGCATCACAATAATTTACAACGGAATAGCCCTGAAAGTCCGGCTGGTTGAGAAGAAATGTTTCGAAGCGTAGGCTCCTGTATTCCAATTTCCCCAGTTCGTAGTGAAAAAATTCATCGATAGGGCCGGTATAAACGATTCTTTTCGCAATATTGGGATATTTTTTGATGAGTTGCTGATAACTTATTCTTGTAATAATCGGAATGCCGGAAAGCATATTTTCTACAAGTGCGTTATAACCGCCATCAGGAATTCCCTGATATCGATCTGTAAAATAGCGGTCATCATATTCAAAACGAAGCGGAATGCGTTTTATAATGGAGGCGGGGAGATCCTTGCAGCTTTTTCCCCATTGCTTTTGGGTATAATACTTTACAAGTTTTTCATAGACATCATATCCCACAAGTGATATCGCCTGGTCTTCTAGGTTTTTTATCAACCCGGCGCAGCTACTTTGTTCGGAAATCTTTTTTTTCGCTTCTTCCGGCGAATCAACGCCCCACATTTGATAAAATGTGTACATATTAAAGGGCAGGCTGTAAATCCCGTTTCCGTTTTTTGCTATGACCTTATGAGTATATGGCAGAAATTTTGCAAAGCGGCATACATAGTCCCACACGGTTTTATTATTTGTATGAAAAATATGTGCGCCGTATCGATGGACAGTGATGCCATCCACCATTTCGCAAAAAACATTTCCGCCGGGATCTGGACGCTTGTCTATCACCAGGCATGTTTTGCCATGGTCGGTCATTTCCCGGGCAAAAGTCAAGCCATAAAGGCCGCTGCCAACAATCAAATAGTCATAATGATTGCAGAGAATGGCGGAAGCTGCCGCTTTTGAAACAGAAAGTGTTTCCCTGCCTTTTTCTTTTGACAAGCCCTGCACCTCTTTCGATGAAAAATCCGTACCACTTCGGTTATCTTTTCTCCGCACTCATCCCTCTAATTCTTCTTCACTACATGCCAATGCCCGCGCTAATGCCTGATCCATATTATAGTACTTGAAATCCGCCAGCCGGCCGCAGCAGGTAAGATTCCTGATCCGCCGCAATTCATGGAGATACCGCTCGTGCCGTTCTTTACTCTCCTCTGTCAAAATCGGATAGTATGGCTCAGCCTTGCTCCCCTCCTGATAAGGCAGGGGGTATTCATAGGCCAGGCTGGTTTGTTTTTGCCGCTGCTTCTGCGGGAAATGGCTGTACTCGGTAATACGGGTATAACCTTCCGCCTCCGGGTAGGCCACCAGCGGGGCCGCCAGGCAATGCTCCCCCTCCCCGGTTCGCCATTCAAAGCGTAGACTGCGGTAGGGCAGTGCTCCATATTTTTTCCCCAGCAGCTCGTCCACTGCACCGGTGTAAATCACTTGACCTGCAAAGGGAACACCATCCAACAGGATTTTGTCTCCGGCGATCTTTATGTGATCCAACGCCTCCACATTTAATCGCACGGTGATATTGGGATAATCCAGCAGCTTGAAAAACCAGGCGGTGTAGCCATCCACCGGAACCATCTGCCAGGTATCATCAAAGTAACCATCTTTGTAGGAAAACAGCACCGGAACCCGCCTCAGTACGCTAGGGTCAATTTCCGCCGGGGAGATGCCCCACTGCTTTGCCGTGTAAAGGGAATAGTCCTTCGCAAAGAGAAAATCTGCATATTCTTTAATCAACGGGTCGCTGCTTTCCAGCAGCTCCACAATAGTGGCCTTGTCCCGTCCCGGATAGGCTTGTTTTAGTGTGGCCTTCAATGCGGCAGCTTTTTGCGGGGAATAGTAGTCGTCAATGGTTTGGTAGTTGAAGGGGGAAGGGGTCACTTTCCCCAGCATTTCTACCCGGCAGGTGATGAAGAAGGGAACCCACTGCCCATAGCGAAGCATATAATCCTTCAGGTTCTCCCCATAAGTGTGGAAGACATGGGGGCCATATCGATGCACCCGAATACCGTTATTATCCACATAGTCGTACATATTCCCGCCAATATGATCCCGTCGCTCCCAGACTTCCACCCGTTTCCCCTGTTCCGCAAGATGCCGGGCAATAACTGCGCCAGTCAGGCCGCAGCCCACAATTAAAGTGTCCATCTTTTTTCAACTCTCAATCAAAAGATTTTTGCCTTTCCGCCACAGGTAAGCGCACACCTTTTGCAAGATCGTGCTTATTGTTTGTACCATTACCGCTACTGCAACCGAAATGGCAAGGATGGAAAAGTACATCGTCCAAATACCACCCTGGAGCTGAAGGATACGGAAAACCTGTATCACAAGATAATGGTTCAGCCATAAGGGCAAACTGATATATCCCAGCCAGCAGGCAGCTTTATGGGGGACACTGTCCCCCATCTTCCCGGAAACCCGGGAATGGCTGAGCAGCATTGGAAAAAGGAGCGCAGCGGCAAAGGGAACCGAAAAATCAACCACGCCCCACTGCGCCCAAGGGCGGAAAGCGTACCATAAGATCCAAGCTGCCATCAGCAGCTCTGCCCCACTGCGAAGCACTCTGCCGGCCCAGCGCAAACGCACTGTGCACAGACTGTCATACAGTAGGCTGGCGAAAGCTCCCAGGCAAAGACCGGCGATAGCCCGCCAAAGAGGAAACAGGTAGCGATCTCCCAAAATCTCCCAGATTTGCAGGTGACCCACTTTGAGATGGAGATACCCATAAAGCAACACGGCCACCCCTGGTGCGATAAGCGGCAGAAACAAATCCTTCAGCCAGATTGCAAGAAACAGCACAACGGCCAGCCCAATCAACATAGCCGAAAAATACCATCCCGGAAGGTTATAATATAAAGCACCCTTTGTGGCTATGCCGCCCCCCAGACCAAGAACGGCGACCCCCAGCAACTCTCCTGTGGCAGCGGCAAACCCGTTAAGCATACCATATAAGTTATTGTGATATTCCATCGTCTCCTGGAACAGGAAAAGAATCACAAAGGAAAGTAGGTAGAGAGGGTAAACCTTCAGCCATTTTTTCTTTAGGAGGGTCAGCAGCCGCTGCAACGGTGTAAGCTCTGGGGTGAAGCAATAAGAACGCCGGAGGGAGATCATCGCCAGAAGCCCGGTCAAGACAAAAAAGGCATCTATTACAATATAGCCGCTGTGAAAGTAATGACCTTGTTCTGCGTAATACCCGCTCATATGGATGCCAACAATGGCACAGGCGAATAGGAAGCGAAGAATTTCAATCCAACCGTTCCGTGAGGGATCAGCCTTCATTTCAAAATCCTCCGTACCGCTCCATAAATTCCCCGAAGGACTGGAGCTTTTTGTCCTTCTCCGCCAGAATCACCCCCTCCCGGCCGCCTACCAGCCCCAGAGGCCAAACAACGCCGATATCCGGGTCATCCCACAGGATGCCGTCATCATATTCCCCGTAAAATTTTTCCCCGCACTTGTAGGAGACAATAGATTCCTCCAGTACAAGGTATCCGTGGGCGCATCCTGCAGGCACGAGTATTTCATTGTGCTGCTCCCCTATCAAATCGAAAGCCTGCCATTGCTTAAAGGTAGCGCTGTCCTTCCTCAGATCTACCACCACATCCCAGACATGGCCGCAAATACACCGCACCAGCTTGGGCTGCTGCTTTTCACGCTGGAAGTGCAGGGCGCGGATGACTCCCTTATGGCTGGTGGTGTAAAAGACCTCCGCCAGGTTGTGCCGGATACCGTTGGACTCGAATACCTCTTTGGAGTAGTCCTTGGTGAAACACCCCCGGATATCCTCAGCGTTAAAAGGTGTGACCCGGATAAGTCCCGCTATCTCCGTTGGATGAAATTCAAATTTCTGTATCATATCCGTCCCTCTTTGATCTGCTCCCGAAGCCATTTTACTGTGATTCGGATCCCCTCGGAAAAAGATACCCGGGGTTGATACCCGGTGTCCTCCACCAGCTGCGTGCAATCGAAGACACTGGCGGGTTGCTGGATCCCGTTGAAGGGAACCGCCCCCAGATTCAGCGAGATGCCGGGGTCAATTTCATCCCGAAGCGTACAGATAAATTCCTTTAACTTCACGGGTTTTGTGCTGCCGATATAGTAGGCGTAATTTGCCCGGCCTTTCTCCCCGATGCAGTATAGCCCCTGGGCAATATCGCTAACATAGACAAAGTCATAGGGCTGTTCTCCGGAAGTGAAATCCGCCGGCTGCCCGGTAAGCATTCTTTTTGCTGCAAAGTTGATAAAATTGGAGGTATAGTTCCCCACCCCATAGGTATTGGAAAGATAGGCCCACAGATGTTCTACACCTTGTGCGTTGCACTCCGCCTTGCTCATCAGGTGGGCGGCAATCTTTGCCACCCCGTAGCAGCTCACCGCATTGGGGGTGGAGCCGTTCAACGGCGAATAGGCGTTCACATCAAACTCTGCCAGCGTCCCCGCCCCTACAAACCGTTTGCAGCCCAATTCCTTGGATATCTTCACTGCATCCAGAGTCCATTTGGCGTTCTGAAATTGCAGAGTATAATCTCCCCGGGCCGAGCCGGTGGAGCCCGCCCAGGCCAGGTGGTAGAACACCTCCGGTTTTTCCTTGATTTTTTCCGGCAGGGTATTCAGAACATCCATCTCACAGTAAACCAGCTCCACGCCAGGCAGTTCTCGGATAGACTCCACCGGCTCTTCCCGGCTCTTTACCACTGCATATACCCTGACACCATGATCCGTCAGCTCCCGCAAGAGTGCGCTTCCCACAAAGCCATTGGCTCCGGTCACCACCACATTTTTCATACGATCCCCTCCAGATACCATCGGATCTCCCGATCCATCTCTGCCGGGATGTCTCCGCCTGCCAGCCAGATACGGGTCCAGGCCACTGTCAGCTCCATGACCTCATCCATATGCCAGCGGGGCTGCCAGCCAAAGACGGCCTTCAACTTGGAGCAGTCCAGCTTGAGGAAGTTTGCCTCGTGAGGCGCGTTGGCCTCCGCCTTATCCACCCATTCTGCTCTGTCTCCCCATTTTTCACAAAAAAGCCGTACCAGTTCCCCGGTGGTGACGCAATCACATTCATCGGGACCTACATTGTACCAACCGGCATAGGACGGATCCTGATATTGCCGCTGGGCAATCATCAGATAGGCAAACAATGGCTCAAGGACATGCTGATAGGGCCGGGTTGAATGGGGATTGCGAACAATGACTGCTCTCCCCGCCTGCACCGCCCGGACACAATCCGGGATGATGCGATCGCCCGCGAAATCCCCGCCGCCAATGACATTTCCCGCCCGGGCGGTGGAGATGGCGGGCATTCCCTCCGGAAAGAAGCTCCGCCGGTAGCTGTGGGTCACCAACTCGGAGCAGGACTTGGAGTTGGAATAGGGGTCATAGCCGTTCAGCGGCTCATCCTCCCGGTAACCCCATACCCACTCGTTGTTCTGGTACACCTTGTCGGTGGTGACATTCAGGAAACTGACCACACAACCGGACAGTCGCACACACTCCAGAATGTTCACCGTACCCATGACATTGGTTCCGTAGGTGTAAACGGGATCCTTGTAGCTGTCCCGAACAATAGGCTGGGCGGCCAGGTGCAGCACGATCTCCGGCTGTGCCGCGTCAAACGCCGCCTTCAGGGCCGAAAAGTCCCGGATATCCCCGATAACCGAGGTCATTTTTCCCTCCAAGCCGGACAGCGAAAAGAGGTTGGGGTTTGTGGGTGGTTCCATGCTGTAACCGGTGACAACAGCCCCGGCCTGCACCAAAATCCGGCAGAGCCAGCTCCCCTTGAAGCCGGTATGCCCGGTGATAAAAACCCGCTTGCCGCGGTAAAAATCAAAATCGATATATTTCATCAATCGGCCCATACTTTCCAGGGAGCCTGTCCCTTAGCCCAAAGCCGCTCCAACTGTTCTTTTTCCCGCACCGTATCCATGCACTGCCAAAATCCTTCGTGACGGTAGGCCATTAGCTGCCCCATCTTTGCCACAGTTTCCAGGGGAGTCTTTTCCAGAACGGTGTCATCCCCATCGATATAATCGAAAAACTCCGGCTGGCAAACCATAAAGCCGATGTTGATCATATTGCCATCTCCTTGGGTCTTCTCCCGAAAGTCCCGGATTTGCCCGTCCCCAGCGATGTCCAACACGCCGAATCGCTGACCGGCGTTGTAGGCGGACATCGTAACCATTTTGCCGTGGGAGCGATGGAAGTTCAGCAGCTTGGTAATGTCCAGGTTCGAGACACCATCGCCATAGGTGAGCATAAAGGCTTCATCGCCAATGTAGTCCCTCACCCGGCGCACCCGGCCGCCGGTCATCGTTCCAAGGCCGGTGTCCACCACTGTGACCTTCCAGGGTTCAGAGGCGTTGCGGTGGACAATCATCTCGTTTTTACCGCCGGTAAAGTCGTATGTAATATCCGAGGTGTGCAGGAAGTAATCCGCAAAATACTCCTTGATGACATGCTGCTTATACCCTGCGCAGATAATAAACTCATTGAAGCCGTGATGAGAATACAGCTTCATAATATGCCAGAGGATCGGCTTGCCCCCCAGCTCCACCATGGGCTTGGGTTTGAACTGGGATTCTTCGGATATTCTTGTGCCGTAGCCTCCGGCCAGAAGTACCACTTTCATCTTTTTTACCTCCTATATATCGAAATGCTTTTCCCAAAACTCCAAACTGGTAAGCTCCTTTTGGCGGCTCCGCCATTCCGCCGCCACTGGGTCATACTGCCGCAAGAGGCGGATACAAGCCGAAAGAAGTTCTCCGGTAACGGATAAGGTTACAGACAGGCTCTTTTCGGTAACAAAGGCCTGCTCGGCAGCAGAGTTGTAGTTGATGACCCGTTTCGCCCGGTAGAAACAATCAATAGATGGCATAAACATAGGGACTGAGCGGGTGTATTTTGCGGGCAGCAAAAAACCGAGCAGACACCGCAGCAGTCTTTTCCGCTTCGGAAGGAGGGGGAGATGCCGCAAGTTCCCCTCATAGTCCCGCAAATCAAACCCTTCCACACAGGCGGCAAGGGGTTGGGGATGGTAACCTTTTTGTACCAGCCGCTCATATTGTTCCACCCTGTCCTGGGAGAGGATCCATTCCGCTCCCTTGCAGTAGTCCTCCGCGCCCTCCAAAATCAGCTTTGCCTCCCGATACCGGTATCGCAGCAGCCGTTTCAG
This sequence comes from uncultured Angelakisella sp., assembly GCA_910585535.1. Taxonomy (GTDB): domain Bacteria; phylum Bacillota; class Clostridia; order Oscillospirales; family Ruminococcaceae; genus Angelakisella. The sequence continues at coordinate 21,615 of CAJUFK010000004.1, read as the reverse complement.
AGTCTCCTTGACCAGGGCCAGAACTGCTGCCTTTGCGCCGAAGCCCGGACAGTGAAGGGCGTTTATGATCAGCCGGTTTCGGAAGTCAAAGTATTCCGTCACCGAGGATGGCTTGTTCTCAAACTCATCGTGCCAGACGCCAATACCGTTCAAAAAGAGAAATCCCTTATGCCGCAGACCGAAATCCACATCATCCCGATGAAAATACACCGGCAAAGGAAAAGGCATATCCTTTGACAGGGGAACACAGCAGTACCACCATCCCTGGTAATCCACCTTTTCCTCGATTTCGTGGAAAAGCAGATGATCCAGCCGCCGCAGATCCAGATCCGGCTTGGTACGCATTACCATTCCTGCCGCCCATTGGGCGCCGCTTTCCACCTGGCTCCCAGGTTCGTGGAGGCGCAGCAGATCCCCGCCCAGAAAATATTCCCGGTACTCCTCCCGCAAAAACCGCAGGAACCAATAAGTTCGCAGCAGGATTTGGGGATCGAAGGAGATATCATCGTCCATAAAGACCATGTGGGTTGTCCCATAGGCTTCCTTGTCCGCCAGAATTTCCAGCTGCCCCCTGGCAAAGCCGCCCGCGCTCCCTTTGCTGTCCTGCCGCAGCAGACGGACTGGAGCCCCTCCCAGGTCTTGCGGGGTCAGGGTCTGTCCGTTATCGGTGACATAGCCCAGAAGATGGCCTGCCAAGGGAGAATTCTCCTTTTCCCAAACCTCCCGCCGCAGCCGGTGGATGGTGGTGCGGACGAACCGTTCCCGATGGTAAGTACAGATATTCAGGGCAATGGTCACCGGGGGAAGGATTTCCTCCTCCCACAGGCAGCCGTAGCTGCCCCCGGTAAACATCACATCGTCGGAAAGGGCCTGCAATGTAAAGCCGCACAGGAGGTAATCCTGATCCGGGCGGAACTCCAGGATAGATTCCCCCGCCTCCGGCGGAAGCCGGAGGGTTGTCAAAACACGGGAGACCACCGCACCGTTGCGGTATTGGCAGCCGAAAAGGGTTACCTGAAACTCTCCACGGGTTTGCAGCCGCAGAGCCAAGGCAGGAAGGGCGGTGTATTTTTTCCATTTGGCATAGGAGAATCCATTGAAGTAGGTATCAAAGCTGGCGGTTCCGTTTTCTTGGAACACCAGCGCATCCTGTCCTGGGATGTAGGCTGTTTTTGCGGCATCCCGGCGAAAGTACAGGGATTCCTCGGTACAAATTCCGGCCCTTGGCCACAGGATCGGCTGAATTTCAATAAAATCCTTTTTCATGACTGCGCCCCGCTCCCAACCTCATCTCTGGGGGCCACGCCCAGATAGGAATACCAGAAAGCGCTTGTCGTCATCTCCGGGAATTTGGCCAGATACTCTTCCCGGGTCTTTTTGAACCGTTGGTTTATCAGCCGCCGCACCTTGAGATACCGCCACAGGAGCCGAAATGCCTCTTTATAGCTTTTTTGGGTGATAAAGCCCCGCTCGGTAACGGGGTCGTAGTTTAAGACACGCTTGGCCCGGTAGACGGTACGGATGGCGGGTTTATACATTGGAATAATTGCTTCGCCTTTTGACTTAAAAAAATACCCGTTCATGCTCAACCGCCGCCGTAATCGTTTCCACCTGTTTTCCGGCGCCCCGCTTTGAAAAGCAGAAAGATACTGGCCATAGTCTAACCGTATTGGAAGTACATCTAAGGGCTGTTTTTTATAGCCTTGAGAAAGGATGTCTTCCAAAAGCAGCTCTGGTTCTTGTGCAGTCAACCAATCCGGCCCTTTCATGGAATCCGCTGCCCCTATCAAAACAAACTCGGCTTCTCGGTAACGGTATAATAACAGAGAAGGGAAAAACTCCTTCCACAAAAAACGCCCTGCCTCGCGGCGGTTCCATTCCGGGAAATGGAGCATGTGAGTTATAAAAATATTCCTTGTGTTATAATAAGAAAGGTGCGACCCTGGTTTGTACTCAAATGGTTCATGCCAGACGCAGATACCATTCATATGAATAACCTGTTTACAATTCCGCAGGTCATACTCCACATCATCCATATGAAAGAAAAATGGATATGGCAGATTTTCCGGCGATATTTCAGAGAGTGGAATACAATGAAACCACCAGGCATTGATAGAGGCTCCGTCTTCTATCTCATTTTTCAGCACATCCACCAGATTTTTCAAGTCAAAATTAACCTTATGGAACCTATATGACTTCTCTGTTGTCCATTCTCCTCCATTGCAAGTCTGAACATGTTGAAAATCCATGCGCAGGAGAGAACCTCCTACAAAAGCGGTTTGATAGGCAGGCTTTATAAAGCGTAAAAAAGAGTATAACCGTTCCAAGCTATCCGGTTCCAATAAGATATCATCGTCTATCATAACAGCATGGGTAAGTCCAAGCTCTTCCTTTTTACGCAAGATTTCCATTAAACCTCGCGCAAAACCCCCGGCGCCTCCAAAATCCCCTTGGGGATAAACATAGGAACAATTTGGGGGAAGCCGTAATCTATCTACCGATTGGCTGTTATCCGCCACAAAAACAGAGAGATGGCGGCACAGTTCATTTTCGGAATTGCTCAATATATATTTTTGAATGATTTCCATATTCCGGTAAATATATTCTTCCCTTTTATAATTGCAAATGTTTAAGGCCAAATTGATTTCCCGCGGTTTCTCTGAAACTTCAGCGATATACTCCCCTCCATAGAGGACGCTGCCATCCTCAAATGAATTCACAGAAAAGGAAATCGCTCCAAGGGGTTCACACTCTGGGAATGAAAAAACCATTTGTCTTTGCTCGGACGCAAAAATAATCTCTGTTGCTAATACCTTTTGCACTACTGTCCCGTTGACATACTTAGAGTGCAGCAGGGAAACAGAAAAAGTTCCCTTAAATTCCAGTGCAAGAGCAAATTTAGTGACAGTGGTATATTTCATCCATTTTCCGACAGAAAGGCCATTGAAATATGTATCAAAAAAGACAACCCCGCCATTATCAATCGTGAGTCTTTGTTCCTGCGCATCAAAGTGATAGGGGTTGTATTCTTTTCCCGGGATTACAACCAAACGATAAAACATTTCCGGTATAAAACAAATGCCGGGTTTCGGAAATAAAATGCTTTGCAGCTTCGTCATATGTGTATCCCTCACTTTTCTCCATAGACATTTTTCCAAAACGCCTTATTTGTTAATTGCGGCAGTGAACTTTGATAAGCCTGTTTTACAATATTATATTGAAGGTCAATTTTCCATAATGTTTTGAGTAACTGCCAGAGAACGCAAATAGCATTATAATAGCTTTTGCATGAGATATACCCGCTATGGGTTTTTGCAGAATAATTCAAAACTCGCTTTGCCCGATAAAAATGATAGGTTAAAGGAGTTTCCGCACGCACAATCGCATCTCGTTTTGCAGGTAAAAGCCAGCCATTCAGTGTCAATTTCCGAAACAGCCTGTTTCGTCTCCTCTCTCCAGGGTAAGAAAGACTTGCCAAATATTGATTATAATCAAACTGAATTGGAAGCTCGGTGACAGGTACATTAGGAACACGATTTTTCCTCACCTGTTCAAACTTCTCCCTGTCATCAAAAGCAACCAACCAATTTGGCCCTTTCAAAAAATCCAATACACCATCGATAATTTCCACAGCATCCCGATATCGATACCAGAGAATTTCGTTGACAACATTTTTCACCAGCCTTTTCTTTGCTTGTTTTTTCGTTGCCTCGGCCGGAAAATGAAGCACATATAAAATTTCCCAATTTCGTCTGTCATAATAGTAGGTATTGGGTTTATAAAAAAACTCCTCATGCCAAACGCAAATACCATTCACCAAAATCAGCTTTTGACAGCACCGGTTTGCGTATTCCATATCATCACAATGGAAATACACAGGGTATGGTAGTTTGTCTTCCGCAATGGAAGTCAATGGTATTCCACAGAACCACCACGCATTTATTTTCGCTCCTTCTTCTATTTCGTTATAGAGAAGGTTAAAAATGGCTCCGATATCCATATATGCTTTCAGTGACTTATATTCCCCATTCTCAATCACTCCGCCACTCTCGGTCTGCAAAGTGGGGAAGTCCAGTCCCAGCATTCCGCCGCCCAGCCAGGCTTCCCGGTACTCCTCCTTCATCATCCGGAACAAAACATAAACCCGGCACAGAATCTCCGGATCCAGTACAATATCATCGTCCAGCATCAGCGCGTGGGTCAGGCCCAGCTCTTCCCGGTCATCCAGGATATTGATCAGCCCCCGGGTAAACCCACCCACACTGCCAAAGGCATTCTGCTTTGTCACATGGATATAGGGGCTTTCCAGGCGGGTCTCATCCAGGGTCATGGCGTTATCGGTAATATAAAGGAACAGCTTTTGATATAGGGGGCTTTTGGGATTTTCTAAGGAGTGAGACATCAGCCGCGCCACATTTTGATAGATATATTTTTCTCTCCGGAAGGTACACATGTTCAGCGCCAGCTTAACCTCCGGCAGCTGTTCCGGGCTAACCTCATCGGTAAAATATCTGCCGCCGAAAAACATAGCCTGGGAGGTATTTGCGCAGAGGATAAAGCCATGTATTCCCTTCTGATGGAATCCCTCATAGGAGAAGGTAAACCGTTTCCTGTCCGCAGCGGAAATGATCTGTTCATCAACAACCTTTGCTACCACAGCCCCGTTGATCAGCTCATAATTGACCAGTGAAACAACAAAAACGCCGGATATCTCAATTTCCAGCTTCAGCGTCTCAAGAATAGTATATTTTTTCCATTTCCCCATGGAAAACCCGTTAAAATAGGTGTTAAATTCCGCATAGCCGTCCTTTTCAAACACCAAGATAGAATTTTGGGCATCCAGACGGCATCGTTCGTTCGGCCGGTAATATAGTTGTTCCGCCATACAAATTTCCGGCTTCGGAAACAATATTTTTTGCAGCTCCAATTACACTTCCCTACCCTCTACTAAAAATTGATTTATAGCTCAGGAGCCTTTTTGTGCTCAGGTTTTTCAGCTTTACATAATCTTCAGGATTTATCTTCAGCAGATTACATAATAATAAAATCATCCGCTTCCTGTGACACTGGAGGTCGAACCCCATGGAACGGATATCTTTCATCCAACGCTTGGCTGCAGCTCTTCCGGCTTTGCGATCCTCAACATAGATATACAGTGTGGTGAAATGATCCGCCACACCGCGGCGGATGCGTTCCAGGCAGTATTCCTGCACAAAAGGCCGTATAATCTTCTGTTGTGAAATGGCTTTTTGGTACTCCTCAATCAGTCGTTTCAAAACACGCTCCCGATGACTGGCATATTTCCCACGGTTTTTGGGGGAAGTGCTTTGCTCCGGATTTGCCACTTGGTAATGGTAGACCACAAAAGGAAAGCAAATCATTTCCTTTGCCTGGAAAAAAGGCAGCACAATGTATTCCTCATCTACAAAAAAGGTCTCATCCTGCATATAAAATCCTGTACTCCTTAATAACTCTGTCTGATAGGTAGTGGAATACAAGGTTGGCAGCAGCCGAATCGCTGCTTGGAAATCGTTATAAACCACTTCATACTGGCAGCCCCGTTCCTTTGCCGTTATGGTTGTTCCCCGATGAGTCATCATATCCTCAATCGCATAATCGGTTTGGATGATATCGATATGGCAATTCTCCAACCGTTCTACCAGCTTTTCCAGTTCGCTGGTATTTACCCAGTCATCTGCATCCACAATGCGGAAGTATTTTCCTTTTGCAGCCTGAAGCGCCTCGTTAATAGACGAACCATAACCGCGAGTATTCCGATCTAAAAGGCGAAAGATACCTGGCCATTTCTGGCAGAAGGTTTTGGCGATTTTTCCGGAGGAATCAGTAGAGTGATTATTGAGAATGAGAACTTCCAGCCGGTTCTCCAGTATATCGCTGCAATAGGTACACAGATTTTTCTGCAGACACCATTCCATGTTATAGGTGGGAACTGCGATGGTCAAAACAGGCTCCATATATCCTACCTTTCGTTTTTTCGCTTTTTCAGAAAACCTCTGATCCGATGCCGTCTTTTACTTCCCGGCGGAAAAAAAAGATTAAAAAACCACAGGGCCAGAAAGGGATGCTTTTTGTCATCGTAACAACAAAAATGAATTCTTGGCACTTCCGTCCACTTTATATCCCCATGGTTTTTCTGATAAGAAAACCATATTCCAAACAGGCGCTCTCCCAAATATCCGTCGGTGTTTCCCAGTCTGTCGGGGGTTCGTCGGTCAAATTCCCTTAAAATATCAAACAGCCATTGACAATAAGGCTGGAACAGTTGCCATTTCATAATGTAAATGTTGCCGTAATACTCCTCTGTTCCATTCAAATAACTTTCTGCTGCGGAGCGGTATTCTGGGTAGTTTTCGACGATAATCCGGAATACTGTCTCCAGATCCTTTCTTCGATGTCCGGAGCTTTCTCCGTAGCGTATCCAGACCGTTTCTCCGATAGGTTCCGGAAGCGGAGCAATAAGATCATACCCGGCAAGGGACTCTCTTAACCGGCCTATTGTGTAAAGCGAAGGATCCGGTCTCCAGGTGATGTGGTAGGGTATATGCCGCACCGCTCGCTTCCTCAGATCCAGATATCTGCGGAAGTGGAAAAAACCCACATAATCCATTGCTTCCTGGTTCTTCCAGATCCAATATTGCGCCCGCAATTCACAATAGGCTTCTTCTGTCGCAATGTGGTCTCCTGTCCTTCTGTCGCTGCGAATTGGCGTCAAAATTTCTGTGGCAGGCAGGGAAAACTCCTTGTGGGTAATAACATAGATCCTTATAGTTTCATCCGCCATACGCATCACAAACCTCATTGGCACTACCCAGCATCTTCATCCTTCCGTGCTCAAGCCAAAGGGCCTTTTGGCACATCCCGCGGATCTGCTGAATATTATGAGAGACGAACAGCACCGTGGTTCCGCCGCCCATCAGTTCCACCATCCGCTTTCGGCTTTTCTCCTGGAAGGCGGCATCCCCCACGGAGAGAATTTCGTCCACAATGAGGATTTCCGGCTTTACCACCGTAGCCACCGAAAAAGCCAACCGCGCCAGCATCCCGGAGGAGTAGTTCCGGATGGGGGCATCGATAAACCCTCCCAACTCAGAGAAGTCTACAATCTCATCGTACTTTCCCCGCAGAAATTCTTCGCTGTAACCCAGAATCGCCCCATTCAGAAAGATGTTTTCCCGACCGGTCAGATCCATATCAAAACCGGAGCCAAGCTCCAGCATAGGGACAACATTTCCGTGGCAGACCACTCTTCCGGAGGTAGGCTTTAATATCCCGGATATGACCTTCAGGATGGTGCTTTTTCCTGCTCCATTCCGCCCGATCAGGCCAAGGGTTTCCCCCTTTTTCACCTCAAAGGACACATGATCCAGGGCGGTAAAGTCTTGATACTCCAGCTTTCCTTGAAGGGCCGTAGTCACAAATTCCTTCAGCGACATCATCCTGTCCGCATTCATCCGGAAGCGCATGGTCACATCACTGACCTCAATCATTGTTTTGCTCATAAGCACCCCTTACAGATACAGGACGAAACGATCCTGATTCTTTCGGAAAACCAACGATCCGACTATTAGAGCAAGCAGAGCCATTAAGAGACATTGGACATAGACCACAGGCTCCGGAGAAATGCCATCCAAAATACAGATACGGATATTTTTCAGAAAATGATAAAGAGGATTGACCTTCAAAATGAATTTGAAATTATCCGGCAAAATGCTTTCCGGATAGAAGATGGGGGTTGCATACATCCAAATCATGCTGAGAACTCCCCACAGAAACTGTGTATCCCGGAAAAACACCATAGAAGTGGATAACAGAAGTCCCAAACCTAAGCTGAAAATAATAACGCAGCATAGAAAATAAAGGCTTAAAATAATCGATTTGTTGAATGAAACACCTGTCAATGCGGAAACAATGAGCAGGGGAATCAAAGAGATACTAAGATTGATGACCGAAGATATCACCCGGGTCAAAGGATAGATATACTTTGGCATATAAACCTTGGTAATCAACGGGGCATTTCCTACAATCGAACTCAGTGCCATTCCGCAGGCTTCTGAGAAGAAATTAAATGCGACAATTCCGATTAAAAGATACACGGCGTAATTGGGAATATCACTTTTGAAAATCGTGGAAAATACAAAGTATTGGACACACATGGTCAGCAGAGGATTAAGAAAGCTCCAAAACATCCCCAAGATAGAGCGCTTATATTTTGTTTTGAAATCCCGGGATACCAGCTGCCGGATGAGAAAGCGATATTTCTGAACCGCGATGATTGCATTTATCACATAACTGCGTTCTCCCTTTTGGACACGATACCAAATGACGGCCAAAAACAGCAGCAAAAGCCCCAGTCCGGAAACGGCAAACTCCCAATAGTGAAGGCCAGTCCAGATGTAATCTGTGCCCCGAACCGAAAAGCAAAGGGTTCCCTCAGTTTGGCTTCCATTGAAGAACAGCCCCCCCGCCTCTTCCAGCTTTCCCTGAAGATTCATCAGGGGGGAAAGGGCACTTCCCGGCTGACTGTCCGGCGAAGTAATCCGCAGGGCCAGGGGAAGGTGATACAACCCTTCCATAGGTTTCTCTGCCGCCAGAGTGGTGAGCCCACCCTCTGCTATCGAAGCTGCATCAAAGGTCTGGGAAAGGAGCAGATGGTTGCTTTGCAGATCCCAAAGCTCCATTACGACCGTTCCGGCATTCTGCCGGTAATAGGTTCCCCATTGGACGCTGACCTGCTCCAGCCGCTGGACTGTTGTGATAAACTGCTGTTCTACCACACTGCCGGCAGTCAGCTCAATGGTGCCGCTTTCTGCAGGAAGAAGGCTGATATTTCCCCGGGACTCCCGAAGATGCAGCTGTTCTCCGGCCAGAAAATAGAAAAGCACCACCGCTGTCAAATATCCCACAAACAGGAAAACTGCCATCCGGCGTAAGATTTTTTGCTCCTGCTGCAACCGCTTTCACCTCGTTTTAGTGATCTTCCTTCCACCCCACAGCTAGCTGCTCCTGCTCCAACTGCCGCTCCATAGCCTGCTCCACCAGCAGGGCGATGTTGCTCTCAATTCCCGCCCGGGTGGAAAAGTATAGCCTTCTCAAAGACTGTGGCGTCGCCCGACTGTCATCAATCCTTGCCGCCTCGCAAACCGGCTTCATCAGAATCGGGATATAGGTTCGCTTTATCGCTTGTCCGCTTCGAGTGCGAAAAATCGCTCCAGATGAGATGCCGCTCTCTTCTGCAAAACTCAACAGTTCTTTTTGGACACACGCTGGAATAGCCACCGCCTGCTTCACCCGGTTCTGGTAGCAAACGACCTTCCCCTCCCGAACGGCCTCCACCGTCAAATTCGGCAACTCCTTGACAAAGAACCCCGTACAAGCAAACAGCTTGATAAGCAGATACACTTTCTCATTACCCAAGGTCTTTGCCGTATGCAGAAGGTGCAGATACTCCGCCCGGGAAAGCTCCGGCTGGGGCAGCTTCTCCTCTTTGATCTGTCCCACCAGCTGGTACTCCCGGTGGCCAATGTAGTCCAGAAAAGCGTTCACCGCCGATTGAGAGGCATTCACGGAAGCAGGCGCATATTCCTTTAACAAAGACTCCCGCCAGCTTTCCATAAACCCATGACGGATACGCTTGTCCTCTGGCAGGTCCCGGTAAAACCGTGTCAGCTTCCGCCGGTAGAACTTGATCGTCCCCTCTGCACGATCCATGCTCTCATAGAGGGAAAGAAACCGTTCGATCTCCTCCATGGTGATGAGGACCCCCTCACCCGTCTGATACTGCCGCACCGGTCGCTGTTCAGTCAGAATACGTTGTTGTGCCCTTGGCATGGGACCCCTCCCTTCTATTGTCAGAACACGCATTTGGTATAAAATCCAAGGCAAAAAGAAACGCCCTTTGCCAAGATTCCGCATAGACTGGTAACAGTTTATCACAAATCATGCAGGATTGCAAGGCTTGGGCCTATTTTTTGCGTGCAAAACAGGGGTCAGAGGAATAAATTTCCTTTCTGTCCCCTTTGTTTTGCCCCAAAAGTCTCTTGATTTCTTGTGCTTATCTGATTTTCAAGCCAAGTCAAGATACTATTTGCGTGTTCTGTTTAGTTTCTGAATTATGATACAAGCCCAAGCCGTTCCAGCTGTCGAGCGTGTTCCGCTCCTGTAGAAATCAGGTAGATGCGTGTCGTATCAAGGCTGGAATGACCCAAAATATCCGCCAGCTTGACCACATCCCGACAGGCCCGATAGAACAGCCGGGCAAAGAGATGTCGGAGATTGTGGGGGAACACCTTGCTCCGCTCCACCCCGGCCTTGGTACAAAGGGCTTTCATTTCGGCCCAAATCTGCCGCCTGCTCAAACTCCTGCCGCTTCTGGTGAGAAAGATCTCCCCGGAGGTGATTTTTCTTTTCCTGGCGTATTTTACCAGCTTCCGGCAGAGTTTTCCCGGCAAGAGGATGACCCGTATCTTTCCCTTCAGGGTGATTTCTGCCCGCCCGGCCTGAGCCGCCTCCATTGTAATATACCTCACCTCTGACACCCGGATACCTGTGGCGCAAATCGTCTCAATAAGTAGAGTCAAACGCTCCCGCCCCATCTCCTGGGCTGTACCCAACAAGCGGAGGTACTCATCTTTGGTCAACTCTCGGTCAGTATTCCGAAACACCCGCCGCTGAATCCTTAGATACTTCACCCGGCAATCCGACCACCCCAGAAAAGATAAAAACTTGTTGAGGGCGGAAAGTTTTCCGTTCACCGTCCCCGGTCGAAATCCACTGGCTGTCAGGTGGGCTTTCCATCGTGCTACCTGCTCCTTGGTCACTGGCTGGCCTTCCATCCAAGTGGCAAACAATTCTACCTCCCGCAGGTATTTCTCAATGGTGGCGGGTTCCCGTTCCTCCTCCAATAGCCACTGACGAAATGCAGCAAGCTGTCCTTCCATAATTCTTTTCTCCATGGCAATATCCTCCTTTGGTAAAATGTTGATACCATTTTACCGAAGGCAGCAACAGGTTGTAAAACAAGAAAGCAACTGTATGTGCAGATGGCTATGGATCATTTAAGTGATAAGCCGTCGGAGCAAACTCGGACATAACAGCTTGTCCCGGACAAAAACACCCCGGGGTGCAGTCCGTCCAATTGAATCGTCGCACTCCCGGGTTCGTTTTCTTTTTGGTATCTGGTCTTACATACATCTATGGCAAAAATCTCCCAAGCCCCTGTTCAGAACCACTCCCTTTGTTCTGATTTTTCCTGCTGTTGGGCATTGGGGCAAAAATCAGCCCTTACTTTCCTTCAAGCAACCGTGGAGCCAAAACAAAGGCCGCAAGCAAGGCAACACTCCCACCGAACAGCTTGCCCATCACTACTGCTGCTGTCAGTTCTGGAGCCATTTTCATGGTATAGGCCAAGTGATCCCCTAAGGCGCAGTTGGCACAGACCATAAAGGCCGCGTTGAAAAACACTCCCCTGGGCGTCATTTCATTCAGTTGATCCAGGGTAGGAAACGGGTTTACCGCAGTGACCAAAATGGAATTGACCTCTGTATGCCCCATCCCCCATCGGGACGAAATACAGCCAATAGGTTTTCGCATCAGCCTTGTAGCCAGCCCCATCAGGGGAAATAGGCCGCCAAGCATCAGGGCAATGTCCCCAATGATCAGCATGATACCGTCAAAGGGTTCCAGCCCGGCAAGAGGGGCAAAGCCCAGAAGCTCCTTTAAGGCCGCCAGAGCAAAGCCGCCTAAACTCACCCCAATAAGCAACCGGGAAAATGCACAAAAGGGACGAAGGATGCGCTCCCGAAAAAATACTAAAAGGAAGATAAGAAGAAAACTGCATCCCGCAACAGGGGCGGTATTTCGGAGAAGGAGCTCCCAGGAAAAGCCACCGATGATCCCACCGGCTAAACAGCCAAATGGGACTGAAAAAAGCCCCACTACAAGGCCATAGATCACAGCTGGACGGTTTGATTCCTTCGTGTTCAGCATAGACATAGGGATGATACACATCATAGCGCCACCCAGCATAGAGGCCACGAGATATCCGTTATAGCTCCCTGCCTGGCGATTTAACGAAAGGGCCAGTGCCAGGGGCGCTCCTCCGGAATCGCTGGAAAGAAAAAGCCCGGCCAGCAAAGAAGGGTCAGCCCCTAGCGCCTGGAACAACGGAGTGACAGCAGGACCAAGTATCGTTCCTAGAACAGGAGACAAGGAGAGAAACCCCACCATCACAAGCATCAGCTGGCCACAACATTTGATCCCTCGTTCAAAATCGCGGCCCAACCCTAACCTTCCATCCCAAAGGTAGTCTATCGCCCCCAGCATAAAAAAGAGAAAAACCACTGCATTCAGCAGAAAGATCAGCTCCTCCAGTAAAATTGAGGGGGAGCATACATCGTGTATGCTCCCCCTCCTCAAAACCGGAGCTTCTTTCAAAGCCCCACGATCATGGTAATTTCGACCAGGAATTTTTTATCCAATGCGGGAGCTATGACGGTGCATCGAGCAGGTGCAAGGTTATGGTCACCGCCAAAAAATCCAGCGTAGGCACGGTTCATCCCCTCAAAGCAGTTTTCACTTTGGAGAAAACACTGGCACATCAAAACATTACACAAGGCACCTCCCGCAGCCTTTATCAGCTTTTCCGCATTTTGGATGGCCAGAGAGGTCTGGACCTCAATATCCTCCGGGGTACCGCCGCTTTCGTCAGTACCTACCTGTCCGGAGACAAAAAGCAGGTTTCCATAGCGGATGGCTGGAGAATAGCAAAAGCTTGCATTTACACCAGAGGCAGAAATCAACTCTTTTTCCATTCTTCATGCTCCTTCCCGTCTGCCCTCTCTGCTGTTACCCGACAACTGGTAGGGGTCAGGCAGCAGCCGCTGCATAAGGTCGTAAGAGAATTGGGGATCATCGTTCCGGTCTTTACCATAGCCTCACTCATTTCATCCAGGGAGAGAAACACATCGAAGCCTGTACATACCGTTTCCGCAGCAACAGCGGCGACAGCCACTCCGGTCATGTTTCGGGCCAGGCAGGGAACCTGAACCAGCCCAGCTACCGGGTCGCAAATCAGGCCCATAAGACTTTGCAAAGCCATCGAAGCAGCGTCGCAGGCTTGCTTGGCGGTACCTCCCAGCAGCTGGACCAGCCCGGCTGCCGCCATAGCCGTACCACAGCCTACCTCGGCCTGGCAACCGTGGGCGCCCCCGGAAAACTCGTTTCCATCCACCATCATCAGCACCCCGATGATGCCGGAAACCATCAGTCCCTTAAAAAGTTGGTCATGGTCTAAACCCATCTGTTCCGCCGTGGAGAGCAGAAGCCCAGGCACGATACCGGAGGAACCGCCTGTAGGGACACAGACGATTTTTCCCGCCGCATTGCTATGCTCCATAATACCCAAAGCACTCACCACAGCATCGTCCAGGAGGCCCAAAGACGGTAATTTCCCATCCCGCAGGCCTTGACGAATCATGCTCGCCTTGGGGGTAACAATGCCGTCAAACTGCATCTGTGACTGCAGCCCCTTTTCTCGCGATCCTTCCATGATCTCGATAAGGGCCTCCCCGTAATTTCGGACCTCTGCTTCGCTCCATCCGGTGACAGCGATCTCGTAGTCCACCGCCGCCCGAGCAGGGGTGCAATGATGCTCCTCACAATAGGCGACCAATCCCTCTGCTGTCTCAAAGGGGGGTGTTCTTGTTTTGTCGTACACGACCGGATGGATGGGAGGGATGACACAGAACCGGAGCACATCAGGATGGTTTTTGAGATTGGCAAGGAAACTATCGGGGAAGGGTTTTGCAGCTTTGAGGTCAATGAGTGAATACCGCTCTCCAGTAACACAGTCCACCTGATTGAGATGGGCAAGCCCTCCAGCGAGTTGTTCCACTTCGGCTTGAAGGGCGTTGGGGGAGCGTTTATCGGTGAAGAGTAGCAGCTCCCAGCTGGTTCCAAGAATGGTCACTGGGCAGTCGTCAACAAAATGGATCCGAAAGGCTCCTCCTCCCAGGGATTCCCCGATAACGGTCATCTCATCACCCTTCTGGGAGGTCATACGCAGACGGGCGGTTTCCAGCCCACCTATTTTCAAATCATCGACCTGGGCAAAAGTGACCGCCATTCCGGCCTGCTTTGCATTTTCATAGGCCGAGGTAAAATCCGGAGCATTTTGATCTTTCCCCAAAAGGCCGTTGATAAAACCGATGTCGCTTTTCATCCCATAAAGGGTTGTCGTAAAAGCTCCATCCACATCATATTCCACTACGACACTTTTGGGGATCTCCCCCAATATGTACTGACTTACCAAGCCGATCCGAGCGGGGCCACAGGTATTGGAGCTGGAAGGCCCCGGCGTGATAGGCGCCAATGTGTTATTGAAAATACTTCGGAAAACTTTCATTGTGAAGACCCCTCACTTTTACAGATAGCCAAGCAGTCTTGGCAGGATTTCGGAGAAGATCGGGCAGTAGGTGGTAAGGATCAAGGTGGGAAGCCAGGCAAAACAGATCATCAGCAGAGTGGGCTTCAGCATATCCTTTACTTGGGCCCCGGTGATACGCCCGGAAAGATAGAGAAGGGGCGCGGTGGGCGGGGTTATGTTGCCCATGCCAATATTGACCCCTAAAATAGCGGCAAAGTGGAAGGGACTAAGACCTAGGCTGGTAGCCACAGGCAAAAGGATAGGTGTGAGCAGAATGGTGCAGGATGTATCGTCCATCAGCATCCCCATGACCACCATAAACAGATTGAGCATCAGCAGGATGACCACCTTATTGCTGGAAATGGCGGTGAGAACAGAAAGGATGGTGTTGGGCAGATTCTCCGTAATGTACAGCCGGCTGAGGATCTGGACACAAAACAGCATGGTCATAATGACGCCTGCCGTTTTCCCGGCGTCGATCATTGCCTTTTTGTAGGTGCTCCAGTTGATCCTTTTGTAGTAGAAGATCCCCACCGGAATGGCATAGAATACCGAAAGAGCAGCAGCCTCTGTTGCGGTGAGAAAACCGCCGTAGATCGAACCCAGGATAATAAGGGGCATGATAAGGGCAGGGACCGCGCTGGTCTCTTTCTCCTTGTTTTGCTGTTTGGCTCGCTCCTTCAGCTTAGCGGATTCCAAAATGGCATCGGTAAGGGTCATGGTACCATCTTTTTGGTTTCGCTTGTACAGATAGCAGTTCACCAAGCTGAGAAGGATCACCAGAAGGATCCCCGGAAGGATGGTGGCCAGAAAACATCCCAGCACCGAGGCGTTGGAGGCCCAGGCGTAGAGGATCATGATCATAGACGGAGGGATAAGGATGCCAAGCACCCCAGAGGAAGCCAAAAGGGATCCCACCAGTCCATCTGAATAACCTGCTTCCTTCATTTTGGGGGTCATAATAGAGCCCACACAGGAAAGAGTAGCGGAGGAGGAACCGGAAACAGCGCCGAATACCGCACAGGCTACCACCGAAACGATCCCCAGACCGCCTTTCACCTTTCCCAATCTGGTCCGTTCCACAGCGCCGCAAAGTTTTTCCCCGAGTCCGCCATTGTTGATGAGGGAACCTGCCAAAACGAACAGAGGAATGGTCAGTAGCAAAACACTGTTGACACTTTTATAGCCATAGGAAAGGAGCATTTGGGTATTAGTTCCATTTACCACACACAGCTGGGTGGCAGAAAGGAGGAAAGCCAGGGGGACCGGGATACCTATGATCATTGCGGCAATAAGGATCACAAGCGCAACCAGGATCTTCATAAAGCCTCATCTCCTTTCTGGGGAGGTTCTCCCTTAACAAAGTGGCGAAGCAGGTCGCGAAACAGGTAGATGGTCCAAAGGGCAAAACAGATAAGGATGGGGATCAAGGAAATGATGGTAGGAAGCTTGTAAACCGCTGAGGTAGCCTTCAGCTTATACTGCCACTGCACAAACTGAACAGCCCAGCCGGTAAAAACAGCGGCCATAACCAGGGAGATCACATCCTTGATAATGGAGATCATACGGAGGGCCGCTGGAGCTTTAATAAAAAGAGTCAGCATATCCGCACTGATCTGGGTCCTTTCCCTGGAGGCGCAGGCACTTCCGGTGAAGTAGAGCCAAAAAGCTACAAACAAAATCAGTTCCTCTGAACCAAACCAATCGACCTTCAGAAAACGAAACAACGCATTGACCAGGATCATCATGGTGATAGCAGTACCCGTAAGAAGCAGGACCCAGTTTTGGATCTTTTCAATGAAACGGTCCAGAGTGCACAGTAATTTGACCACGGAGATTCCCTCCTGTTCTTTGCTTCTTTGTGCAGCATCATTTAGAGATGTCTGCCAGGATGTTGTCGATGAAGCCTTCGGGATAGTTGGCCGACAACTTGGGCCACACGTTCTTGTGGCAGCTGTCCGCAAACGCCTGGAGTTCCTCGTCGCTGAACAGGACTACCTTGATACCGGACTCTTCCAGCTTGGGGATGTTTTCGGCATCGGCCTTTTGAGTGATCTCCGCCATATCCTCGCACCCCTTGGCAACAATCTGGGAGATGGCTTCCTGATCCTTTGGAAGGAGCTTGCTCCAAGCCTGGCTGCTCACCATAATAAGGGTAGCCTCCTGATTTTGCCGGTAATCATAAAAATACTTGATGAGATCCCGCATGACAAAGTAGTTGCCGGTAATACTGCCGCCAGCCCATCCGCCTACGACGCCGGTCTGCATGGCAGTATAGGTGTCGGCGTAGGGCATAGAGGAAACTCGAAAGCCCAGGTCGATACCGCTAAGGGCAAAGATGTCCAGCATAGGGGTCCGGATCACAAGACCCTTTTCCGCTCCCGGAACAGTGGGGTTTTGCAGTTCACTCATCGTGCCGATGCCGTTGTAGCCCTCCGGACAGATCCCCATCAGTTCAATACCGATAGCGCCAAGAGCCTCCTTGACCTGACCGAACAGGTAACCATCCCGGGCGTAGGCTTTCAAAAGCTCCTCATAGGTGGTTCCCAGATAAGGGATCATGGCGGCAGAGACTCGGCTGTCATAGGATTCCACAGGGGTGATATGCGCCATTTCGATGGTGCCCAGCATCAGTTCATCAAATACACTGGTGTAGTCTCCCAGAGCATTGTTGGCGTAAAGTTCCACGGTCACACGGCCTTGGGTAGCCTCTTTGATCTCGTCGCAGATCCGTTGGTCAAGGATACAGCCCGGCTGGTCAGGGGCGTGCTGGTTGGCAAAACGCCATGTCACCGGAGTGAAGTCGGATGTTTCGGGTGCTGCGGAACCACTCTCTGCTCCAGGCGCAGTAGGGGAAGCCGGATTGGAGGAGCCGCCGCAGGCGGAAAGGGAAAGGACAAGTGCGATCGTCAAAACAGTGGCCAATAGTTTTTTCATACAAGGTTCTCCTTTCAGATTCAGCAGCTGCTTGTACATATTTTATGTACATTTATATAGTATCACGGGGAAAAGAGAATAACAAACAGTAATAATCAGCAGCCTGCCACAACGCAAAGTTGTGGTAGGCTGTTGATGTCATATGCTGGAAGCTATTTGTGGGGGTTATAGTTCTGAACGAATTGGATCAATTTCTTCGCCTGGCCACTCAACATAATATCTTTGCGAAATACAAAGCCTTCCTTCATGATGAAATCTGGGTCGGTTATGGGAATAGCGATCCCTCCGCGAGGGACATACCGGCTATGGAGCTCTGGGCAAATGAAAATATACCCTTTTCTAACAGCTATGTCTCGCAACAGCTCAAACTCACCAATAGCGTAAACGAAGTTGGGAACAAGTTCTCTTTGCCGGAAAATATCTACCGTTACACGGAAGGTGAAATCTTCATCCCGGCTTCGGATAATGGGATAGCCATCCAGCTCTCGGATGGTGACACTTTTTCTCCCTGCCAGCGGATGATCTTGCCCTGTCACAATGTAGATCGGTTCCCGCCACACCTCGATAAATTCCAGGTTTCCGTCATCAAGACCAGTAGGAGGCGGGCAAAGGGATAGCTCACAGTTCCCAGAGATCACACTGAAAATATTTTCTTCATCCGGCTGTTGAACGATGTCCAGCTCGATGCCGGGATTTGCCTGGGAAAAGTCGTTCAAAACAGAGGAACCGATCCTTCGCAGGGCAGCTACAGCCAATCCCAAACGAAGCCTGCTCCTGGAGATGCTCCGGAACTCCTTTAGTCTGGCATGATATTGCTGGAGGAGCGGGGCAAAGGTCTGGTAAAAACGGGTCCCCATAGCAGTAGGAAGGACACCTCGGGCAGAACGGAGAAAGAGAGAAAGCCCCAATTCACTTTCAACATTCTTTACCGTTTTGCTAAGGGCCTGTTGAGAAAGGTAAAGCTCCTCGGCCGCCTTTGTGATGTTTTGCGTTTCATAAACCTTTAGGATGCACTCGATTTTATCAATACTTATATCGTCCACCAGTCCTACCCCCCTTGCCGTTTTCAACTATTCATACTTTTCTGTTTTATTTTCGCATATTTCTTTCTATTTCGCAACAGAAAATTTTGGGGAAGGCGGCCGTCTCTCGCTGTCCCCCGAAAGGACCCTGTCATCAGCTTTCGTGTTGCACAAAGGCCCCGAACGATGGCGGATACCCGACAATTCTTTATAGCAGCAGCCCTTTCATACAAACGCAAACCGCCGGCCTCCCACTGACAGAGTGGAAGGCCGGCGGCTTCTTTGTTCGACTTGGGTCCGCAGGAGCAGTTTTCATTTGCTCCCCGGCGCCTGCTATCCCAGAGCTTTCCTCAGCATAGCCTCCCCGGCCCGCAGCTTCTCCAGGGGCTGCATGGGGGCGTACTCCAGCACCCATTCGCAATCCTTGGTCCGGATGCGGCCCATAGCCTCGAATACCTTGTCCCAGGGGATGGTCCCCTCCCCCATGGGCAGGTGGGCGTCACAGTTGCCGCAGTTGTCGTGGAGGTGCAGTCCGAACAGCCGGTCAGACACCGTGTCGATCATCTCGGGAATGTTCCAGCTGTTGACATGGGCATGGCCCACGTCGATGAGATACCCCACAATGGGATCCACTCCGTCCAGGGCGTGGAGGTACTCCTCCTGGGTGTAGATAGAAGCGCCGTTGTAGCCCACGTTCTCAAAGGCCAGCCGGACCCCCGCTTTTTTTGCCTCCTCCGCCAAGCGGCAGATGGTCTCGTGGGCCCGCCGCTTGGCTGTTTCCTTGTTAAAGGCCGGGGAGTAGGCAAAGCCGGGGTGGACTACCATCTGGGATGCTCCCAGCCGGGCGCAGAACTCCAGCGCCTCCAGGTGGTGGCGGTAGGCGGCCTCCCGGAAGATCTCCATCTCCGCCGTCAGGTTGATGTCCCAGGCCGCCGGATGGACCGAATAGTGGAGGTCCAGCCCCTTCAGCTCCTCCGCAATGGCGGCATAACGGCCGCCAAAGCTGTCCCAGCCGGCTCCGTCCATCATCAGTTCCACGTTCTCTGTCCCGGTCTTTCGCAATGTCTCCATGTTCTCCAACACCGGCCGGTTCAGCAGGATCAGTTCCGAATAACTTATTTTCATAATTGCCACCCCATTATACAACAATCATTTTCTTTTCGTTGATCTGTATCCCGATCTCGTCACCAGCGTGCAGAGCCACCGTGTTGGGCGCTTCAAAATAGACCTCGCTGGTCCCGATCATAGCGCCCACCTGGCAGCAGGCCCCCATAAAGATGCTTTGGGTCACCTTGGCGGGGATGATCTCCTCCCCCTTGGCCCCGGGAGCCGCCAGCTCCATATCCTCCAGGCGCAGGTAGACCTTCACCGGGTCGCCGTCCTTGTACTCCTTGGTCCCCTGGTAGGGGAGATGGGCAAAGCCGGTATCCACCATCGTCCCCGCGGAGGTCTTGCGGATGGTTTCGGGAAGCTGGTTGATCTTGCCGATGAACTGGGCCACAAAGTCGGTCTGGGGCCGGGAGTAGATCGCCGCCGGGGTGTCCACCTGCTCGATGATGCCGCCGTTCATAATGGCGATGCGGTCGGCCAGGGCCATGGCCTCCAGCTGGTCATGGGTGACGTAGATGGTGGTGATGCCGAACTGCCGCAGCTGTTTGCCCAGCTCGATCCGCAGGTACTCCTTCAGCTTGGCGTCCAAGGCGGTGAGGGGCTCGTCCATCAGCAGCACCTTGGGCTCGATGGCCAGGACACGGGCGATGGCCACCCGCTGCTGCTGACCGCCGGAGAGCTGTCCCGGCTTTTTGTCGGCGTAGGGGTTCAGATCCATCATGTCCAAAAGCTGCTGGACTTTCTGGTCGATCTGCTCCTTGGGCATCTTCCGCAGCTTGAGCCCGAAGGCGATGTTTTGCCGGATGGTCATGGTGGGGAAAAGCGCGTAGTTCTGGAACACGAAGCCCACGTTGCGCTTTTCCACCGGGACCGAGGTGATCTCCTGATCATAGAAGTAGATCTCCCCGCTGGTCTTTTTCTCCAGCCCGCCGATGGTCCGCAGCAGGGTGGATTTCCCACAGCCGGAGGAGCCCAGCAGCACCAGGATCTCCCCCTCCCGGACATCCAGGCAGATGTCCCGGAGGGCGTGGGTCCCGTCGCTGTATATCTTGTTGATGTGCCGGATGGAAACGTGTGTTTTCTCGGTCATTTTCCTTTCCCCCTCACTTGGTCTTGCTCTTGTTGAGACGGTTCATACAGTAGGTCAGCGGGATAGCAAAGGCCAAAAACAGCGTGGTAAAGGCGCTGCCCACCTCGATCCGCAGCGATGCGTAGGATTCATACATCCCCACCGGCAGGGTCATCAGGTAGGGGGTGTACAGGAAGAAGGTGATGTTGAACTCCCCCAGGGACATCATAAAGACGTTGATGGCCCCGGAAAGGATAGAGACCCGGATGGCGGGGAAGATCACCAGGAAGAACCGCCGCAGCGGCCCCGCCCCCAGCACCGAGGCGCATTCGTCGATGGACTTGAAGTCCTTGGCCCGCAACGCCCCGGTCACCGCCCGGAACATAAGGGGGAAGGTGAAAACGATGTGTCCGATGAGGATCAGCACCCCCGACCGGCGCAGGCCGGAGTAGGACTGGGCCAGAGCCAGACCGATGGCAACTCCGGGGATGGCGGCGGGAAGGGTCAGGATCTCCTCCAGCAGCTTCATCCAGCGGGAATTTTTGTTTGGGCTCATGGCCACCTTGTAGGCCATCATGCTGCCGATGAGGACGTTGACCACCACGGTGGTCAAGGTGATCAGCAGGGTGATGCCGATGGTGTGGCCGTAGTAATAAAAGACATACTCATACCATTCCAGGGTGAGCCCCCGGCTGAACATGGACTGCCCCCAGTAGGCGGAAAAGGAGCCCAGGATGGTAAAGACGATGGGCACCAGCAGAAACGCCGTGGTGGCGACGATCAGCAGGTAGACCAGGAACTTCAGGACCTTTCCGGTGAAATTGTAACCCAGCATTCTGCACTCACCCCTTTTCCAGCAATGTTCTGGCGAACATATTCAAGATGACACACACCGCCCCGATAAAGATGGCCATGGCGCTGGCAATGGTGATATTAAAGTTGTTGGTGTATTCGGTGTACATAAGGATGGGGATGATCTCCAGGGCTTACGCATGAAGAGAGCGAAGAACATCGGCAAGGAAAGCATCATCATA